>CAYVSA010000074.1:0-8925 GCA_964454175.1 uncultured Pseudomonadota bacterium
TAAAAGTTCACTTTCATCCAGGGCATCAAGGAGCAGCAGCAATCCGGGGTGAGGGTTTTTTTATTAAAAGGATTAATTCATCCCTGCCAGACAATAGAGAATCAACGTCTCGGTGTTGGTTTAACCCAGCCCACTTATCCTCTTAATCCCTGCCAAACCGTACTAAATAAACATCTCGGTGTTGGTTTAACCCATCCCCCCAATCCCCTTCATCCCTGCCAAACCGTACTAAATAAACATCTCGGTGTTGGTTTAACCCATCCCACTTATCCTCTTAATCCCTGCCAAACCGTACTAAATAAACATCTCGGTGTTGGTTTAACCCATCCCCCCAATCCCCTTCATCCCTGCCAAACCGTACTAAATAAACATCTCGGTGTTGGTTTTACCCAGCCCACTTATCCTCTTAATCCCTGCCAGGCTATATGGAATGAACGTCTCAATGTTGAGTTTGTCGCATGTAATTTGGTAGCAGGAAAAACCCGGCATTATGAGTGTTCCATGTTTGTATTTGACCAACTAAACTGGAGATGAACCCCAATTTCTAATGGCCTAATATTATGATTTCCAATACTCTGAAAGTTATGGAAAAATTACTCATATACAGCCCGAGATACAGATCCTTCAGCTACGGTGCAGATCATCCGCTGCGACCTATGAGGCTCCACCTGACGAACAGGTTGATGGAGTCCTGTGGCCTTCTGGAGGGCAGCGACCTGGTAATTGTCCAGCCCGAACCGGCTGAAGAGAAGGATATCCTCCGGGTTCACTCAAAGGATTATGTGGATGCCCTCAAAAAGGCTGACGATGGTGAATTCTTCAGCGAGGCCTTTGAATTCGGCCTTGGTCTGTCGGATAATCCCATATTCGAGAACGTGTTTGAACTTAGCCTGCTGGTGTGTGGAGGAACGTTAAAGGCCGTTCGTGAAACGATCAGGGGTGAGGCGTCGGTAGCGTTTCACACCGGGGGCGGTTTTCACCACGCACACTTCTCAAGGGCAGCCGGGTTCTGCTACCTGAACGATGCAGCCGCAGCCATAGCTGAGCAGGCAGAGGCCGGGAAAAGGATCCTCTATATAGATCTTGACGCTCACCATGGAGATGGTGTTCAGGAGGCATTTTACAGATCAGACAGGGTCCTGACCATATCGCTGCATGAGACACCTGAGTACCTGTTCCCGGGTACAGGGTATGTTGAAGAAATCGGGGAGGGCGATGGCGAAGGTTTTAGTGTAAACGTGCCCCTCCATCCGGGAACAGCCGACGCTCTGCACCAGGAAGCTTTCGATGCAGTAGTCGTTCCCCTCCTTAACTCCTTTGCCCCCGACCTGGTAGTTATGCAGCTCGGTGTAGACTGTATGTCCGGAGATCCCCTTGCCCACCTGGTGCTGACAACAGCAAGCCTGGAGTACTGCCTTCGCCGGGTAAAAAAGGTTTATCCTGGCCCTGTCGCGGCCCTCGGCGGCGGCGGTTACGACATGGACACGGTAGCCAGGGCCTGGACCCTGGCCTGGAGCATCCTCCTGGGGCGGGAAGTTCCGGACACCCTGCCTGAGGAATACGTCGCCCTTCGCCGGGAGTACGGCGCAACTGGAAGAGCTCTGTTGACCTTGAGGGATCCGACTCCGGACGAAGAACCAGCTCAGGATGTCCAGCGCGACTACCTCCACAGGCAGCTGGAGTATCTGCGAAGGCAGGGGATCATCCCGTGATGTTGTCAACCTAGAGTATTAGAGCATTAGATATTGGAAAATCTGGCAATTGGCCCTTCGACTTATCAGGGACGATGCTCAGGGCAGGCTATAGGCAGGGGCTGTAAACAAGAAACCAGAAGCTAGAAACTTTGGCTTTATTTACTCCGGCCATAGGCCGGCATTATTCTTGCTTCAACACATACATGAACAACACGGGACACGTCAGGCGTGCCAGAGCTCTGATCGCCGGCTTCCTGTTACTGCTGGCTGCAGGACATTACAGGACCTGGACGGATCGCCTGATCCTTCCAACCGGCACTTCCGACAGATGGCCGCCGGTCGAATCTGTCAGGGTTCTTGATGCAACCGCATCACCGTCGGGGAAATTAGTCACGTTTCCTTCCGGTACCTCAGTAGTCAGCGCTCTGAAGTCCCTGGGTCTTGAACCGGCCCATGCCGTTGAGGGTAAAATCCTGACGCGCGCCTCCAAAGCAGAGTTTGGATATCGGGGATGGGTCCTCCGGCCTATGAGCCAGCAGGAAAGGTGGGTCTGGCGACTGCCAATGGACCTTAACAGGGTCGGTATTAAGGACCTTGAAATGATTCCCGGGATCGGACCCGGAACAGCTGAAAGGATCTTTTTTTTCATCAGCAAGAGGGTGTGGCTCCCATCTGTTGACAGGCTGCGGGCTGTCAGGGGAGTGGGGCCACATCGATTGAAAGTACTGGACCGGTATCTTGAAGTTGAAGGCGAGGGATAAACCCCGTTACTCCTGCCTTCTGCCTCTTGCCTAAAGCCCATTGCCCATAGTCTACAGCTTACAGCCTGCCCTGAGCATAGTCCCTGATAAGTCGAAGGGCCTACAGCCTGCTGCCCGTAGCCCATCGCCTGCTATTATTACCGAGTAAAGTCGAGGGGAAAATCAGGGCCTTAATACTTGACAAACCAGGTTGGTTAAGTTAGCTTTCACAATAACCAAACTAAATTGTAGGTAATTGTGGGGAGGGTACATGTTCAACAAGATCAGGTCTGATATACAGGCGGTTAAAGACAGGGATCCGGCTTGCCGGTCGGCGCTGGATGTCATTTTCAGCTACCCGGGGTTTCACGCCGTTTTCTTCTACAGGATCGCAAATCGGCTCTGGAAATGGAGGCTGCTCTTCCTGTCCAGGTTCGTATCCCACATAGGCAGATTTCTCACCGGTATTGAGATACACCCCGCTGTGAAGATCGGAAAAGGGTTTTTCATTGATCACGGTATGGGGGTTGTTATCGGCGAAACGGCCGAGATACACGATAATGTAACACTTTATCAGGGCGTAACCCTCGGAGGTGTCAGCCTCAAAAAGGAAAAACGGCATCCTACCCTCCGCAACAACGTCGTTGTCGGGGCGGGATCAAAGGTTCTCGGCCCCTTCGAAGTGGGCGAGAACAGCCGGATAGGCGCGAATTCAGTCGTGGTCAAGGAGGTTCCTCCAAATTCTACCGTGGTCGGCATCCCGGGCAGGGTGGTAATCAAGGAGGGAGAAAAGGTTGACCAGGTCGATTTGGACCATGGTGTGATGCCCGACCCAGTCGCCCAGGCTTTTTCCTGCCTGATGGAACATGTCAACCTCCTCCACAGGAGGCTCAATGATCTCAGCGACAAGGGCGATCAGGACCAGGAGAGGTTCGAGGAGATTCAGTGCAGACTGGACGGGCTCGTCAGAAAGACCATCGAGAGGGCTGCCAAAGAAATTGATGATAGAGGACGGGCCCAGAGTAAATGAAGATAACAACCAGGGCCAGCTATACGATAAGAGCTCTTCTCGACCTGTGCCAGAACTCCGGGGATGGCAGGCCTGTACGCCTTTCGGACATATCGGAGCGGGAGGGGATCTCCCACGCCTACCTCGAGCAGCTTTTCTCAAGGCTGAAAAAGATCGACGTTGTCAAGGGCAGAAAAGGCCCGGGAGGCGGCTATATCCTGGCGCGCAATCCTGTAAATCTTCCCATAGGTGATATCATCAGGGCCGTGGAAGGGGAGGAAAACTTTTTCCTGTGTACAGACGAAATATCGGACGACACGGTCTGCAGGCGTTACCGTGAGTGCATCACCCACCACCTCTGGGAAGATCTTTCCAGAAAAGTCCACGAATTCCTGAATTCCATAACACTGGCGGACCTCATGAGGGACGCACAGGCACTTGAAAAGGAGATGGAGACTCACCATGCCTAGAATCTACCTGGATCACAATGCAACTACACCCATAAGGCCGGAAGTCAGGGATAAGCTGCTGCCCTTTTTTTCAGAGCTTTTTGGTAATCCATCCAGCGCACATTCCTTCGGACAGGAGGTAAGGGTGCATCTCGATGAAGCCAGGACGAGGCTAGCCTCGGTCCTGGGGGCGTCCCCGGCAGAGATCATCTTTACCAGCGGAGGGACCGAGAGCGACAATACCGCGATCAAAGGCGTGGCTCTGGCACTGGGAAAAGGGCACATCGTAAGCACCAAGATCGAACATCCGGCAGTGATGCAGCCGGTTTCCTACCTGGTGAAGAAGGGATTCGAGGCGACCTACGTTGATGTGGGACCGGGCGGCGTTGTTGACCCGGATGATATAAAAAAAGCCATCAGGCCCGACACGATCCTGGTTTCCGTCATGCACTTGAACAACGAGGTAGGTTCCATACAGCCTATCGAAGAAATTTCTGCGATCACAAAGGACGCGGGGGTCCTCCTCCACTCGGATGCAGTGCAAAGCTTCGGCAAACTTCCGGTGAACGTGGACGACATGGGCGTTGATCTGCTCTCCATAGCCGGACACAAGATCTACGGGCCAAAAGGTGTTGGTGTCCTTTACATCCGGAAGGGGACCAGGGTTGATCCGCTGATAATTGGTGGTGCCCAGGAAAAAAGAAGGCGAAGCGGAACGGAAAACATCGCCGGTGTTGCCGGATTTGGTGAGGCTGCGATCCTGGCAGAGCAGGAGCGGGAAAAGGTCTTCAACCGACTCGGAGTACTCAGGAAAAGCTTTGTAGATGGACTCCTTGACAGGATCCCGGAAGTGACTATAAACGGTGAGGACGGGAAAATATTCCCGTCCACCGTGAGTGCCAGCTTCAGTCACGTCGAAGGCGAGTCACTCCTCCTTTCTCTGGATATGGAAGGTATTGCAGTGTCTACCGGTTCTGCATGCTCTTCAGGAACTCTCGAACCCTCCCATGTTCTTGTGGCCATGGGGATCGACACCGTCCTTGCACAGGGTACGCTGCGTTTTTCCATGGGCCGGGGAACGACGCAGGATCATGTTGACCGTGTCCTGGAAGTGCTGCCCACCATTGTTGAGAGACTCAGGATAATGTCGCCGCTTGGGAAAACGGCGTAGATGGTGACTGCGTCCAACGTCCAATGTCCAACGCCCAACGTATGAGAAAAGAGATAAGGAGAATATCAGAATGTACAGCGAAAAAGTAATGGACCACTTCAGAAACCCCAGGAACGTCGGTGAGATCGAAGATGCGGACGGTATAGGTGAGGAGGGCAACCCCCAGTGCGGGGACATAATGAAGATCTATATAAAGGTCACCGACAATATCATAGAGGACATCAAGTTTCAGACCTTCGGGTGTGGTTCTGCAATAGCGACCAGCAGCATGGTCACCGAGATGGTCATGGGCAAGAGCCTCGAAGATGCTGAAAAGGTGACGAACAAGGCTGTTGCTGAGGCTCTGGACGGCCTGCCCCCCCTGAAAATGCACTGCTCCAACCTTGCTGCTGACGCCCTCCACTCGGCGATAAAGGACTACCGGGAAAAGCACGACGGTAAATAGACTTAAAAATAAAGGTCTTGAACCACAGAGCGCTCAGAGGACTCAGAGTATTGAAAGGACGGTCCTGTTTGGCTAAACTCATCTGCTCTAAATCCCTCTCCCTCGATGGGAGAGGTTAAGAGAGGGTGGGTAACTATAACTGGAAACAAGAAATTAGAAACTAGGAACTCGGTTTAAAGCTCTGCACACAGGGTACACAGGGTTTTCACTACACGCAGTCACTAAAAGACTGCTCCACGGGGTTTCTCTGTGCCCTCTGTGGTTCAAACCCGTCCTTTGGATAACGTCTTCTTGTCCTTTGAGTCTGACCAGGTAAAATCAATGTATGGAAAAACCGATGTCTTCGAAGAATAAGGGAGATCTGGTAATTGTAGCCATGAGCGGGGGGGTTGATTCCTCGGTGGCCGCCGCGGTCCTTGCCGAGCAGGGCTACAGGGTGGCAGGTGTCACAATGCTCCTCTGGCCCGAAGAGGTGGCAGGGACGGGAAACAGGTGCTGCAGCACACAGGACCTCGCTGATGCCCGCGCTGTTTGCGCCAGGCTTGGGATCAGGCACTACACCATGGATCTTCGAGCTGAGTTCATGGCTGAGGTAGTTGAACCGTTTGTGGCCACCTATCTTTCGGGAAAAACACCCAATCCCTGTGTCCTTTGCAATGAGCACCTCAAATTCAGGCATCTCATGATCAAGGCAAGGGCTGTGGGTGCCGACCTGCTTGCAACCGGCCACTACGCCCGGATCACCGGGAGCGGTGTGCGCAGTCTTATCAGGGGCCTGGATCCTGATAAGGATCAATCCTATTTTCTGTTTCCGGTCAACCAGGAGATCCTGGAGCATCTCGTCTTCCCGCTGGGAGACATGAGAAAGGAAAAGGTTCGTGAACTGGCCGGGGAATTCAGCCTCCCTGTCTTTGAGAAGCCAGACAGCCAGGAGATCTGCTTTGTTCCTGATGGTGGAATGAAGGATTTTATCAGAGGGGCGGCAGCCGGAGACATTGAGCCTGGGCCCATAAAGGATACGTCCGGAAAAACCGTCGGCATGCATGATGGCGTCTGTTTTTACACAGTAGGACAGCGCCGTGGACTGGGGGTACCTGGAATGGAACCCAGCTATATTATCAGAATAGAGCCTGAAAATAATTTAATAGTAGTTGGAAACAGGGAAGATGCGGCCTCTTCAGGTTTTTCTGCTGAAAGCGTTAACTGGATAGCAGAGGTTGCCCCGGTATCTGATTTCGACGCATCCGTTCAGATAAGATACAGGCACACTCCGGCTCCGGCCACCGTCAAGGTGATCGATGATGCTTCAATAGATGTGACCTTCCATGAACCGCAGCACGGTGTGGCTCCGGGTCAGGCGGCGGTCATTTACAACGGTGATATGGTTCTCGGAGGAGGGTGGATCGTTTAAGGGCAGTTTCCAGTTTCTTGTTTACAGCCCCTGCCTATAGCCTGCCCTGAGCATCGTCCCTGATAAGTCGAAGGGCCAATTGCCAGATTTTCCAATATCTAATGCTCTAATACCCAGTGTTCTAAAATCGAAATTAAACTTTTCCTGATACCGGGTGTCCAAACATAAGAAAGAAAAGCCGAATATGGACAGGGAGCGAGAGCGTGATCTTACAAACAGAGCCAGAAACGGCGATGAAAGGGCCTTTGAAGAGCTCGTTCGCGAGTACCAGAAGAAGCTCTACGGCTTTTTGTTCAGGCTATGCGGAAACCATGACGATGCTGCCGAGGTCACGCAGAAAACTTTCGTCAAGGCGTTTTTCTCCCTTAAAAAATTCAGGGGGGAAGCGCTTTTCCGCACATGGCTCTATAAGATTGCCCTCAACACCTTCAGGAATCACATTCGTGACGAGGGGAAGCGTAAGCATTTGAGTATTGACGGGTTTGACCCTCCCGGGGAGGAAAAGATACTTTCATCCATAATACAGAGCGAGGAGAGATCCCTGGTCGCCGAGGCAGCGAGAACACTGCCGGAAAGGCAGATGGAGGCGCTCGTCCTGAGAGTCAACGAAGGGTACCCGTTTTCAGAAGTCTCAAGAATAATGGGCTGTTCGGTAGGAGCTGCCAAGGCGAGTTATCACCAGGCAGTGAAAAAGCTCAGAGAGTATGTAAAGAGGGTTGAACAATGAGCTGCGGGAGAGAGGACATAAGAGAACTTCTTGTGGACCTTGCTTCAAAAAACCTGTCCCCGGAGGATTCTGTCAGGGTGACCGAACATCTTGGAGCTTGCGACAGCTGTGCGGGTGAATTTGCCGTTCTGGTGTCAGTCGCTGCTATGGAAGTCCATGAGCCGGAAGCAGGATTCTGGGATGAAATGCCGAAAGCGGTGATGAAAAGCCTTGCTGAAGAAAGGTCCATGAAAGTTTTGCGGACAGGTTTGAGGCTGCCAGGAATAAAGTGGGCCGGGGGCTTTGCAGCCGCATCCCTTGCCGCTGCAGTTATCCTGCTGCTCCTGTTGAGAGGGACAGGCACTCAATTGCCGGAGCAGGAGGACGTGTTTGTACCGTCGATCCCGATTTCCACAGGTGTAGAAGCACAGCTGCTCGAAGATGTGACCTATGATACTGCTGTGCTGAGTGAAGCCCTTGATCTTGATGAGGAGCTCTTCACCGAGGATGGTCTTGTAACGATAACAAGTGCTTCATTCATTGAAGGCATGGATTACATTGACATGAACGAGGAAGCATTAAAACTGTTCGAGAGCGATCTCGGACAGGTACATAAGAGCAGTTGAAAAAAGGTGGTGATGACATGAAAAAGATAGTATCGGGTTCTTTTCTTCTTTTATTAATCCTGACTTTCAGCGTCATTTCCGCTTTCGGGGACGACGGCCGCAGGTACGCAGGTGAGGATGAGATCGGCCGTGTCAGACAAAAAATTGAAACCCTGAGAGCATGGCGGCTGACTGAGGAACTGAATCTGGACGAGGATACCAGCACCCGGCTATTTCCTGCGATGAGACGATCCGACAGGAAGAGGCAGAAGGTGGAAGCTGAAAACAGAGTAATTGTGCGCCGAATGAGGGAAGAGCTGACAAACACCGAGCCTGACCGCAGGGTGATCGACATGGCCCTCGACCAGCTTTCGGCAAACAGGCAGCTGACCTTCGAGATCGAGAATGAGCACCTGCGCGAAGTGCGGAGTATACTGTCTCCTGAAGACACTGCGCGTTATCTCCTTTTCCAGGTTAAATTTCAAAGAGAGATAAGACAGCGCATTATGCACTCCGGGGAGCGGATGATGGGGCGTGATGGAGGAAAAGGTAGATGAAAGCGCATCTCAGGATAATTGAGTTCCAGGGCTTAAGTGACAGTCCCATGACCCAGGTCCCAAGACCCAGGTCCCAAGTCCCAGGTCGCAGGACCCAGGTTAAGGCTTTTTTACCGCAGCGTGACCACTGGCGGGTCA
>CAYVSA010000075.1:0-4318 GCA_964454175.1 uncultured Pseudomonadota bacterium
CGCGACCTGTTACGTGGTCTTCCAGGATGACATTGATAATATCCAGGGACTTGTCTGTGTAATCAAAGAGGATGTCCTCTTCCTTTGCGTGATGGTACTTATCAGCGTATTCCCTGATAAATCTTACGATGTTCAATAGCAGGTCTTTGTCGATCTTCTCGTCCTGCGCAACAAGCTCCAGGACATCGGAGATATAGGCGACGACCTGTTTAATGTACACATGCTCATTTACCAGCTGCTGCATGGGCGGTGAGTATTTGATCTCCTCTTTTATCTCTTCTTCCGTCACCTCCCGCAGCTTGATGTCTCGGTCAGGATACAGCTCCTTTTCAATGCTGTACATGAGCTGCGCTTCGTCCTTTTTCGGCAGATTGTGGATGGTGACGACATCGTTGAGCATGCAGGTGGCAACTGTACAGGGAGCACAACCGATGTCGTACTCATCGAGGAGTTCGCTTATCCTCGGATGTTTTTCAATTATCTCTTTTACAGACATGTTAAGAAATTCCTGCATTTTTCCGTCTCCTTTTATTTGGATCATAGCCCAGAAGCTAAATGCAGTCTTTGACTTATGTCAGATGGGATCAGGTTCCACCTTCTTACCTTTCGGGTTTTTTGCCGCACCAAGGTAAGAAGGTGGGACCTGACCCCATGTGCTATAATTTTATCCAAACCCTCCTATACTCTGACCTGAAGCTATGGAGAAACCGGCACAATGAAAGCATCAGATCTTTTCGTAAAGGCCCTGGAGAACGAAGGGGTCGAGTACGTCTTCGGGATACCGGGAGAGGAGAACCTGGACCTTCTGGATTCTCTCAGGGGCTCATCCATAAAGCTTATCCTCACCCGTCACGAGCAGGGGGCAGGCTTCATGGCCGCTACATATGGGAGGCTCACAGGGAAAGCAGGAGTGTGTCTGTCAACTCTGGGGCCGGGGGCCACCAATCTGGTCACACCTGCCGCCTACGCTCAGCTCGGTGCCATGCCCATGGTAATGATCACCGGCCAGAAGCCCATAAAATCGAGCAAACAGGGACAGTTCCAGATCGTTGACGTTGTTGACATGATGAGGCCTCTTACCAAATACACACGCCAGATCAAGAGCGGCAACGCCGTACCGGCAGCTGTCAGGGAGGCCTTCAGGTTGGCACAGGAGGAGCGGCCCGGAGCGGTACACCTGGAACTTCCAGAAGACATCGCCGGAGAGGAAACGGACGCTGTCATTATAGCAAAAAGCGCAGTCCGAAGGCCTGTCGCCGAGGAAAAATCCATACGACAGGCAGTTGAGCTCATCACAAATTCACAGCACCCCATCCTTCTCATCGGAGCCGGCGCCAACAGAAAGGTAACCTGCGGTATGCTGAAGGGATTTCTTGAGCGGACCAGCATACCCTTTTTTACAACCCAGATGGGAAAGGGCGTCGTGGACGAAAGGAGCCCTCTCTTTCTCGGGAACGCGGCCCTTTCGGACCACGATTTCCTCCACAGGGCGATCCAGAGAGCGGACCTCATAATTAACGTGGGTCACGACGTGGTGGAAAAGCCCCCATTCTTCATGAGCGGTACTACGAAGGTCATCCACATCAACTTCAAAACCGCCGCGGTGGACCCCGTCTACTTTCCACAGGTGGAGGTCATCGGGGACATAGCCTACAGCATCGCCCGAATATCCGAAGGCCTGGATGAACACTGTTCCTGGGATCTGGATTACTTCAGGGAGGTCAAGGATGCCATAGAGGAACACATCCAGCAGAAAGTGAATGACGACTCCTTCCCTATATTACCCCAGCGGTTCGTATCGGACATCCGAAAGGCACTTCGCTCCAGCGGGACGATAGCCCTTGACAACGGGATGTACAAGATCTGGTTCGCCAGGAACTACAAGGCCCACATGCCTAACACGGTACTGCTGGATAACGCCCTGGCCACCATGGGGGCGGGCCTTCCCTCGGCCATGGCGGCAAAACTCGTACACCCGAGAAGGCACGTAGTAGCCATCTGCGGCGACGGCGGCTTCATGATGAACTCACAGGAGCTGGAGACTGCAGTGAGGCTCGGCCTGCACCTCGTTGTGATCATTTTGCGGGATAACGGTTTCGGCATGATAAAGTGGAAACAGGCCCAACAGGGAATGAAGGAGTTCGGCCTCGATTTTGGGAATCCCGACTTCGTAAAATACGCCGAGAGCTACGGTGCGTTGGGCCACCGGGTGGGATCTGCCGGGGAGCTGCTGCCGATGCTGAAAAGCTGCCTCAAGGAACCTGGGCTGCATGTAATAGACATACCTGTTGATTACTCGGAGAACACAAAGATCCTTTCCCGGGAAATAAAGGATCTGAGCGAAAACCTTGATTAGTACTTTTCAGGAGGAGCTGCCATGCTGAAAAAAAGTTATCCATACTACCTCGCCAACAAACCCATGAATCCCAACAAGGACCTGGAGGTTAAGGATAAATACACCGGGAAGGTCGCTACCAGGGTGGCCCTGGCGGACGGCAAGGCGATACATAAAGCCATCGGTGCGGCCGCGGCAGCAGCTGACGGCATGAAAAACCTGCCTCCCTATGAGCGCCAGAAGGTCCTGTATCACTGTGTGGACAGGTTCACGGAAAGGGCAGATGAACTCGCACTGGCACTGTGCATCGAGGCGGGGAAACCCATCAGGGATAGCCGCGGAGAGGTAACCAGGCTGGTGGACACGTTCCGTATAGCAGCTGAAGAATCTGTCAGGATGCACGGCGAGGTCATGAACCTGGAAATATCTCCCCGCGCCAGGGGTTACACCGGGATGTACAAGAGATTCCCCGTGGGGCCGTGCTCCTTTATTACACCCTTTAACTTCCCCTTGAACCTGGTGGCCCACAAGGTGGCCCCTGCGCTGGCGGTGGGCTGTCCCTTCGTACTCAAACCTGCCAGCCGCACGCCTATCGGAGCACTGATAATCGGAGAGATACTGGCCGAGACCGACCTGCCTGAAGGAGCCTTTTCGATACTCCCCTGCACCAGGGACGGTGCCGAACTCTTTACCACCGACGACAGGCTGAAACTTTTGAGCTTCACCGGATCCCCTGCCGTCGGCTGGGATCTTAAGGCCAGGGCCGGCAAGAAGAAGGTAACACTGGAGCTGGGCGGTAACGCCGCTGTGATCGTGGACGAGGACGCCGACATCAAGGACGCTGTGGAAAGGATCGTTATCGGGGCATTTTACCAGTCCGGCCAGAGCTGCATCGGCGTTCAGCGGATATTGATCCACAAGAAGGTTTACGACGAGTTCAAGAAGCTCCTCGTTAAAAAGACCAGGGCCCTGAAGATGGGTGATCCAAAGAAGGAGGAGACGTTCATTGGACCAGTGATATCCGAAGGAGAGGCCGAGAGGCTGGAATCCTGGATAGGGGAAGCAGTCAAGGCCGGGGGCAAGATCCTGTGCGGCGGCAAGCGGGAAGGGGCAATGATAGAAGCAACCCTGATGGAAAACGTCCCGACGGCAGAAAAAGTCTGCAGCCTGGAAGCTTTCGGGCCCCTTGCTGTACTCAGCTCTTTTTCTGATTTCGACGATGCAATTGATACCGTCAACGACAGCGTCTACGGACTTCAGGCGGGTATCTTCACGAGGGATATCTACAAGACCCACAGGGCCTGGGACAGGCTGGAGGTGGGCGGCGTAATAATAGGCGATATCCCCTCGTGGCGTGTGGACCACATGCCCTACGGCGGCATAAAAGACAGCGGTATTGGACGTGAGGGGATACGGTGGGCCATGGAAGACATGAGCGAGGTCCGGCTCCTGGTCATACGAGATCCTGATCCATTATGACGGGGTCGGGCCTCAGATTCACTGGCCAGGTTCAGATGTTACCTGGTCGATACGTTCATAGATCCTGTGAACAACGACTACGATCTTTTCGAACTCTTTTTCCCTGTCGGGACAGACAAAGGATGTGTCAACCCTGGTGATAACCTCATCTGTCTCCTTGTCGGGAGTCAGATAGGCCTGAACAGGCCTCTTCACTATTGACATGGTATATTCGTGGCTCGACTCACAAACGGGGCACTTTTCCATCTTCATGGGTCCATCATCGAATATCAATTCCATCTTCTTGCTTGCCATCGTATTCTCCCTGTTGCAGTTGTGCCTCAGATTGCTGTACTCGAAAATCCAACAGAATCTATCACAAACTGAGCCATGGGACTACCCAATTACAGCGGTCTTCTTATATTTATCTCCGATTTCATGATCCACCAAAACTTCGGTCAGGATTATAATCAAGGATAGCGAACTCTTATTTGCGGGCTGTTACTAAAAGGAGGTCTGATATGA
>CAYVSA010000075.1:4418-8858 GCA_964454175.1 uncultured Pseudomonadota bacterium
ATGACGGTACTGGAGTCAGGGTTAGGCCTAATACTGTAACTACTGCCAACAGAAGAACGAGTTTCGTGCCAGATCTCATATTACTCCTCCTATTTATCTAAATAAGAGTGTCCAGGTTGGCCACATAATAACACCTGAAAATGACAAAATCTACAGTCAAATGGGGTGTTTACGAATTTATCATCAAGGTCTGTCAATATCCGACGTGACAGTCCTGACACAACCCCGTCCAATCGATCCTGTCCATGTCAACGGAAACGATCCGTATCATTTTATACCCACCAGCGTTCGGCTTGCGGTGAAGGTGGCAGGTGTTGCAGGTTATATAGCCCCGGAAAAGGGGCAGGGTCTTTGGTCTCTTAAGTTTTTTCCTGTCCCATCTGTCAATGTTGGAGGGGTGGTTGTGCCCACCTAGAGAGTACAGCTTGCAGCAGTCGTATTCGTGGCAGATATGACAGGTGTCGTCGATACTGTCCCTGAGAAGCATGTAGTCACTACCGGCAACTGGACCGTCAGGGACCTGGCTGTGACAGCTTGTGCAGGTTTCAGGCTTCTGGTGCGGGTCAATTATCGCGTGGCCGAACCGGGGCTGGGCCAGTACCAGAAGGAAAGTGACTGAAAAAAATATGATGAGCCCTAATAAAGGAGTCCTTTTCACTATTCCTCCCACGTTGGATATAGTTGATATGTGCGACGTTTTAATGATATCTCAAATTGTGTCATATGAAAACGCAAATGAATTCGCTCCTGCAGATCAATTGTTGCGCGATAATCTTTTATTTCCGCAAAATTTCAGTGGACTAGCCAATCATAAGCATAGAGAGTAAACAGATGCTTGATTCTCTTAAAAACATTCTTCAGCTGGCTGCAATCTTTACCGGACTCTTGGCAGCGGGTCACGTTGTCCTGACAAAGCGCAACTCCCGCGGCGCGGCCCTCTGGCTCGTTGCTGTGCTTGTTTTGCCCATTGCAGGTCCGTTCCTGTACTGGGTACTCGGTATAAACAGGGTACAGCGCAGGGGACTTCAAAGAGCCCGAAAAAAAACAGGCATCGAGGACAGGGTCTACAAATCCGATTTCATCGCCAAGTCTCCGCCGGGTGACGGCCACTTTGAATCACTGCACCGACTGGCAACCAGGACAACGAGAAGACCCCTTATGGAGGGCAACGCCATCCATCCCCTTTTCGACGGGAACGAAGCTTTTCCAGCCATGCTGCAGGAGATCGGCGGAGCTAAAAGTTCTGTTACTCTGAGTACCTACATACTGGATCGCGATGCTGTGGGGCTCCGGGTCATCGACGCCCTTTGCGGCTGTGCCCTGAGGGGGATCGAGGTGCGTGTCCTCGTAGACGGCCTTGGCACATCCAGGGCCGCCTTGAAAATGGCCTCGCGACTCAAGGACTCAGGCGCTGACATCTCCGTCTTTCATCCATTGACGTGGCTTCCTTTCAGGCGCCCCAGCATCAACATGCGGAACCACAGAAAGCTCCTCATCGTCGATGGGCGGTGCGGTTTTACCGGTGGGATAAACATCTCTGGAAGATACTTTTTTTCAAGGTACTGGGAAAAGGAGATCGTCAGGGACGTGCATTTTCGGGTGACCGGCCCGGTAGTTGAGGAGATGCAGGAAGTGTTTGCTGAAGACTGGTATGCATCCACGGGGGAGATACTCGATACTGAGGCATTTTTTCCTGACCCCGTAAAGGGCCAGGGGGCTTTTTCAAGAGCTGTTGCAAGCGGGCCTGACGAGAACTTCGAGAAGATCTATGAGATCGTCATCGGCGCGGTGCACGCAGCCAGAAAAAGGATAACTATCCTTTCGCCTTATTTTATACCGGACCGCCCTCTGGTCCAGGCGCTGCGGAGTGCTGTCCTTTCCGGAACCCAGGTGAAGGTAATTCTCCCAAGAAGATCCGATCACATGATTGTGACGTGGGCTTCAACGGCTCACCTTGTCGAACTCCTCAAATCGGGGGTATCTGTTTACTGGGCTCCGCCGCCATTCGTCCACAGCAAACTCATGGTGATAGATGGGCTGTGGTCACTCGTGGGTTCAGCCAATTTCGACCCCAGAAGCTTCAGGCTCAACTTCGAGTTCGATCTGGAAGTTTACGACAGGACCCTGGCAGAACGGCTGGAAAGATATGCCAACGAACTGAAGGCCGAGTCCACTGCTCTGAGTTCCAGCATGCTTCTTAACAGACCCCTTTACAGACGGCTGTGTGAGGGGGCTGCCCGGATGTTCTCACCGTTTCTTTGAGCAGCCTGCCGCGGCTGCAGTAAAAGTGTCCCGGGACCCAGGACCCAGGGCCCGGGCTGCTGATTTATTACATGAGACATGGGTCATGGGGCATGGGGCTGAAAAACAGGCAGTGAAAAGAAAAATGTAGTTCCCGTGCCAAACTCCGACTCGACATGGATCTCCCCCCCCTCCTCTTCCACAATTCGCTTGACTATGGCAAGGCCAACTCCGGTGCCGTCCTCCTTGTTGCCGACGGGCCGTGAAAACAGCCCGAAGATCTCATCAAGCTCTTCTTTGGGGATCCCGACACCATTGTCCCTGAAGCAGATGAGTACATGCCCAGCCGGCATCCAGGCTTCTGGAGGCCCAGATTCTATCTTTATCACCATTGGGACACCCTCCCGGCTGAACTTTACACTGTTGGTAACAAGGTTAACGAAAACCTGTTGAGCACGGGTCGGCTGCATGTAAAGTTCAGGGAGATACTCGGAAACACGAATGGACGCCTCCGTTTTCCTGAGTCTGGCGGCCTCCACGACAATATCACCTACCATGTCAGATATGTTTATAACCTCCCGTTGCCCCCCTTCCCTGCCAACCTGGGAGAACTGAAGCAGATCGCCGAGGAGATTGTCGAAATGCTCGGCGTTTTTCATCACCTTTCCAAGGTGAAAATCAGCCTTTTCGCTCACTTTGCCCTGAACGTCCTTTGTCAGAAGATCCAGGAACCCTCTGACGCTGACCAGCGGAGTTCTGAGGTCGTGTGCCGCAGTGTAAACAAATGCTTCAAGTTCGGCATTCTTTCTCTCCAGGTCCGTCTTTGCCTGCCTCAGTGCTTCCTCTGCATTTTTTCGTTCCGTGAAATCAATGAGAGTTCCCAGAATTGCCGTCTTGCCATCGTAGTCTACAGCGCTTCCATAAACTTCAACGTAAAATACTGTCCCATCCTTCCTGACACACCGGAACTCGTAGTTTAGCCAATCGACCTCCCCGTTTATCCTTCTTCTGAGATTTTCTTTCACCAGCAGCCAGTCGTATGGATACGTAACGTCTTCGGGCCCGAGATTCCCTATTATTTCATCGGGACTGTAACCGAACATGGCGGCCAGCTGTTCGTTAACATACATGAAGATCCCGTCCTGAATGAGATAGACTCCCGCCACATTCCGCTCCACCAATAGCCTGTATCGGTTCTCTGATTCGGCTAACGCCTGTTGGGCGAGTTTCTGGTCGGTAACATCAACGACGCTGCCTAAAGATGCCGGCTTGCTGTTCCAGGTCACCAGTGAGCCGATTATTTCCAGATCCCTGACCGTGCCGCCCTTGTGAAAGGCGCGGATCGGATACAGGTCAGGGGCCGATTTACCCATCTGCCGCGACCTCATATTCTGTTCCATGATGGCCACGTCATCCCTGTGTAAAAATGTAAGGGGGCTTTTGCCGACCATTTCCCGAACGCTGTATCCCAAGATCTCGGCAACTCGCTCGCTAACGAATATGAGTTTGCCACCCTGAACGAGGGTTACTCCCGCGTGGTTTCGTTCCACCAGCATGCGGTATCTCTCTTCAGACTCCTGAAGGAATATTCTTGTCCGGACCTTATCCGTAACATCTCTGGCTATTGCTACTCTTGCCTGGTGTCCTTCGTAATTTATTCTGTGGGCCGTAATGTCAACGTGGATAACACTGCCGTCCTTTTTTACGTGCCTGCCGGGTCTGCTTGAACTATATTCACCGGACTTCGAGTCCCTTGAGGGAGTCACATCTCTCAATACTTCTTTAGTATCCTCTTCAGGGTGAAGATCCAGCATTGTCATTTCCCTGAACTCATCCTCAGAGTATCCATATTGAACGCAGGCTGCTTCATTTACAGCAAGAAACAGATATTCGTCAGGAACTCCGCTCTCCACATCAAGGACAAATACAGGTAGGGGATTTTTTCCGAGGAGGGCATTGAAGTGTGTTCCGTCCACCAGAGGAAGGTTCTTTTCTGCGTCATTATTAGGTTTCTTCTTGCCCATCGAACTGCCTTTCGTTTATATGTCCACAACACGCGCTATTATCAATGTTTGTGCGCAATACTGCAACATCATCATATGTATCTATCGTGGTATAATATGGTGGAGTTTCGATTTTCGGTTCTTCTCCCAATTAGTTGGTGAGAGGGTTTTAACAGGGATAAAGGGGATAAGAGCA
>CAYVSA010000076.1:0-7408 GCA_964454175.1 uncultured Pseudomonadota bacterium
AACTTGGAACTACGCCCTTAATCCGCACTATGCGCCCCCACCAGTGGACGAAGAACGCGTTCGTCCTTGCGGCCCTGGTTTTCTCGCAGCAGCTGTTTGAACCATCTTACGTAGCGCGGTCACTCCTGGCCTTTGCGGCCTTCTGCCTTCTCTCGAGCGCGGTCTATATTTTCAACGACATTGTGGACCGGGAGAATGACCGGAACCACCCCGAAAAGAAAACAAGGCCCATCGCTGCGGGACAGTTATCACCAGGTCATGCCTCTGTCGGCGGCGGTGTGCTTCTGGCCGCGGGTATGGGGCTCTCTTTTTTCCTCGGCAGAGGATTCACCGTCACAGCGCTTGCCTACGTGCTGCTGCAGGCAGGCTACATATTCTTCCTGAAACGTGCCGTACTCCTGGACGTCCTGGCGATCTCACTGGGCTTTGTTATCAGAGCGGTAGCAGGCGCGGAGGCGATCTCGGTCTTTATCTCCCCCTGGCTCATCCTGTGCACTTTCCTGATAGCCCTGTTCCTGGCACTTGCCAAGAGAAGGCACGAGCTCATCTTTCTCGAAGACGAAGCTGCAATGCACAGGAGCAACCTCGCTGACTACTCGGTGCCGCTCCTTGATCAACTCATCTCTATAGTTACGTCCGCCACTATAATATCTTATTCAGTGTACACGCTGTCGCCATCTGTCACAGCAAAGTTCGGCAGCCGCTACATGGTGCTGACAATACCCTTTGTGCTTTACGGCATTTTTCGCTATCTATATCTTGTCTACGTAAAGGAAAAGGGCGGAAGTCCCACCAGGGCCCTTCTGGCCGACGTGCCGCTGCTTGTCTCTGCTGTCCTGTGGGGAATGACGGCGGTTTGTATCATTTACTTTGGCTAAATAGTAACTCGCCTGTAACCTGCTAACGAGTTCCATGTTCCAGGTTCCATGTTCCAGGAAAAAAACAATTTTCCGGGGATAATTCATCAGGAAGACAAATAAATGACCAGATCAAAAGTTGTGGTATCAAAAACCACGCCGGAGTCAGTAGTTGATGATTACGGCTCCACCATGAGAAGGGCAGGGTACAGGGATTTCATTGATCCCGATATCCCCACTCTTCTCAAGCTGAACCTCTCCTGGACCAAGTACTTTCCGGCCTGCTCCTCGCAGCCCTGGCAGGTTCACGGTGTTGTGAAGACCCTTATGGAGGACGGGTACGAGACGTCCAAAGTCCTGCCGGTGGAAAACCGCACAGTGGTTACGGACCCCATTAAAGGTGCCGTCAACAACAAGTGGCTCCACACACTTGAGTCATTCGGCCTGGAGTTCCTGCCCCTCACTGAGGTTAAATGGACCAGGTACCAGTTTGCAGAGCCACTTCTCAAACTCCATGAAATATTCCCCGACGGGATCGAGATCCCGGAGATGTACATAGGCAAGAACATCATTCACCTGCCCACCGTCAAGACCCACGGCCACAGTACCACTACAGGCGCGATAAAGAATTCCTTCGGAGGACTTTTAAAGACGGTCAGGCACTACGCACACAAGTACATTCACGAGGTCCTGGTGGACCTCATGATCATGCAGAAAGAGCTCCATCCAGGAGTTTTTGCTGTTATGGACGGCACCGTATGCGGAAACGGAGCGGGTCCCCGCACCATGCAGCCTGTTGAGAAGGACTTCATCCTTGCCAGCGCCGACAGCGTGGCCATCGACGCTGTAGCGGCCGCTATGATGGGTTTTGAACCCATGAGCATCCCATACCTTGCAATGTGCCACGAAAGAGGCCTCGGCACGGCTGAGCTTTCGGAGATCGAGGTAGTGGGTGAGGACATAAGCGATATCAATTTCGGGTTCGAGACCAAACGAAGCCTCGTAATATGGGGGGACCAGTTGATAAGAAAGGGACCCCTCAGGCCCCTTGAAGGGCTGCTTCTGCACTCACCCCTGGTGGCGTGGGCTCCCTTTGCCTCCAACGTATATCACGACATCCTGTGGTATCCGACTGTTGGTAGATCCATAATCAGAAAATTCAACAGAGGAAAATGGGGCAGGCTGTTTGACTCCTACCTCTGACATAAAAAGAAAGAGGTTAAAGAGCACCAAGGCGATTCTCTGGACTATCCTTGGCGCAGCTTCAGTCTTTGTCCTGATGTCATTCCTGTCGGATCTGGATGACCTGGGAAGGGCCCTCAGGGATTTTCCTATCGAGATCCTTGCCCTCGCTTGCCTGCTGTCTTTAGGAAACTACTGGCTGCGGTATCTCAAGTGGCACTGGTACCTCGCCAGGATGCATCAGAAGATAAAGTGGTTTTCCAACCTGCTCGTGTTCCTGTCAGCTTTTGCTCTCACGGTCACTCCAGGCAAGCTTGGAGAGTTTATAAAGGCTTTTATCCTGAAACAGAAACACCAGGTTCCCTATACAGCGTCAACAGCGGCGCTTCTGATGGAGCGGTTCACAGATGTTGTGGCCCTTCTTCTCCTGGGCAGCCTGGGGCTTTTTCTGGAATTTCTCCACCCAGTAGTTGCAGTTATCCCTGTTCTGGTCATTATTATCTCGATCCTTCTTCTAAGAAACAGAAATAATGCCGCGTGGATCATCCGAACCACCGGGAGGTACAAGAGACTCAGGAAGTTCTCAAGGAACTTCGCCAAATTCTACACGATGGGCTGGCCGCTGCTGAAGCTGGATATTTTATCGGGGGCAATAATCATCAGTCTGGCTGCCTGGATCATGGAGGGGGTAGAGTACGTCCTGGTTGCCAGAGCACTGGGTTTTCATATTTCGTTGATGGAAGGGATCTTTATTTACTCAGCTGCGCTTCTGGCTGGAGCACTGACACTTTTCCTGGGAGGACTCGGTGCTACGGAGGGTGGGCTGGTAGCCCTTGGCGTAGCCTTTGGGATGACGCGGACAGTTTCTGTCGCCTCGGCAATCGTTGTTCGCCTGACGACGCTCTGGTTCGCTGTCCTTATCGGTTGGGTGGTCGTCGTACTGACGCCAGGCTTTTTATCCCTTCTCAGGATCTCTGACGCCGAAGACGGGATCGAATGACAGGGGACGGGGCACCGGATCGCACAAGAACCCATGGATAAAAGTTCGCATAAGATATATTATGTAAAGTCATGCAAGGAAGTACCGACAGGCCGTCCTGAAACACAATGACCCTGGTCCCGGGTTCGTTCAGTCTTTCAGTTCCAACTCCACCGGCGTAAATTTCGTTACGTCGAAAAGACCCTTGTCGGTTAGCTTCAGTTCCGGTATCACGGGCAGCGCCAGGAACGACAGCGTCATGAACGGGTCACCTGTTTCAATCCCTGTTGCAGAGACAGCTCTTTTCAACTCTTCAAGGTCGTATAGAAGCTGTTCAGCGTTCCTGTCACTTATCAGACCGCAAATGCTCAAAGGCAGAACTGCCGTAGAACCATCATCTGATGTCACACTGAGCCCGCCTCCGCACTCGACTATGGCGTTTACGGCACTGGCCGCGCAGTCATCATCCGTGCTCAGGCAGATGATGTTGTGTGAGTCATGGGCAACGCTGGAAGCAATAGCGCCCTTTTTTATGCCAAATCCCCTTACAATGCCCCTGGCAACCCTTCCCGTGGCCTTGTGGCGCTCGAAAACATAAAGGCAGGCAAGGTCAGAGGCTGTATCGGGTATAAAATTACCGTCTTCTCCTACTAAAACCTCCTCAATTGCCGATCCGGTCAGCAGAGAACCGGAAATCACATCGATCACCCGGACTCTCGGGGGCCTCCCTTTAAGCGGTATTTTGAGATCCTGTGCTCTGACCTGGTTCATACGCACGGTGTCTACAATTGTCCTCTGGACTGTTGAGTGAGCTACAGGTACCTTCAGGAGGCCTTCAGACGCCACCTCACGCCCGGATTTTATGACTACAGAAGGTTTGAAGGACTCCAGTTTATCTGTGATAAGGATATCAGCCAGGTAGCCTGGTGCCACAGCGCCCCTGTCCAGGAGTTTAAAGTGCTCTGCAGGGTTGATCGTGACCATTCTCAGTGCCTCAATGGGATCCAGACCAGCCTTGACAGCCTTTCTGCAGAGGAAGTCCAGGTGCCCGTCCCTTGCCAGTTCGTCGGCATGCCTGTCGTCCGTAGCGAGCATGAACCGCCTGGAATTCAGTGGTGTTACGGCTGGAAGAAGGTTTTCCAGGTCGTGGGCGCTGGTGCCGTCCCTGATCATAATACGCATGCCGAGTCGGACTTTTTCGGTGGCCTCATGATGCCCTGTGCACTCATGGTCGGACTGAATGCCCGCAGCTGCATAGGCATTCAGCTGTTTGCCGGAAAGCATCGGAGCATGGCCGTCTACCGGCCTTCCGCGGCTTGCCGTCAGCTTGCTCAACACCTCATCGTTCCCGTTGATCACTCCCGGGAAATTCATCACCTCAGCTAACCCTAACACCTTGGAATGTTTATATAATTTCTCGATCTCCCTTGTATTCATGTTAGCGCCGGCAGTCTCGAATTCGGTAGCCGGTACGCAGGACGGAGCCATCAGGAATAGATCCATGGGGAGTTCTTCGCTGTCTGACAGGAGGAACTCTATGCCGTCCAGACCAGCGACATTGGCTATTTCATGGGGGTCGGCAATCATACAGGTTGTTCCCCTGGGAACGACCAGTCGTGCCAGCTCCGAAGGTCTCAGCATTGTGCTCTCTATATGAAAATGTGATTCTATGAATCCGGGTAGAACAAAGGCGCCCCCGGCGTCTATTACCCGGCGACCTTCATAACCCTTGTCAACCCCGGCGATCCTGTCTCCATAAATTGCCACGTCCCTTTCCAGGACCTCGCCGGTAAAAACATTGACAACCCGGCAGTTCCTGATAACAAGATCGGAAAAGATATCCCCCCTGGCTGCAGCAAGTAAATCCTTGAAGTTGTCCATTAACCCTCTCCGTTAACAATTATAAAAAATCAATATAATTCACTACATAAGCAATATATTTAATGTATCACCTTAATATATCGCCCCTTGTTTAACATAACTTGGGTCCCGGGACTTGGGACTGGAGAACAGCGACCCAGCTGGACCATAATTTACACGATCCCGTTAAAGGGTGCCTCACACCCGGGACAGGTACCCTCCCCCGTTAAATTATTCCTGGACAGGGAAAAACCGCTCCTCTCAAGAAGTATTCTACCGCATGAAGAACACGCAGTCACATCCGGCTCGTTGGTTACATTCCCAAGGTACACATTCTTCAAACCGGCCCTGTCGCCGTGCCTGAGCGCTCTTTTAAGAGAAGACAGCGGCGTTGGGGGTAGGTCCTGCATTTTGTAGGTCGGATGATACCGGGAGACATGCCAGGGTATTTCAGGGTCCACTGAAGCAATGAAGTCCGAGATGAAATCCAGGGAAACATCGTCGTCGTTGAGGCCTGGAATCAGGAGTGTCGTTATCTCAAGCCAGATACCTGCTGCATAAAGGGCTCTTATCGATTCAAGTACCGGCTCAAGTCTTCCCTTGCAGACAGTTCTGTAGTGATCCTCGGATGCCCCTTTAAGATCCACATTGGCCGCATCAAGGCCCGGTGCTATGAGATCCACTGCCTCCGGTGTCATGAAGCCGTTTGATACGAAAACGTTTGAAAGGCCCTTTTCTGAACATTCGCTGAAGCAGTCGAGGGCGAATTCGGCGAAGATAGTTGGTTCAGTATATGTATAAGAGATAGAAGCGCATCCTGAAGCAAGAGCACTTTTCACGATCTGCCCGGCGGTCCGATAAGTGCCCGGAATGGTTCCGGTTTCGGTAAATTCCATGCTTATGCTGTAATTCTGGCAGTGGGTGCAGGCAAGATTACAGCCGCATGTTGCAATTGAGTAGGAAAGGCTGCCCGGTTTGAAGTGATAAAGTGGTTTTTTCTCGATGGGATCCACATTTTCAGCAACCAGATTCCCGTAAACCAGTGTATAGAGCTCACCCTCCCTGTTCTCGCGAACCTTGCAGATTCCTCGCCTGCCCGCTCTGATAACGCAGCGATGTGCACACAGGCAGCAGCGAACCGCCTCATCGTCCAGTTTTTCGAAGAGGATGGCCTTGCGGATCATCCGGTTCAATCGTGCCCAGCGCCAGACGGTTCAAACCGATGTTTACACATTGGGCATCGGATCCGGATCTTCTTCCCTGAGATGAGCTTTGAGGCGTCTATATTGCCAGTAGCGCCGCACTGCGGGCATGCCACGCTGATACGGGCATGCCTGTCCATGGCCATTGTTTCGTCTAGAGCGCCCGGCGAGAATAGTTTCACGTCTTCTGCCGGAGACCTGGGAAGAACGACCTGAAGGTGATGGCTTCCCATGGTGATCCTGTCGCTGTCGTGAAGGGCGTGCTCTCTGGACCTGTTGTCGTTGACAAAAATACCGTTGAGGCTGTCGAGGTCCCTCACCACGAGTTTGCCGTTCAGCTCATCAAGGCACGCATGCTTCCTGGAAATTCCCGGATCATTGAGAACCAGATCGGCCCCATCGCCCCTCCCGATCACAAAGGGATACCTTGTTATGGTCACCCGCTTTAGTGTACGCGTCCTGTCTCTCACAATGAGCTCCGGCATTACCCTGGTGTAGAAGCTGAAAACGCCCCCGGGATAAAAAGCATCTCCCTCCACGTATTCTGTTCCAGGTTGGGTTGCGAGGTCTTCATAAATATGGATCCTGACCTCCCCGCCGTGGTTCTTGTGGGTCTCGATACGCTTGAAAAGGTCGTGCCAGTCAATTCCCCCCTGGGATTGGACATACTGATCCGAAAAATAGGCCTTTACTGCCTTGCCCTCCCTGGCGAACACCATGTTGTAGATCCCATCACGTGTAAGAGCTATCAGAGCGTCCTTACGGCCCCGCATAAGGTTTACTACCAGATCCTCGAGCTTTAGAAATTCTGAACTTCCTCCAGTCTCCGGCTTCTGCTGGATAAGGACCATTATTGATTTGAGGAGGACTGGATCGGTTTTAAGGAAGTGAAGCTTGCGGTTGGGGTTTCTCGCAATAAAAATGAAAAATTCTCTTATCGGGATCTCTTCCAGGTCTTTATCTTCGCCTACAATGCACGCAGCGTATGGTTTACGCTGAAAGAAGAAGAGAAAATAGGTAGTGATCTCATCACCCTGAGGGCTTGAATAACAGTACCCGTATTCGAAAGTACCCATCTCCTTTTCACCCGAAAGAATGTTGTCGAAGATCGACGCGACGGGATAGACATCGTTTAAAACTAATGACGAAAAGGGGAAAATTGGAGAGATCTCTGTTGGACTGGTCATTTTCATTCTCCGGGGGAATTGTCAGAACTGCCCGATATGGTATCCCACAATGAGTTTGTTGACAAGTAGTTGGGTTAGTAATAAGGTTCCAGCTCCATATTAACTGGATGTAACCAGAAACTGATCTACATCACCTGGAAC
>CAYVSA010000076.1:7508-8805 GCA_964454175.1 uncultured Pseudomonadota bacterium
AATTTCTTCAATGAGAGGTGTGTTCTGGCCGATTTTACACCTGAAGAGATAATCAGGAAGAGCAACTCGGGAGAAAGTCTGGCCGGCGCCAACCTTGTCAGAATTTCTCTCCACGGCGCAGACCTGTCAGGTATTAATTTCAAAGGCGCTAATCTCCAGTATGCTGATATGGAAGGGGCAAACCTTTCCGCTGCCGACCTTTCAGAGACAGATCTGTCCTACGGAAACCTCAAGGGCGCCAACCTGTCGGGAGCGCTTCTGGACAAGGCCAATCTGACTGGAGCGGATCTGACTGGTGCGAAGGCCTCCGGGGCTATGGCGAGGGCTGCGGTCATGGATGATGCCCGCCTTGAGGGCAGCAACTTTTTTTCTGCCGATCTCGGTGGATCATCCCTGCGGCGTTCACACTGCAGCGAGATGGAAGCTTCCAGGGTTGTCCTCGATTCGGGCAAGATGGACGACATCGTCCTGAACGGCTCAAATCTCAGGGGGGCCTCCATGAGAAATGCCAGCATGATCAATGCGGCCATGGCAGGGACCGACCTTTCCGGAGCCGACCTTAACGGAGCCAATCTCACCAGAGCCGACTGTCGAGGAGCCTCCCTCTCTTCCACGGGTTTCACGGGGGCAGTTCTTCTGAAGGCCAATCTTGGAGAGATCATCGCGACGGGTGTCGACTTCTCCCTGTGTAACCTGACGGGTAGTACACTTTCTTCTGCCATCGTTAAGAAGGGGCTATTCAGGAACGCGGAGCTTGTTCAGGCAGAAATGGGTGCAGGGGAATTCACGGACAGTGACATGAATTTTGCGAAAATGACCTACGTTTCGGCTATCGGCGCCAGAATGACCAAATCATCTTTCGTTGGCGCTGTTCTAACCGAAGCCAGGTTAAGCAAATGCAGGCTGGATGGTACTGATTTCGCGATGGCGAGTATGGGCGGCTGTAATCTTTCCGGATCCGATCTGTCCGGGGCTAATCTTAAAAAGGCTGATCTTTCCAGAGCGGATCTATCGAGTGCCGATCTTTCCAGAGCGGACATGACAGGGGCCAGGATCATAGGGGCTGACCTTGGTGATGCCAGGCTGGAAGGGACCATTCATCCGGGGAAGGGAGACAATTAAAACGGTTCCTGGTGGCAGCTTCTGGCTGCCGCCCCAAGACCCAGGTCCCGTGGCCCAGGTGGTAGCTTCTAGCTGCAGTCCCAAGACCCAGGTCCCATGACTCATGGCCTATAGCCTAAATGTTAAATGCCACAACATCGCTAACAGAAAACTGTGCCATAACATCGATAACAAA
>CAYVSA010000077.1:0-8591 GCA_964454175.1 uncultured Pseudomonadota bacterium
TCGAGAGGAAAGGGAAAATGACACTTTTCACTTTCCGATGAGTAAAAAGCCACTCATGGACTTTTTACGACACAATCAAAACCGTTACTGATACAGTTTAATGGCTTCTCTGACACACTTCATCGTAATTTCCGTTTCAGCTCTTGCCTTCCCGTTTCCGTCCTCGAGGATCTGTCTGACTAAACCCGGCTGGCCGGCCAGAGTTCCCCTTTTCTCCCTGATGGGGGCAAGTATCTTTTCCATCCCCTCGAAAAGGATCTTCTTGCAGTCAATACAGCCGATCCCAGCTGACCTGCAGCCCTCTGCCGCCTCGTCTCTTTTATCCTGCAGACTGAAAAAACCGTGCAGTTCAAAAACGGGGCATTTTTCAGGATCGCCAGGATCTGTCCTTCTCACTCTAGCCGGATCCGTGACCATTGGTCTGAGTTTTTCCCAAACCTCATCGGCCGTGTCCTTGAGGAAAATAGCATTGCCGTAACTCTTGCTCATCTTGCGGCCATCGGTCCCAGGCACCTTGGGGGCTTCAGTCAGCAGATGCAGGGGTTCGGGGAACACCGGGGCATCCGGAGCGTACATGCTGTTGAACCTCCTGACTATCTCCCTTGCCAGCTCCAGGTGGGGCAGCTGATCCAAACCGACTGGCACAAAGTTGGCCCTGTAAATGACGATGTCCGCAGCCTGCAGGAGAGGATAACCCAGGAACCCGAAGGTGGACAGCTCCTTGTGCGTCAACTGCTGGCGCACCTCCTTGTAGGAGGGGACCCGCTCCAGCCATGAGAGGGGTGTTATCATTGAAAGAAGTACGAAAAGCTCCGCGTGCTGCCGGATAGCGGACTGGAGGAAAAAATTCGACCGCTCCGGGTCCAGACCGACGCTCAGCCAGTCTAATACGATCTCTTGTGTGAACTCCTCCAGGCTCTCCGGTTCGTCGTACATCGTGGACAACGCGTGCCAGTCGGCGACGAAATAGAAGCATTCATATTTATCCTGAAGCTCGATCCAGTTGCTCAGTGCACCGAGGAGATGGCCAATGTGAAGGGGGCCGGTGGGGCGCATCCCGGAGAGAACACGTTTCATTCAGGTACCTCCGTCAGAATCCGAATATTGTCCTTATTGCAAGAAAGATCAGGTAATAGAGGGGTCCAATTATACGGCCCAGGAGGCCGGTCATCAGCAAGCCGACCAGGATGACCCACCCGTATGGAGCCATTCTGGAAAAAGCTGCTGCCTGTTTCGGGGGCAGCAGTCCCTCCAGGATGTGACTGCCATCCAGCGGGTGGATGGGAAGAAGGTTGAATACACCCAGGTAAATGGATATTTTGACACCCAGAACCAACATGCTCGCCAGGGGCCTGAAGAACGGTGAATTCCAGAGGATCTCCGAACCCGGGTACCACAGCATGACCCTGAAAACCAGGGCAAAGGCCATGGCAAGGAGGAGGTTGCTGACAGGTCCCGCCAGCGAAACAAGGAGCATGTCTTTTCTGGGGTTCTTGAAATTGAAGGAGTTGACCGGTACGGGTTTGGCCCAGCCGAAAATGATCCCTGTCCCTGATAGGGCCAGCATCAGAGGGAACAGTACAGTCCCTATCGGATCTATATGGCGAAGGGGGTTCAGGGTGATCCGTCCCATCATCTTTGCAGTGTAGTCGCCCTTCCTGTAGGCAATATAACCGTGGGACACCTCGTGTACGGTGACAGCCAGCATGAAGGGCACCAGACCTATGGTGAGGGCCTGCAGGGTCTGTTGTGAAAGCATAAGCAGATCTCAATTCCAGATCGCACGATCTGAGAGGTTCAGGTTACAGGCGCAAACCCCGCCCGGTGCTCATTCCATTCTTCGAATACCAACCTCCACCTATCACGCAGCCTGTCACGGTGTCAATCAACTCCGGCTATTCCAGCGGAAATTGCTCCTTTATCCAGGTTTTTTCTTCCTCCGGAGAGTTTATCTCGCCTTCGAGACGGGCATTGAGAACGGCATTCAGGATTTTTCTGTAAACGGGCCCCTCACTGTATCCCATTTTCTTCAGGGTCTTCCCGTTGACCTCACATTTTATGAATCTCAGCCTGGAGAGATAGAGGGAGACCGCCCTGGTCGTTTCCTCCCTGCGGCTGAGGCACATTATTACCAGGAGATCCTCCGTAGCGATCCCTCTTAGTATCTGAGCTATCCTGCTGGGCATGCTGGCCTTGACACTCCCCATTTCCTTCATAGTGGCTGAAATTGCCCGCCAGCGGTCATTGAACTCCTTCACACTGTGTTTGGGCAGGTGAAATTCGTGCAGAAGACCATCCCTTTCCTTCTGTTTCCGTACCAACAGCATAGAATTTATATGTATGTCGGCGAGATCGGGTTCCTCTTCGAGGAACATGTAGTGAAACCAGGAGTAGATCTTTTCGACCTGTTTGAAGATACCCTGAAACCTCTCTTCAAAAGCGAGGGCCGGGTGTATGGCACTCAGGATGCCCAGTTCTTCCATCCTGAAGAAGCACTTTTCAGGATGCTCTTCCCGCAAAATAGCCTTGAGCTCTCCAAATACTCTCGGCCCCTGGGTACGGGTCAGGTAGCCCTTTGCCACTGCACCCTTAAGCAGGTATTCGGTGTGCTTGCCGATGGTAAAATTGAACTTCTGCTCGAAACGCACTGCTCGTATCATCCTTGTGGGGTCGTCCACGAAGCTCAGATTGTGAAGTACTCTTATAGTCCTGTCCTTCAGGTCTCTGAGGCCCCCGAAAAAATCGACCACGCTGCCAAAGTTGGCCTCATTCAGGTTTATGGCAAGGGCATTGATGGAAAAATCACGCCTGTAAAGATCCAGTTTTACCGAACCCCTCTCAACCATGGGATGGGCTCCGGGAGCCTCATAGTACTCGGTTCTTGCCGTGGCAACGTCCAGCTTCTGTCCGTCAGGAAGCACTATGACTGCTGTTTTAAACTTCCTGTGAGGCCTTATCCTGGCTCCAAGCTCACCCGCAAGGGCCCTTCCATACTCGATACCGTCTCCCTGCGCCACAAGATCGACATCAAGGTTCCTGTTCCTCAGCAGGAGATCCCGAACAAGGCCGCCCACCAGGTAGACTTCTATCCCCAACGAGTCGGCTACTCTTCCGGCAGTAGTGAGGACCTCCATGGTCTCGTGCTCGAGCATCTCAGCCATCAGTTCCTTCAGGTTGCGGGGTCTGCCCTGTCTGGCCTCCACGCCTGAGAGATTTGCCTCGGGAGTGTTAGCCCTGAGAAGATCTTCGTGCATGGCCTCCAGAAGATCAGTTCTCGTGATGACACCTGTGATCGATGAACCTTCCATGACAGGCAGCATTCGTTGTCTCTTCTCAATGATGTGCTGCCTTATGATTTCAAGGGGTGAGTCAGGATCGACCTTCTGAAACTCGGTCAGCATATACTCACTCACCGGCGACTCCGAGAGCTCGTGAAGGATCGCCCTCTCAACGACACCACGGGTGATTATTCCTACCAGGGTCCCCTCCGGTTTCATCACCGGCAGAGAATTGATGTTGAAGCGGGACATGATCTCAGCTGCTCTGGATATGGGTTCATCTGCGGCTAAAGTGATAACCGGGGAGGACATGATCGCCCCGGCATTCTTCCGGTAGCCTACCATTTCGTCAAGTTCGCGCAGGAGGGATTCTTTGACCTGGACAAGGGTGAGTTCCCTGATGGATGCTGATGCCGCGGTAGGATGTCCCCCGCCGCCGAAGTGTTCGCATATCTTGGCAACGTTCACTTCGGGAAGCCTGCTCCTTCCCACAAGGATCACTCTGTCCTCCATCCTCACCAGGGCCAGCAGAACCTCCAAGCTCTCCATGTCCACCATCTTGTGAACGAGGAGGGCAAGGTCGCCTATATAGGCATCCGTTGAAGCAGCGGCAAGGGCAACTGGGAGCCCGTGGATATCGTGGACCTGTATGGACTGAAGAAGGTCGTTTAACAGATTTACCTGTTCAGCGTCCAGCTCACGTCCGATAAAGGCAGGAATGATCTCCAGGTGGGCGCCCTTTTCCCTGAGGTACGCCGCAGCTCTCAGGTCCCTTGGAGTTGTCGACGGGAATGTGAGAGACCCGGTATCCTCATATATGCCAAGGGCCAGAACGGTTGCTTCTTCAGGAGATATCCTGAACCTTCTTCTCCTGAGTATTTCGACCAGGAGTGTCGTGGTCGCTCCCACCTCATCTACAACCTCCACTTCTCCGCTGTAGTCCTGGTCGGTCCTTGGGTGATGGTCGTAAATGTGCAGCTCTACATCTTTCCTGGATGCCACCTTGTCCAGAGGGCCCAATCGTCCCTTCATCTTGATATCCACCAGTATCAGGCGCTCGACAGCATCGACATCAATATCCTTAACCCGGGCAAACGGGAATGAAATGAGTGTGGACTTTATGAAAAATTCCCTCAGGTTTTTCTCCTGTGAACCCGGGAACACGAGCTGTGCATCAGGATAGATCCTTTTTGCCGCCACCATGGACGCGAGTGCGTCAAAATCAGCGTTAAGATGTGTTGTTATGACATCCATGCTAGCCCCTGGGGTGGAAACGCCTGTGGATTTCCCGCAAATGCTCCCGGGAAATGTGTGTGTAGATCTGGGTTGTGGAGATGCTCGAGTGGCCGAGAAGGATCTGAACACTCCTCAGGTCAGCACCTCCCTCCAGCAAGTGAGTTGCGAAGCTGTGACGGAAAGTGTGAGGGGTAATTTTCCCCCTGAGACCTGCCTGTAGAGCGTATTTTTTTACCTTCTGCCAGAAGGCCTGTCTTGTCATGGGTTTTCCCGCTCCCCTGCCCGGGAAAAGGAAGGGTGAAAGTCGATGTTTCATCAATACCGGTCTCGACTCTTCCCTGTACCTTTCCAGCCACTCGAGGGCTTCGCTGCCCAGGGGAGCCAGACGCTCTCTTGATCCCTTGCCGGCGACGCGCATAAAACCCGCCTTGTAGTCAATATGACCGTCTTTGAGCCTTATCAGCTCGGAAACGCGCAGGCCGGCGGCGTACATCACTTCCATCATCGTCCTGTCCCTGACACCAATGGGCGTCGCTGTGTCAGGTTGTTCGAGCAGTGACTCAACCTCGGAAAGGCTCATCACGTCCGGAAGGTTTCTGGGCACCTGCATCGGCTCAATATTCCTGGCAGGATTTTCTGAAGTCTCTCCCCTGCGTAGAAGATAGCTGTGAAAACCCCGTATCGTTACAACCATCCTCCTGACTGTCTTGGGGGATAGTCCCCTGTCCCTCAGGTGAGATATGAACTTGAGGATATGAGAGGTCTGGATCGACCCGGGATGGCTGATGCCGCTATTTTTGAGATATCCGGAGTAGGCAATAAGATCGTTCCCATAGGCTGCAAGCGTATTGTCCGCCAGGCCTTTTTCAACAAGGAGATCATCGATGTAATTATCGATCCAGCTTTGCAAAACCACCCCTCAAAGATATTTGCCGATGATCGGCTCCAGATCCTTTTTCGTCTTGTCCGGGATAGCCTTCCTGTCAGTGATTATCGCGTACATGAGAGACTGACCGCAGGCACACTCCTGCCGCTCATTAATCGTGTCAACCGCCCTGATTATAACCTTCCTGGCAGCCTCAACGTTCTGTTGCATGATCTGCAGGATCGCCTCTATCGAAACGTCCTCTTCCGTATCGTGCCAGCAGTCGTAATCCGTTGCAAGGGCAACAGTGGAGTAGCAGATCTCCGCTTCCCTGGCCAGCTTGGCCTCAGGTATGTTTGTCATACCAATAACGTCCACTCCCCATGACCTGTAGAGTTCTGACTCGGCCCGAGTCGAGAACTGTGGCCCTTCCATGCACAGGTATGTTCCGCCCTGGTGCACAGTATTGCCTTCGGCCTCAATGGAGGCTGTGAGAAGGTCCGCAAGGGAATGGCATACAGGATCGGCAAAAGGTATGTGAGCCACTATCCCGTTTCCAAAGAAAGTTGAAGGTCTGCCTTTTGTCCTGTCAATGAACTGGTAGGGGACAACCAGGTCTCCAGGTCTTATCTCCTCCTTCATGCTGCCAACTGCTGAAAAACCGATTATCGTGTCGACATCCAGAAGCTTCAGGGCAAAGATATTGGCCCTGTAATTTATATCTGACGGCAAAATCCTGTGCCCCTTCCCGTGTCTCGGGAGAAAGGCCAGACTCCTGCCCTTCAGCGTCCCGGTTATTATCTCGTCCGATGGATCACCGAAGGGTGTATCGATCTTTAGCGACTTGATGTCAGTTAAACCCTCAATTTCATAAAGCCCGCTTCCACCGATAATTCCTATTCTCCTTTTCGTAGTCAATGGTCGCTCCTTTTGTTGTTTATATGGCCGTAAAAAGTCTCACAAACTATCCTAGCAAGTTCCAGGTACACTTTACATAACTTTCTTGTTTTTGTTACCATAACATATGATTTCGACATGTATTTGTTCTCAATGCAGGATGTGTTAACCTTCCCGGGTCCTGGTTTCTGGTCTTTTACAGGTAACAGACTCACCGGAATCCAGACAGAATATTAACAATGGTATGGTTTTTAGCAGGGATAAAGGGGATAAATGGGATAATAGCCTGGATTAGAAACCCTCACCCGGCCGCTCCCTTGCAGGAGCGGGATTTCCCTGAAATCAGCTGTTATCCTTGCCCCCTGGATAAAAGCTCACTTTCATCCAGGGCATCAAGGAGCAGCAGCAATCCGGATGAGGGTTATTGAAAATGGTTAATACATCCATGCCAGACAATAGAGAATCGACGTCTCGGTGCTGGTTTACCCCACCCCCTTCATCCCACTTATCCCTGCCAAACCATATGGACTGAACGTCTCGGTGTCGGGTTTATCGCCTGTAATGCGGCGACATCCGAAAGCCTGGCATTAGAAGTATTCTATATTTGTATATGACTAACTGAATTGGAGATGAACCGAAACTAGAAACTGTTTTTAAGGGAGTTGATCATGCAGCAGGTTTCTTTCAAAGGTTGTTTTGTCTGCGGACCGGACAACAAGTGCGGTCTGAAGGCCAGCTTTTCCACAGTGGGAGATGACAGGGTGGAGGGTTACTTCACGCCTGATACCGCCCACAGCGGTTATGAGAATACTATCCATGGCGGCATAATCATGTCCTTCCTGGATGAGACTCTCGGTCGTCTGGCCTTCACCAGGGACAGACTGTTTCTGACTCACACGTTGGAAGTAACATTCAGGAAAGCCGCAGTTCCCGGCGTTCAGTTAAAGGCCGTTGGTGAGCTCAAAAAATGGTCAACAAGGCAGTTCACAACAGAGGGAGTTGTCACCGACCCAAACGGTGATGTAATAGCAACAGCCAGGGGCCGATTCCTTGTTATGAGTGAAACCATGGAAAAGAAGCTTCTGCCGGATGGGGTTCGATATGTTGAGACCTAGTTCCTGGAACCTGGAACCTGGAACCGAACTAGAGGTATTCACCAATTCCCTCTGAAAATTCCGTGAACTCGAATCCGAGAAGCTCCATTCCCGAGGGATCTGAGACCACGTTGTCCTCGCCCAGCATTATCAGTTGGTCAGCCGAAAGGGGTACAGACAGTTTGAGTGCATCCGAAACCCTCACGGCCGGGAGGAGAATAACGGATGGTATACCAATAAAAAGTCTTTTTTTATTAATTACTTCTGCTATTATATTAAGCAACTGCTTGAACTTATAGATCTTCGGACCACCAAGTTCCAGCACCCTTCCTGAAGTGCTTTCCTTTTCAAGAGAATCTGCAAAGGATCGCGCTACATCCTGTACCGACACCGGCTGCATCAGGTTTTCGCCACTGCCCGGATAGAAGACCACGGGTGTCTTCCTCATGAGACTCGCGAGGAGGTTTACGAAGGAGCCCCCTGGCCCGAAAATAATCGAGGGTCTGAATATAGTCCACGACAGGCCTGATGCACGAACTGCCTCCTCCCCCTTCCACTTTGTTTTGTGATACCTGCTGACAGCGTCCTTTCTGGTTCCGAGAGCGCTCATGTGAAGGACTCTTCGCACACCGTGCCGGCCTGCTGTTTCAAGGGCGTTTACCGCCGCCCTGTGATGTGCAGCCTCAAAGGTGTTGCTCCCCTTCTCCCTTATGATCCCGACGAGGTGTATGAGAGCGTCCCTGCCCACCAGCAGTTCGTCCATCCCCTCCCCCGTCGTCACGTCCCCCTTGATATATGTCGCATCTACTCTGCCCACAGTGTCTTGTTGTTCACGTTGAACCTTGGACCCTGGACCTTGGACCGAGTTCAAATCACCCTTATGAACGCCACGAGACAGCACCCTGACGTCGTGTCCGCGCTCAACAAGCTCACGCACAATGGTCGACCCTACAAAACCTGTACCGCCAGTTACAGCCACTTTCATCTGCATTTCCTTGTAAGTTAAGGCTATATCTGATATTTGTCTTGCGCCTCTACAGTTCAATTATATCAATGTAATAGAGCATTGGAGCATTAGATATTTGAGATTGGATTTCAGGGATTAGAAATTGATTATTTGACAATGCCCGCAAGACGCCTGACAAGATTATCATTGGTAGACGCCCTTTACGTGGTGCTGACCCTCCTCGCGAATATACTCGGTCCCCTGGTTAGTCTTGG
>CAYVSA010000078.1:0-5074 GCA_964454175.1 uncultured Pseudomonadota bacterium
CGCCCCCTCGTGGGAGCGCGGTGGTGGGGACTTATATCGGAGAGGTTCAGGTGACACTCTTCGCAGGATAGCGGGGGCATCTCCGGCGGGTCAGAATGGGGATTGTGACAGTCTTCGCACTGGTATTCCGACAGGGCAGGGTGCACAAATGCTCCTGTGTCCTTAGTGGAGTGGCAGCTCTCACACCTCCTGGCCCCCAGGTCTTTTAAAAGTTTGTTTCTCGGTGATGAGTGGGGCAGGTGGCAATCGAGGCAGTTTGCGCTCATCAGAACCCGGCCGTGTTCCCCATTGGCCCTGTCATCATGGCACTGGATGCATAACTCTGGAGGCGGTTCGGTGAGCTGTTTTTCGTACTTTGAAGTATGTGCCCCGTGGCAGTTGGTGCAGTCCTCCGCTGCCGGTGGGTGACTGTTCTTTCCTGCCATCTGGCTATCATGACATTCGGTGCAGGCGATGATCGGCTCAGGGTACTCTGCATGGGGGTTGTGACAGGTATCACAGCTGTTTTCATCCAGCGCAGTGTGCCTCACTTTACCGTCCTGCCCCTTTTTGTGGCACGTCAGACAGTCGGATGTGTCTACACTGGCGGTTAGCAGCCCCGGGTTTTTCGAAGAATGAGGATCGTGGCACCTGAGGCAGTCGCTGCCCAGAGTTACATTCCCATGTTTTCCGCCTTCCCTGTCCTCATGACACTCCATGCAGAGGGCAGGCGGCAGAGCCTTTAGCTGATATTGAAACGGCCCGGTGTGAGTCTCGTGACAGTTGTTACAGTCCTGTCTTGCTGGAGGATGGACGTGGGGGCCTGACGTTTTGTCGTCGTGGCATTCGGTGCACTGGAGTGTCTCTGAAGGGCTGCTGGAATGAGGGTTGTGGCATTCGGTGCACTCGAATTCCGCAATAGCTGTGTGGGTGTGTTCCCCTGTAAAGAGTTTTGCGTGGCATGACCTGCACCTGTCGAGTGAGATCGCCTTCAGAAGCTTGTCCGAGTTGGTCGAATGGGGATCATGGCACTGTGTACACCTTTCAGTGATCTTCACCGGGCCGTGCAGGGTCTCGATCCCTGATCTGTGGCACTTCAGGCAAAGCTTCTCCGGTACGGTACCCAGGAGCTTCGGTTGGGGGGAAGAGTGGGGGTAGTGGCAGGTCAGACACTTCCCGCTTTTCACGGGTTTGTGGACGTTCTTCCCCAGTGGAGCCTGGTGGCACTTGAAACACAGTCTCGGGACAAGGTCTGAAAGCTGGGATGGATTTTCAGTGAAATGAACCTCGTGGCAGACAGTACAATTTTCCTTAACGACCGGAGCATGTTTGAACTTATCCGAGAAAAGCTTCTTGTGTTCATAGTCGGTACCCGCTTTAGCCGGAATTGCGAAAAGAACGATGCAAGCAAGCGCAAATACGATTTTGCGGGGTGGATAAAACATCCGCTATCGTTATCAATCAGGAGCTGTTTCTGTCAAGGTCTTCTCCTTTTCGGGGCTGCATTTTTCTAACGGTGCAGTCCCTGACACAAAGGCTTCGACGACCCTGTCAGCACACTCGGGACCGGCCAGAAGGCCTGTAGCAGGATCCACTTCCACCAGGTCTATACCTTCCGCTACAGGAAAATCGGAGGGAGGAATCCCCTTTAAAGCTTCCTTCATGAAATCTATCCAGATGGGGAGCGCGGCCCGTGAACCAGCCTCTCCGCTGCCGAGGCTCCTGGGAAGGTCGTATCCCACCCAGACACCTGCTGCCAAACCGGGAACATATCCGATGAACCACGCGTCGCGGTAGTCGTCTGTTGTGCCGGTTTTTCCTGCTGCCGGTCTTCCAAGGACCCTTGCCCTTCTCCCTGTTCCCCTCTGAATGACACCTTCCATGAGATTGGTCACTTGATAGGCTGCTTGGGGAGACAGAACGTCAGTCAGGTCGGAGGGTGATTCCAGGATAACCCTGCCTTCGCGGTCGAGAACTCTTTTGATCAGCCTGGGACTGGCGTAGATGCCCCTGTTGGCAAAAACACCATAGGCGGATACCATCTCTTTGAGGGTAACGTCAAAAGTTCCCAGCGCCAGGGACGGGTAGGGTTTTAGTGGTGCTGAAATGCCGAGCTTCCTGGCTGTGTCGATCACGGGCTGGTACCCAAGGCGCATCATCAAGTCCACTGAAGCGGCATTAAGTGATTTTTCCAGGGCCGTTCTCATGGTGACCGGCCCCCTGTAGTGCCCGGAGTAATTAACGGGTATCCATGGTTCCTTCTTGCCTTTGATCGGTATCCTGATAGGTTCGTCACTGATCATCTCGGAAGGAGTGAACCCGGCCGAAAGAGCTGCGGAATAGAGGATCGGCTTAAATGCTGACCCCGGCTGTCTTTTCGCCTGTACCGCCCTGTTGAAGGGGGATTCAGCAAAGTCCCTGCCTCCCACCAGCGCCTTGATCTGCCCTGTCGAAGGGTCAATGGCAATTATCGCTGCCTGGACGGGGTGGCCCTTGTCGTCCATCTCCTCCGGATGCCTTGCGGTATAAGCGCTCATCCCGTTTGTGAACGCCTTGTTCGCGGCGATCTGCATTTCCCGGCTCAGGGTAGTTTCTATTGTAAGACCACCCCTGTACAGGAGGTTGGGACTGATCTCTGATTCCAGTTCCTGGCGAACCAGTTCGGTGAAATAAGGAGCTGGATCCCCGGCGGAGACAGCGACTTTCAGCAAGACCCCGTCTGATGCTTTTCTGAAGTCCCTGTCGGTGATGTATCCCTCTTCCAGCAGACGCTTCAGAACGATCCTCATTCTGGAAGTTGCCAGCTCGGGATTAGCTGTGGGTGAATACCGGGAGGGTGAACGGGGCAGGCCTGCGATCATGGCGCTCTCTGCGAGAGAAAGCTGCGATACGCTTTTAGCGAAGTAAGTTCTGGACGCCGCTTCGACGCCGTAGGCGCCTTCTCCCAGGTAGATCTGGTTCAGGTACATGTGAAGTATCTCTTCCTTTGAGTATCTCCGTTCGATATTGATGGCCAGGATCGCTTCCTTGAGTTTGCGGAGCAGTGTCTTTTCAGGCGTGAGGAAGAGAACCTTGGCAAGCTGCTGCGTGAGTGTGCTTCCTCCCTGGGCCATGCTCAGGGTAGTTACATCGGTCCAGATAGCCCTTATTATCCCTTTAACGTCCAGCCCGAAATGCTGGTAGAAGCGCGAGTCCTCTATCGCAATGATCGCATCGATCAGCTGTTTGGGGACCGCCTCCATGGCCACCGGTATCCTGCGCTCCACGAAAAGTGATTTTATCGGAGTTCCATCGTCGGAGGTGATGGTTGTTACAGCGCTGGGTTCATAAGTCTGAAGCGATTCTACCTGGGGAAGGCCCTGTGTCAGGGCCAGGAGCAATCCCATAAACACGCCGACAAAAATAGCTGCTCCAATGGGGAGGAGGAGCCAGATGTTGCGTTTGATGTTTTGTGTTCTGGTCACAACTTCTCTCCTGTTTAACCTGGTAATAGTTTCCCGCTCCCCAACACTCATCACACCAGTATGAACAACCCTTGATTTAAGGGTTCCGGAAAAGTCCGTGAAGCGAGGCTCAAAGGTTCTTGCGAAGGCGAAGGGACATATTCCGGAACCCACTACTTTTATCACTATGCCGCACAAACTCCAACTACCAGGTATTGAACCGCGTAACCCTAAAAAGATATTAATGGTTATGGCATTTTCCTGTTTTCTCCGGTCAGACTGATGCATAATAGGTTGAATTAAAGGTGCAGCTGCATGTAGTCTCCAGTCTGTTGATAATGACAACACTGGTTGAAAGGAGAAGCAATGAACCGTGATGACGCCTTTGAGATGATAAAGGAAAAAGTAAAAGAGCCGAACCTCATCAAGCATATGCTGGCGACGGAAGCTGTTATGCGCTCCCTGGCAGAAAAGTTCGGGCAGGATGTTGAGTCCTGGGGCCTCGCCGGTCTGGTACACGACCTCGATTACAATGAGACCGTAAATGATTTCCCGCGCCACGGCTTCGTTACATCTGAACTGTTGGCTGATAAGGGGATAGACCAGGAGCTGCTGGACGCCATAGTGGCTCATGCCGGACACAGAGAAAGGGAAACACTTATAGACAAGGCCCTTTATTGTGCCGACCCCGTGACTGGCTTGATAGTTGCTGCGGCGCTTATCAGGCCTGAGAAAAAACTGGAACCGGTCAAGCTGAAGAGCCTCAAAAAGAGGTTCAAGGAAAAACAGTTCGCAAGGGGCGCCGATCGGGAGCAGATAAGCGCCTGTCAGGACCTTGGAATGCCCCTGGAGGAGTTTCTGGAGCTCAGCCTGAACGCCTGTAAGGGTATAGCTGCTGACCTGGGCCTTTGACTTTGAGCGACGGGATCATAGCTTACAGGGGGATCCTCCCCAGACTCGGCGAAAGGGTGTTTGTGGCGCCTTCGGCCCGTCTTGCAGGTGATCTGACCGCGGGTGATGACTGCAGTTTCTGGTTCAACGTTACGGCAAGAGGTGATGTGAATTATATCCGCATCGGGAATGGAACGAACATACAGGATGGATGTGTCCTCCACGTCACCACGGAAAGATTTCCCCTGGTCGTGGGCAGCGGCGTTACGGCAGGTCACTCCGTGGTACTGCACGGATGTGAGGTCGGTGACGGATGCCTTATCGGTATTGGAGCCAGGGTCCTTGACGGCGCTGTTGTTGAATCAGGCTCCATGGTGGGCGCCGGAGCGGTGGTCCCTCCCGGAATGCTGATCCCTGAAGGTCAACTTGCCCTTGGTGTACCGGCAAAGGTCGTTCGTCCACTTCGGGATGAAGAGTTTGAGTTGATAAACAGGACTGCAGAGCGCTACATAATGCTCAAGAACGAATACCTTTTGTAATTTAAATAGATATATAATTATATTAATGTACAATGTTAAGTATATTGAGCATGAGGTAAAGAGCATTGGAGAATATATTTACTCCCCATCAAGGGGGAGAGATTTAAGAGAGCATTGGAGATTAGAAAATCTGGCAAAAGGCAAAAGGCAATAGGCTAGGGGCAATGGGCTAGGGGCAATGGGCTATAGGCAGAAGGCAGGAGTAAGATCCAGTCCAATGTC
>CAYVSA010000078.1:5174-8468 GCA_964454175.1 uncultured Pseudomonadota bacterium
AGGAGTAAGATCCAGTCCAATGTCTAACGTATAACACTGATAATGGGATATATATTGAAGTATCAAAATGCAAGATTTACCAGAAACCAGAAACTGATCCTAACCTGGGTCCTGGGACCTGGGTCCCTGGACTTCAACCGCAGGTTGGACAGGCATAGGCTGGGGGAAAAATGGCAAAAATCAAACCCTTAAGAAGCAGCGATGTATTTCCCAGTCTCTCCGATAAGGAGCTGGCCCTTTTTTCACGTATCATAAGTGAAGAGGAGTGCCAGGAGGGGACTGTCCTCCTGGCAAAAAACATGAAAAGTGAGTCCTTTTACCTGATTCACGAGGGAGAAGTGGAGATATCGCTGGAAAATGGTGATCCCAACGAATGCCTCACACTGTCAGGCGGCGATACTTTCGGGGAGTGGGCTCTGCTCGGCCCGAAGCATCTGAGCACAATTTCAGCGCGAGTTACAGAGCCGGCGAAGATCCTGCTCATAAAGGTCTCAGATTTTGAAAAGTTTATGGAGGATGAGCCGGCAGTTGCCTTGAAAGTCCAGCGCGACCTGTTAAAAAAAGTCTGGGAGGCGGTTCACCAACTGCAGGAAGTTTTATAACCGTATCCTGAACCCGGCGCTCTTTCCTACTCGACAACCCTGAACCTGTTCCCGATTTTTTCCACAGCAGGCCCTTGTTGGCGAATATTTCCCTGGCGAGGTCGCTATTCGCCTCGTTCTCATCGGCCAGGAGGTCTTCTACAACTGAGATATCCTCCCTGTTGAGGGTGGATGCCGGAATTAATGGGGTCAGAGCACTTTGTTGTAATAGGGTAATCTACCGGGTAGTTGCGGATTCAGGCATCAGCCGGTATAGATATGTAACTGGATCTATCTGATCCGGGAAGAGATCCGGGAGGGGAAAATAAAAGTCGCTTCGATAGACATTGGGACTAACACTATCAGGCTGCTTGTGGCCAGGGCCTCGCCTGATGGGATCGAGCCGCTTAGTGTTTTCCGTGAGATAGTAAGGTTGGGGGAGGGCCTCAAGGACGCCGGAGAGCTCGATTCGGAAGCAGTTAAGAGGGCGGTGAAAGTAATCAGGGGTTTTAAAATCCTGATAGAAGAGGCCGAAGTGGACCTGTCAACCGCCGTGGCGACGAGCGCGGTCAGGGAAGCCGGCACGGAGTTTGCTGTAATCGTATCTGAAATTCTCGGATTTCCTGTTGAGGTCATCTCCGGGGAGAGGGAGGCTGAACTCACTTCCATGGGCGTGCAGGGCGGGGTCGGCACGGTAGAAAACGGGTTGATTGTTGACATAGGAGGAGGAAGCACCGAGTTCGCCCGTATTGGAAAGGGTGAAATTATCTGGACTTCCAGCGTGCATGAAGGTGTTATCAATATGACCGAGGAATTATTGAAGAACGACCCGCCCACCGAAAGTGATTTGGAAAATTTGAGACACAGGGTCAGCTCGATGACCGGGGATATGGGGGAGGGTGGAGATGTTTTAGTCGGAACAGCCGGTACTCCAACCACTCTGGCGGCCCTCGATTTAGGCATTGACGAATACGACCCTACTCTGGTAAATGGTCACGTCCTGTCACGGGCCCGTATCGGAGACCTTTCAAAAACCCTCCTGGCGATGAAGTCATCTTCAAGGCTGGATCAACCCGGCATGGAGGCAGGCAGGGAGGACCTCATAGTTGCAGGGGTCCTGATGATAGAGGGTTTCATGGACCACTGGGGTTTTCGTGAGCTGATCGTGAGCGATTGGGGACTCCTGGAGGGGGCCGCACTGGCCCTCCTTGGACAGGAAGTTGGATCGAGTCTGGAAACGCCTGGGAGCTTTTTATAATATGGATCGTAAAACCGAACTGAAAAGACAGCTTGAGGTTATAAGCCGCGGAGTAGTCGACTTCATCTCAGAAGATGAGCTCAAGGCCAGGCTGGCCGACTCTTTGGACTCGGGAAGGCCGCTGCGGGTTAAGGCAGGTTTTGATCCCACAGCTCCGGATCTTCACCTTGGACACACGGTTCTGCTTCACAAGATGAAGCACTTTCAGGAGCTGGGACATCACGTGCTCTTTCTTATAGGTGATTTTACGGGAATGATCGGAGACCCAACCGGCCGCTCTGAAACCCGCAAGGCCCTGACAGAAGAACAGGTACTTGAGAACTCCAGGACCTACCAGGACCAGACCTTCAAGATCCTGGACCCGGATAGAACAGAGGTTGTTTTCAACAGCACCTGGATGAAGAAACTCGGTGCGCAGGATCTTATCGAACTCGCAGCCAGGTACAGCGTTGCCAGGATGCTTGAACGGGATGATTTCAGAAAAAGATACGCCGAACAAAAGCACATAAGTATCCATGAGTTCCTTTACCCGTTAATACAGGGTTATGATTCGGTGGCGCTGGAGGCTGATGTTGAACTTGGCGGTACCGATCAGATGTTCAACCTCCTGGTGGGCAGGGACCTGATGAGGAGTTTCGGGCAGAAGCCCCAGGTCGTTATCACCATGCCCCTTCTCGAGGGCACCGACGGTGTCCAGAAAATGAGCAAATCCTACGGGAACTATATTGGAGTGACCGAACCGCCAGCGGACATATACGGTAAAATGATGTCCATTTCTGATGAGCTGATGCTCAGATACTACGAGCTTCTCAGCTCTATCACGATCCACGGGCTGGAGAAACTGACTGGAGAACTGGACTCTGGAAAAATTCATCCCATGGATGCAAAACGATCACTGGCTAGAGAAATTGTCGAGCGTTACTACGATGGAGAGGCAGCAGCTGAAGCTGAAAAACACTTCAACAAGCTTTTTTCGGAAAGAAAATCTCTGGAAGAACTTGCGGACGATGAGATGATCGACTCCTATGAAGTCAGTGAACCGATGCCTCTGTTTAAAGTAGTTAGTTTTCTCAGAAAGACCAGCACATCTGAAGCGATCCGCCTGATCAGGGGAGGAGCTGTGAGTGTGATGGATAGCAAGGTGTCGGACACTAACTATCTGGTCACGCCAGAGACAGATAAAGTCATACGTGTTGGAAAGAAATTTTTCCGTATTCTGGGACCTCAAGATTGAGGTGCCCGGTAGTGATTAGTGATTGGTAATTGGTGATTAGTGATTGGATATTGACAGGCGCTGGGCTTTAGGCTTTGGGCGTTGGGCTTTGGGTCTTGGATATTGCCTGCCCTGAGTCACGCCATAGGCGTGATCGAAGGGGACACTGGACGTTGGACACTGGTCATTGGACGTTGGACTTAACAATAGATCCTTGATCACTAAAGAGACCTGATATGTCA
>CAYVSA010000079.1:0-8271 GCA_964454175.1 uncultured Pseudomonadota bacterium
AAAACATGATCCATTTAATGGCGATCTACAAGGTGAAAGAGGAAAAAGTTGCAGAAGTAGAACAGGCGGTGACAGAGTTCGTCAGCGCGGTGAAGGATAACGAGCCCGATGCGCTGGTCTACGAGGCCTTCAGGGGCAAAGATGATCTGTCCTTCTTTCACATAATGACGTTTGCGGGTGACGCTGGGGAGGAAGCTCACAGATCGACTCCGCACATGGCGAAGTTCGTGAAAACACTTTATCCTAACTGTACTGAAGAACCGGCATTCGTGGAGCTTGATCTTATCGGATCCAATATTCGGTGATCGTTTTGGATAACGAAGTCGCGCCTATGGCTTGACTCAGGGCAGGCTGGAGGTTGTAAGCTCGGGTCTGAGCTTGTCGAAGGGAAACCAGAAACTATCCCCAACCGCCTGGAACCTGGAACCTGGAACATGGAACAAATTACTTCAGCCTGACCCAGTATTTCTTCAGCTTGAATTCCGGCATATAGGATTCCTTGGAGTGCCTCAGGGCTTCTTTGCCCAGATCCTGTTCCATGTTTATGTAACGGTAAGATGCGGGCAGGATGCCGGCGAAATTGTTGAACATGTACTGGTAAATGCCCTTGAATTTCGTGAGGCCCTTGGCGAAGTGAAGTGCATATGTTTCTGCATTCAGCTCCTCGCCAAGCAGGAAACCTGCCGGCTCTTCATCTGCATAATATATCCCGCCGCAGAGGAGGAGCTCCTCTGATCTTGAAAGGCTCTCTCTGCACGCCTCAAAATCCGTTCCAGACACCTGCTGGCCCGATTCTTCCTGCCATGCATCCAGGATCAACATCGCGTCCCTGGTAAGATTTTCAGTCAGGGGCAGCGCTTTGTGTCCGTAATGTTTTTTGAAAAAGTTGAGCAGGTTCTTTTTCTTGTGCATCTTCTTACCTGCATAAGTAGCCAGTTTTTCGCAGGAGTAGATATAGTCGGAATCGTTCTCGCTGTGTTCAGCTGTGAAGACACCTGATGGGAAGGCAGACAGCCATTTTTCCGGTACTGGATACATGTGGTCAACGGCCTGGAGCAGCGTGGCCAGATATTCTGAGTCCAGTTCCCTCACATCCGAAGTGGGCATCAGGAAAGTGGACCCGTTATAGGAGACCCCTTTTATGAAAATATCCCTGCCGCCCAGTACCTCGTATTTGTGAGTTTTCCTGAAAAGGTAAAGGTTGGCGAAAGAATATTCCGAGATGGGAATATCCACCGCCCTCAGTCGTTCAAAAAGAAGCTCTTTGTGTTCCAGTGTCAGCGGATAACTTTCCAAAACGGCTCCCGTTATGTTGTTGGCCACTTCTGTTGTATGATAGAAAGAGCATATCAAAGTATTGTGAAGTCTGCAGGATCGGGGCAAGTTGCCGGGAGTGAATAATGAGACAGGATTTTCTGGAACATGTGGATCTGGGAAGAACAGGGCTCAAGGTCAGCCGTATCGGTATTGCGGCGTCCTACGGGGTTCCCGCACAAGCTATAGAGAAGGCCTTCCACGAGAGGCAGATAAACCTTCTGTATTGGGGTTCAAGGCGCCACCCGGAAATGGGAAGTGCCCTTCAGTATCTGGTTAAAACCGAGAGGGAAAAACTGGTTGTTGCATTCCAGACATACGACAAGTCAGGTCTTCTGATACGAGGCAAGCACGAAAGCGGTCTAAAGAAACTGGGAACGGACTTCGCGGACATTCTCATTCTGGGGTGGATGCGGGGAGCACCCCGTGGGCGGATGCTGGAATCGGCCCTAAAACTGAAGGAGGAGGGTAAGGTGAGATACATCGCCATGTCTTCCCACAACCGATCTCTGATTGGCAGCCTAGCAGGGCGCAAAGACCTTCCAATAGACATCTTCATGCTGCGTTACAACGCGGCCCACAGGGGAGCAGAAAAGGACATCTTTCCACACATGCCTGAATCAGATCCGCCGGGAATCATGGCTTACACGGCGACCTGCTGGGGAAAACTTCTTTCCGGGCGGAAACTGCCGGCTGGCGTGAAGCCTCTGACGGCAGCAGACTGCTACCGATTCGTCCTGTCAAATCCTGCTGTGGATATTACCATGGCGGGTCCAAGAAACGCTTCAGAGCTTGAAGGCGGACTCAGGGCCCTGGAACTGGGGCCACTGAGTGAATCGGAGATGGAAAACGTCCGCCGGGGTGGGGATTTTGTTTATGGAAAGTAGGGTGGTGGAGTCGCCGCTGGGCAAGTCCCAAGGTTCAGTATCCAAAATCAATAATATTCGATAATTTTTCAAACTACGTCCTCCGGTTCCTCATATATCCTTTTTTCTGGGTTCTCTCCACATACAGGCATGCCTGTATGGCAAGGGTGATGAGCTTTTCTCCGTCCTGGGAGGTTTCGGTATCTGAAGCGGCGGCGCCTATCGCCAGGTGGTAAAGGTCACCAAAGCGATCGTGAAATGCCCGCAGCAGGTGATCGGCATAATCATCGAGCAGTGAAGAATAGGTGAGTATTACAAACTCTCCCTGGGGGCGATTCTGGATCAGATCGTCCGTCACGCCCTTTTCCTGAAGAGTCGAAAATATGAGGTTCTCAATTTCACTGAGGGCCTCCACTGAGAAATCCTCTTCTTCCTCTTCGCCAGAGCTGTTGGGGTTGACGTGAATGGTGATGACCCCTACCGTTTTTCCCTCCGCGAGGCGGTTGTTAAGCTCCTTGATAAAGTTCTCCTCACTTGGATGCCATGCGATAAATCCGCGGTGTGGGCTTACAAGCCCTTCTGTTGGGAGGGAGAGGACGAAAGTGGTGCCCTCATTCGGGCGGCTGGTCATGGAAATTGTGCCCCCGTGCTGTTCCACGACCTCTTTGACCAGCGACAGGCCGAGTCCGGTTCCTTTTGGTTCATCCGGGTTTTTCGGATCGTCTTCTAATATGCCCCTGAAGAACCTGTTAAAAACCAGGTGCTGTTCCTCCCTCGGGATCCCAGGCCCGTTGTCCGAAACAGAAAATACTGTGTTCTTGTCCTGTGTTTTAAGGTTGATGGATATCAGGACTCCCGGACCGCCGAACTTGATGGCATTTCCGACCAGGTTAACCACTACCTGCTCCAGCCGGTCACTGTCAGCGATGAGGAGCGGCAGATCCTCTTCACAGTAGAGGCGGATCTGGGCTTTGCCTGCTTCTGCCTGGGGTTTGAGTAGACTGACTGCGGTTTCTACGACTTGAAGAGGGTCTAATGGTTCTTTGACCAGGGTGATCTCTCTTGCCTCCAGGCGTGCCAGATCGAGGAAATCGTTTATCAGACGGTTCAGGCGCTGACTCTCGTTGTTGATAATAGCCAGGTAACGGCCCTCCTTTTCCTGAACATTTTCAGTTCTCATGACAAGCTCTGAAAATCCCTGGATCGATGTGAGGGGCGTTCTCAGTTCGTGGGAAACTGTTGAAATGAGTTCTGTTTTCAGATGATCCAGGCGTTGTATCTGGGCCCTGTCGAAAATTCCTTCCAGGAGAAGCCCGCCATACTGGATGATAATGGTCTGGTAAACTCTCAATAGATCCATGAAATCGGGGTTCTTGTCCTGGACAGCCGAAAGGGCGACACCGAAGATATTGTGCCTTGGCGGCAAAAGGGACCTGATGAGACGCAGTTCCCCACTGGAGACCAGATCCCACTCGAATCCCAGATCAGAGAGGCGTTCATCTAAGGATATGGGGGGATGGAGCTGAATTGAAGTTAGTGCCTGGTAAAGAGCAAAGCCGGACTGGTAATCCATAACCCCGACTTCAGCGTTTGAATCGAGGGACATTTTCCCAATCCAGGCAAGGCCTGATTCCATCTCTCCAAATATCGAAACATGTGCGTGGGGGCCCAGAACTCTAAACAGTGCGTTCAAAATGCCGGGAATCAATTCCGATTCGATGTCGGAAATTTTCGGGTTGAGTTCCTGAAGAAATAAAAGCAGGGAAGTGGATGCGTTGTACATGCCCAGGCTGTCGTCTCTGAGTTTCAGGTTATCCATTCCCATTCCCACCTGAAGGGCGAGGGGTTTTAAGGTGTTGAGGTTTTTCTCCGTAAAGCCTTCATTCCTGGTGGTGTCAGATACGTTCAGGACCCCAAGGAGACGACCGCGGCTTTTTAAAGGAACGCTCAAAAAAGATCTGGTCCGGTATCTTTCCGGGGACATCCGTGAGAATCGGTGGTCCTTTTCTACGTCCGGCACCAGCAGTGAATCTCCCGTGGCAGCGACCCAGCCAGCAACCCCGTCCCCCAGGGGGACTGTAACTTTTCCCAGGTCTTCGGGGAACCTGCCTGCCCAGGCGGTGAGTGTTAGATTCTTTCCTTTGGAGTCAAGGGAAAGAATGGAAACCCTCTCGGCCTGGAAAAGGGACAGTAGCTTGTTGCAGAATGTCCTGAGAATGGTGATCTCATCGAGGTTGGAATTCAGAAGTTCTCCGAGTTCTAAAAAGAGCTTTTCTGATATTCGATCTGGCATTAAGCGCATACTCCCTAAATCCATGTTTTGGGCACAGCCAAGGTGTGTGAAAGTCTGAATATTATAGCCCATAGACCAGATTCGAACAATTGGACTGTTGAGAAAGGGACCTGATTGGCGCTACAATAAACCTGAACTGGAAAACCTGCCGGGGAGGGCATAATGGAAGAAGCAATTTATAAAGACCTTGAGGCGGTCCTGACTCCCGAGGAGATAAACGCCCGTGTTGCCGAGATGTCCGCGGAGATATGTCGTGACCTGGGGGACAACGTTCCGGTGGTGGTCGGGATCCTGAAGGGTGCCTTCATCTTCATGTCGGACCTCATCAGGGAGATGAATATTCACGTAGAAGTGGATTTTGCCCAGATCTCAAGTTACGGAGACGGGACCAGTTCTTCAGGAAGGATAAAGGTCCTGCAGGACATCACAACGCCCGTAGACGGCCGGGACGTGATCGTCGTAGAGGATATAATAGACACCGGCCTGACTCTCAATCACTACATGGATGTCCTCAAGGCCCGCGGCCCATCCTCCATCAAGCTGTGCTGCCTCATCAACAAGACCGAGCGCCAGGAGTTCGAACGCTCCATTGACTACACGGGATTCACGATACCGGATGGTTTCCTCGTGGGCTACGGGCTTGATATGGGGGGGAAGTATAGAAATCTGCCGGGGGTGTATCGGGTGACGGGTTAATCCGGTTTCTGGCCAGCCTACGGCTGCAGTCTCATGGCCCAGGTCCCAGGGCCCAATATCCAATGCACCAGTAACCACCATTTGCATTCACACCCAAATTCAGGATAAGTAAGCCGAGGGGATCACCACAGCAATCCAGACTGACCGGAGGGTGTAATGTCAAAGATCCGCAGGAGGGTTATAGAAGGTATTACCGCTGGTGAGATATTCACCATCGAGAGGACGTTTTCAGAAGAAGACACCAACAGGTTTGCCGACCTTACTCTTGACTACAACCCGATCCATTTTGAGAGTCGTTTTACGGACTCGTGGAATTTCCCGGGTCTGGTATGCCACGGTCTTCTTGTGGGCAGCATGCTCACCGAAATAGGAGGACAGCTTGGAATGCTGGCGTCCGGAATGAGCTTCAGGTTTAAAAAACCTGTATATATCGGAGACACCGTAACCTGCACGCTGACAATAGACGAGATCGACGAACGCGGCCGGACAAGATCGAGTGCGGTTTTTACAAACGGGGACGGAGAAATTGTCCTCGAAGCAGAACTTACCGGGATCCTGCCGGGCCCTGAGCAGCAGCGGATCATGCAGTTGATGATAGACGAGGGGGATCCGACTAATAGATATGGTGAGAATTGACCTCGACCAATGACCGGAACGAAACGACCCACTTGGGACTTGGGTCCTGGAACTTGGGACTGGAGCGAAGCTAAACAAGGAACTACGATCTTATGTGTGCACGTTTTGTAATTAAAACCCCCGCCTCGGAGATAGCATCTGAATTCAGGGTCCAGGAAATTTTCATGGACCTTCTGCCGAGTTATAATGTCGCACCTACCCAGAAGGTACCGGTGGTGTTAGACGACGGTGTATATAAGCTTATATCCTGCAGGTGGGGCCTTGTCCCGCCGTGGGCAAAGGACATGTCTTTTGCGAGCAGGATGATAAATGCGAGGGCAGAGACGGTAGCGGAAAAACCCAGCTTCAAAAAACCCTTCAGGAACAGCAGGTGCCTTGTTGTGGCAGACGGGTTCTTCGAGTGGAGAAAGTCCGGGGACAGGAAAATTCCGGTATACATAACCATGAAGGATGAAAAACCCTTCGGTTTTGCGGGCCTGACCAGCAACTGGAACTCGCCGGAGGGTGAGGATATCTGTACGTGCAGCATAATTACCACAGAGCCCAACAGCCTCCTGAAGGCGATACACGACCGCATGCCGGTTATCATAGACCCGGGCGACCGGGACGGATGGCTCGACCCGGATTTGAAGGACAATGAGGCCCTGCTCCCCATGCTGAAGCCCTTTGATCCGGAACTGATGACCGCGTGGGAAGTGTCCACCGAGGTTAACTCCCCGCGAAATAATTCGCCGGATAATATTATGCCCGTTGAGTGATAACGGAGGTGTCGTATGGGATCAAAAAGCATCATTGAAAACTTTTTTAACAAGGGCACCTGGATAAGGGGTGTCATGATCCTGCTGTTCACCATTTTTTACAGTATTGCCGAGATAATGGTAACGGCAGTAGTGATCTTCCAGTTCCTCTACGTTCTTTTCACTGGTGAGAGGAATCCCCGCCTCCTGGAGTTCGGTCAGAGCCTGAGTATGTACATTTACCAGATGATGCAGTTCTTTACTTTCAACAGTGAGGAAAAGCCCTTCCCCTTTGGTGAATGGCCTGCTGGAATAAAGGGCTTCTGAAGGATATGAGGAGGCATTCCATATATCCCGGACAATCTGAGAACAGTTTTTTTGTGATCTGCCGTGTCCAGTAAACCACTCGGAAAGATAACTCTTTTCGGTGGCGTGCTCCTGCTGGCTGTCTGCCTCCTGTGGGGAGGGAATATGGTCAGCATCAAGATCAGCAACAGGGGGGTCCCACCCCTGTTGGCTGCTACTATCAGGTCGCTGGCTGCTTCCCTGCTCGTATTCCTGCTGGCCAGGTCGAAAGGGCAGAGGGTCCTTCTTGGCAGGGCCGATTTCAAACACGGCCTGGTCATCGGACTTCTTTTCGGCCTGGATTTCCTGTTTCTATATTGGGGAACTCTCTACACCTATGCGTCCCGCGCGGTTATATTTCTGTACACTCACCCTTTCTGGGTGGCCCTGGGAGCCCACTTCGTACTGAAAGACGACAGGCTTAATGCTTCCAAAGTGACGGGCCTGTTCCTGGCTTTTGGCGGGATCCTCATGGTTTTTAATGCCCGTCCTCAGGCTTTGGGAAGAGCCCACTGGCTGGGTGATCTGATGCTGGTCGCGGCTGCACTGTTCTGGGCAGCGACAACGCTTTACATAAAAAGGACAATGGCCGGCAGGGGTGTATCCCACTATCAGACCCTTTTCGCCCAGCTTTTCTACTCGATCCCCATACTGGGTCTGGGGTGGTTTCTCATGGAAAGGGGCCAGGTCGTTACAATAACAGGCAGCGTGGCTTTTGCCCTCGCCTATCAGACTCTTGTCGTCGCCTTCTTAAGTTATGTACTCTGGTTCTGGATGATCCACACATTCCCAGTCAGCCGTCTAACGGCCTTTACCTTCCTCACCCCGATGTTCGGTGTAATACTCAGCGGACTGATCCTGGGCGAACCCCTTCCTGCAGTCCTGTGGGTCGGCCTTGCCCTCGTTGCCGGGGGGATATATCTGGTTAATCGCTAAGGTCTTGAAAAAATTTTCAGCACAGGTGGCACAGAGTACATCAAATCAAATGATAAGAGCCTGTCTCGCAGAGTTCGCCAAGAGCCCATTCGGGCATACCGCAAAGGACCGCTGGGTATGCAAAGGACGGGTTTGAACCACAGAGGACACCATTCGACAGGCTCACGGCAGGCAGAGGGCACAGAGGAAAACCTTTGGTTGGGTTTGACAGCAAAGGATAAAAGCTAATTCAGCCCTGTGTTCGCGGGGCACATCAAATCAATGGATGAGAGCCTTTTACTGGGTTTGGGGGTGATGTACTTACTTCGATACCTCGGCACTTCGACACGAATTATTTGCCTCACGCCCGCTCCTTCCAGTCGCTCAAGCTCGCTAAGGTCGCCAAGAAGAGCTTATAGCCCCTCACCTGACCTCTTCCTTCAGAAGAGGCATTTCCCGGAAATGAACG
>CAYVSA010000080.1:0-8186 GCA_964454175.1 uncultured Pseudomonadota bacterium
CTTTACTTAATCCATTAACCTGTTTAAAATATTAGAGTTTTAGTTACAATCAGTTTAATCGTCTGTCCGTTCTTTTTACCAACCGGGGGAACAATGAAAGCCGTGGTGATGGCAGGTGGATACGGTACGAGGCTCAGGCCCCTTACCGTAAAAATGCCCAAGCCGATGATCCCCATTGCCAACAGGCCGATGCTGGAGCACATAGTGATGCTGCTGAAGCGTCACGGTTTTTCCGACATCGTCATGCTTACCCACTTCTTCCCCGAGTCTATCGAAAAGTTCTTCGGCGATGGCTCCGCGTGGGATGTGAACATTACCTACAGGCAGGATCCCCCTGGCGGGCTCGGAACGGCAGGTGCGGTAAAAAATGTCGAAGACCTGATCGACGAAACTTTCCTCGTTATCAGCGGTGATGTGATCACCGATTTTGATCTGACCCGTGCTGTTGATTTTCACCTGCAGAAGGGCAGCCTGGCATCAATGGTCCTCACCAGGGTTCACAACCCCCTTCCTTTCGGAGTGGTCATAGTAGACGAGAACTCACTTGTATCGCGGTTCATGGAAAAGCCGACCTGGGGTGAGGTATTCTCCGATACCATTAATACGGGTATCTACTTGATGGAGCCCGATATCCTCAGCCGGATCCCGCCTGGCTCCAATAAAGATTTCTCCGTGGACATCTTCCCGGCGCTCCTGTCCGATGGAAGCCCCCCCGCTGGCTACATAGCTGAAGGCTACTGGAAGGATGTGGGTAATCCCGTGGAATACCTGCAGATACACAGGGAGATCGCATCCGGGATGCTCGTCCTCGACATACCTGGTGAACTGAGCGTGACTGACACTGCCACAGTTTACGAGGGCCGTGGCTGCAGCATCGACCCGGACGCAAGGTTTTCCGGCCTCGTGGTACTCGGTGACGGAGTTTGTGTTGAGGGCAATGCAAAGGTGAGGGATTCCTTCATCGGTTCCGGCAGCACAGTGGGAACCGGCATAAGAATGAGGTCGACCGTGATCTGGGATGAGGTTCAGGTGGAGGCCGGGGTATTCCTTGCCGGCAGCGTGGTGGGATCGAGAAGCAGGGTACAGACCAGGGCTAACATCGAGGAAGGCGCGGTGGTGGGAGAGGACTGCGTCTTGGGACGAGGCAGTATCGTTCGGGCTGGTGTGAGGGTCTGGCCGGACAAGGTCCTGGAAGACCAGGCGGTCTTATCGACCCACTTCGTGTGGGGCTCGCGCTGGAAGGGCACACTCTTCACAGCCGGCGTTATCATGGGCATGTCCAATAAAGAGATAACGCCCGAGTTTGCCGCCCGGCTGGGGGCTGCCTTCGGAGCTACGATCCCGGCCAATTCCTCCGTATCCATATCCAGGGGGATACACCGTGCTTCACGAATGGTCAGTGAGGCGCTTTCTGCGGGGGTTCTTTCTGTGGGGGTGGACGTCCAGGAGTATGGTGTTGCTCCCATACCAGTTACACGTTATCAGATGGGCGTTCACGGAGAGATGGGCGGGATGCACGTCCGTCGGTCGCCCACCGATCCGGAGATCCTCGAGATCCGTCTGTACAGGGAAGACGGCAGGGAGTTGACTTCAGAAGAGCGCAGCGACGTGGACAGGTTCTTTTTCAGGATGGATTTTGCGCGGGCTTCCCTGGAGGAGTCGGGCGCGTTAAGCGCTCCCGATTACGGCACCGAGATGTACGAAAAAGGCTTCATCAAGGAACTGGATACGGAGGCTCTATCACAAGCCCGGCTCAGAGCGGTTGTAGACTACTCTTTCGGAAGCACCCTGCGGGTACTTCCGTCTCTTCTTGGCAAGACGATGGTGGAAGTCGTATCGCTCAACGCCCACATCGATGAGGGAAGGGTTACAAGGACCACCAGACAGTTTGACCGCGCAATCCGTCACATTGCAGACATAGTGATAGGTCTCAAGGCGAACCTGGGAGCCACCATAAGCGCCAGCGGTGAAAGTCTGTTTATAGTGGATGAACAGGGCAGATGGGTCGATGGCGAAAAGATGCTCCAACTGATAGCCTCCCTGGTTTTCATGACCCAGGGGGCTGTCACCGTGGCCGTGCCAGTCAGTGCCAGCAGAAATATCGAGCGTATCGCGCGAGAGTATGGCGGTACTGTTGTAAGGACACCAACTCTTCCCGCGTCTATTCTGGATGAGGCTGTTTCAAATATGGCCTACATGGCAGGAAATGGCCAGGGAGGAGTGGCATTTTTGAAATTTCAACCTTCCTTTGATGCCATGTTCTGCCTGGGAAAACTGATGGAGATGATGACTGTTTCCGGTCAGCCCCTGGGTTCAATCCTCTCGTCCCTGCCCGAGACCTACCTCCTGCACAGCATTGTGCCATGCCCATGGGATTCCAAGGGCATGGTGATGAGGAACCTTGTGGAGGAACTGGGTGAGGGATCAAAGACGATCGAGGGCGTGAGGTTCGAAGACGATGACGACTGGGTACTTGTATTTCCCAGTTCGGATCATGCGTGTTTCCACCTGTACGCAGAGAGCCGTGATGAGGCCCGAGTACACAAGCTTCTGGGCGAGTGGTCAGGGAAGGTCGAAAGGATGCAGTCATGAAAGTCCTTGCGGCTGGGTCCATGTGTCAAAACCAGTGCCTTGTGGCGTTGATTGTGCTGTGATACTTATATGTCAGATATGAATCTCTCCCGGAAAAAAACTGTCCTTCTTATCGCGGCCCTTCTCGTGGGTGTATTTTCGGCCTACACTTTCGCCGGAGATCGTGGAGTGTGGAACCTGGGGAAAATGGTCCATCACCGCAATGAGCTGCGCCAGTCGGTCCAGAAACTGGAGCAGGACAACAACAGGCTCGCAATGGAGATAGGCCGTCTCAGAGACGATCCAGGGACCCTGGAGGCGCTTGCCAGGACCAAGTTGGGAATGGTCCGTCCCGGAGAGGTCGTCTACATCTTCCATGAGGAGGAACAACAGCGTTGAAATTGCCCGCAGGCTGGAGCAATTCAAGCAGTCTGTTCTATCTGACGCTCACTATCCTTGCCGTATTTCTGTTTGTACCCACACCCCTTGACGGACCCTCCTGGTATCCGCTGCACCTTGCGGCAGCGGCCTTTGTCACTGCTCTTTCCATCCCGGTGTCCATGGGTAGAAAGAGGAGAGAGGACCATCCCTATTATTTTCCTGCCCAGACCGCGGCAGTGGCAGCGGCGGCACTGGCAGTCAAGGTCCTTTACGACTCAGTTCCCCTGATACCCCTGTTGTTTTTCGTCAGTTTTCCGCTGACCTGTTTCCGCCGTTTCTATAAATATGCGTGGGTGCCAGGCCTTGCTCTGGGCCTCGTAGCCACGGGCCGATGGCTGTTCATGGGCGATCCTGACCTGCTGGTCTGGGCGGCCGCGTTTGTCGTTTACAGCATTTACCTGGCGTATATGTTCATGACCCAGGAGAAAAACTACCGGACCCTCAAGAATAAGCACGAACGGATGTTAAGTGACGCAAGGATCGTCAGCACCAGAGCGTCTCACATGGACTTCGGGCCGGACGACCTGCTTAAACGCAGGGAAATGGCTGCTTCAGCCGCTATCCGCGAAGACAAACTCCTTCAGAAGATACTCATCCTTGGCGCCAGGCTGATGGGGGCCAGAACAGGTCTGGTGCTTGTCAGGGCAGGGGACGGCGGGTTCCGCATAAGGGCGGCTGTTTCAAAAGGCCACTCTGAAAGCCTGAATGAAGAAACAATATCCGGGGAGAAGGGTATATTATATCTTGCCCTCCAGAGATCGGGATTCCTCTGCGTATCCGACTGGACGAGGTCGGATGACTCCGGTGAGTCAATTCCCTTTTACAATGAGAGCATCAAGATCCGTTCGTTCATCCTCCAGGCAGTCTACGAAGATGCTAAAAGGGCCGGCAGGACGCGGGGAAACGAGGCAGGCGTCAAGTGTATTGTCTATTTCGATAGTCCGGAGCCCGAGGTCTTCAGGGATGAAGATTGGATGAGGAAGCAGCTGGGTGATGTCTGTGAATCCATATCCGATGCCATTGACAGGAGCGGCGAGGTTCACCGCATGGGGGACGAACTGGCGGTCAAGGCCACCCTTGCCGATTACGTTAAAAAGCTCACCGATTCTCTTGATGTTTCCGTAACGAACGAACTGGCTATGGACGCGGTTTTCAGCGTCGTCAAGGACCCTGCCGGCGTGGCCGTCCTGATCAGCGACAGAGGCGGTCTGGTAATGAGCACAAGGGGCAGTATTCTCGAAGGACTGAATGGTAAAACGGTCAGAAAAAAAGATCCCAGTCAGATCAATCTTCTTTCCGCCGGTGAGAACAGCACCGAGCTGATGCTCCTTAAAAAATCGAGGAAGGGTTCAAACTATTTCTGCAGCGGAGAATCCCTGGACCGCGTATCCTCTTTCCTGGCTGTCAAGACGGAGACGAAGGAGGAAAAGGGGGGGCAGAGGCAGGTTATCATAGCAGTGGTCTCCACGGCCGAGGGTGCTTTTGACAGCTATACGAAAAGTGATCTTCGTATGATTGCTGATGTGACAGCCCCGGTGTTTGCCAACGCTTTTCTCCTTAAGAGGGTCGACGATCTGGCCCGGACAGACGGGCTCACGGGTCTTTTAAATCACCGGATTTTCCACCGGGTTCTTAACAGCAAAATGAAACAGCTGGACCGGGGATACAAAGAGGGTTTTGCAGTCCTCATGGTGGATGTGGACCACTTCAAGGCTGTAAACGACACTTACGGACATCCGGTGGGTGACGAGGTCTTGAGGGAATTAGCCGGGCGCCTGTGCGGAGGCCTTCGCGAGCTCGACACCGTGGCCCGGTACGGTGGTGAGGAGTTCGCCGTCATCCTGGATACCGCAGATCGGGAATCTGCCGCTGCCATCGCCGATAAACTGGTGACGTCTGTTTCGGATAAGCCGTTCCGAACGGAAGCAGGACCTCTTGATATTACCGTTAGTATAGGTTATTCCCTTCAGAAGGGGGGAGACGGCAAAACTCCCCAGGATCTTATTGAGAGGGCGGACAAGGCCCTGTACGAGGCAAAGCGTTCCGGCAGGAACATGGTCGTGGGCGACCTGTAAAGCGCCCAAAACATACAACAGGGTTTATTTCCGGGTGAGGGTTTCAGGAGGTGAGCATGCTCAAAGTCGCAGCCGTACAGTTCGCCGCGAGGGACGACGTATCAAGGAATCTGGATAAGGCAGTGGAGCTCGGTCTGCTGGCGGTTGAAAGGGGCGCCGGGCTGATAGCATACCCCGAACTGTGCACAAACAGGTGGTTCCCGTCTCGTATGAGGGTGAGTAATTTCGACCTGGCTGAAACGGTCCCGGGACCTTCGACAGAGAGGATGTGCAGGTTCGCCGCTGACAACGATGCTGTCGTTATCTTTCCACTTTTCGAGAAGGCTGCCGGGAAAAAGTATCACAACAGCGCAGTTGTGATCGATGCAGGAGGCGCCCTCCTGGGTGTCTACCGCAAGATACACATACCAAACGTTAAGGGTTGGCATGAGAAATTCTACTTTATACCTGGTGATACGGGTTTCCCAGTCTTTAAGACAAGGGTTGGAAAGGTGGGCGTACAGATCAGCTGGGATGCTTTCTTCCCGGAAGGGTCAAGGATCCTGGCCCTGTCAGGCGCACAGATCATCGTCGTTCCCACTTCAAATGCTTTTGCCAGCCAGTCCAGGTGGGAGAGGATGCTCGCGGGAAATGCCATCGCCAACGGAATGTTCATTCTCCGTGCAAACCGTGTGGGCAAAGAGGGCTCCCAGAATTTTTACGGAAAGAGTTTCTGTCTCACTCCTCACGGTGAGCTCAACCACCGGCCTGCGGCAGGGAGGGACGCAGTTTACCTGACCGAGGTTGATCTTCGTGAAGTTGCCGATGCCAGGAGCGAATGGGCCTTTTTCAGGGACAGGAGAGAAGATATGTACGAGGGTCTTCTCGGTAGAATGCCGGGTGCGGATGGCCTTGGACTTCCGGCCGGGGGATACGGCGGGTCGACCGTTACGGAAGAACCTGCTAAATAAGTCGGATCTGATATATTAGGGTTATTGGAAATTGGAGCATTGGACATTGGACATTGGACATTGGACGTTGGACTGGAGCGAAGCGACCCACCTGAGTCCTGGGCTCTGTCCACAGGCCAGCCGGGGAGGTTAGTCCATTGAGATCTGCAATAACGTGGTTACTGGCAGTGGTTCTGGCTGCAGCAGGGTGCTCATCGATAAAAAACCTGCCCGGTATCAGTCTGTCCGGCGAGACAGAACAGGAACGCAGGATCTCGGGTCTCATGCGTTTTCACTCCGACAGGGTAGAGATTTACAAGGGTTTTGAGACGGTGTTCACTGCCAGAGTGCTATTCCTGTCGCCGGAGATCAGAAAGCAGGTCGGTGAGTGGGAGGCCAAGACCAAGCTCCTTGACCCGGAAGAAAAAGGAAAGTTTTTCGAGGACGTGGTGAGCCCGAAGGAGAATCAGATCGAATTTCTCCTCGGGTTCTATACGCCCGACGACACCAGCAAAACCCTCGAACAGGCTGGTGCGGAGTGGAGGGTAAAGCTGATCCTTCCCAACGGTGAGATCCTGGCAGCAAGCTGCTTCGGGGTCGGGTCAGGTGAGGAAGATATATACATGCATTTCCTGAGATGGGACCTTTCGTGGTCGAAACTCTACAGGATCTGCTTCCCCAGGTCCCTGGGTTGGGCGGACCCGGAGGGAGATGGCGTAACACTGATTATCTCAGGGCCGAGGGGGCGCGGTGAAATGCGCATTAAGACCCAGCCGCCGTTGGAGTATTGATGAACTGAGACTCGGTCCCAGGACCCAAGACCCAGGACCCAGGTTGAAAACCCGCAGAGACATGGGACTTGGGCCACTTATGTATACGATACTAGCCATTGAGACATCCACACAATTGGGGAGCGTTGCCTTAAGTTCCGGCGGGGAGGTTTGTGAGAGAATCCTTCCCGCGGATAAACCGGGGAGCGAAACGCTCCTTCCCGCGATCGACAGCCTCTTAAGGGAGAGGGGAATTGAGAAAAGATCCCTGGAGGCGGTGGCGGCCGGCACCGGTCCAGGCTCCTTCACCGGCCTCAGAGTCGGGCTGGCTACGGCCAAGGGCATAGCGTCTGTCCTGGGAGTGCCAACCGTACCTGTCCCATCCCTTGATGCCCTGGTTTTACCCTGCCTTGATACGGGCTGCAGCGCTGTTGCTGTGGCGGATGCCCGAAAAGGGGAGGTCTATGCTGCCTGCTACAGCGGGTTGGACCCATCCAGGATACCCGATGTCAAAGCAGGCCCCGTTCTACTAACACCAGCGGAGTTCAAGACGTGGTTTGATGAACTTGACTGCCCTCCCGGGACGCGTGCCGCGGGAACAGGTCTTCACCTGGTTGCGGGAGCTTTCGGGGACGGCGAGGTGATCGATGAACCGGGAAACCAGGGTTCCATCCCGAGAGCCAGTATCGTCCTGGAGTTGGGCAGCAGATTGCTCCAGCTGGGCCGGTCCGTAGATGCTGCCGGGCTGATCCCCTGTTACGTCAGGGCTCCTGACGCCATCCTCCCCAAATAGAACATGTGCCGCGGCAGTGAAGACCAATACAGGATCAGGGCAATGGTGCACGGTGATCTCGGCCCGGTTCGCCGGATCGAAGAGCGCTCCTTCACCCACCCCTGGAGCGTGGACGGGTTCAGGATAGAGCTTTCCAGAGATGTCTCACGCTGCATTGTCATAGAAAAATTTGTCGAACACCCTGAAAAAAGCCCGGCCGACCAGCAGAAAAAAGAGATAGCTGGATTCCTCCTGGCATGGAAAGCGGCTGACGAGGTGCACATCACCAACCTCGCTGTAGACCCGAACCACAGGAGAAAAGGGCTTGCTTTGAAAATGTTGTCGGGTCTTCTCGCAGAGGCGGCAGGAGAGGGAGGGGTGTGGGCAACCCTGGAGGTCAGGGTATCCAACAGGGCAGCCCGAGGGCTGTACGAGAGGCTGGGATTTCATGAGGTGGGAACAAGATCCAGGTACTACCCGGACGGAGAGGACGCGGTGGTGCTGGGGGTTGATTTGTAGTGCGAGCGGGTTCCAGGTTTCAAGTTCCAGGTTCCAAGGGAACTTCTGTTTCACGCCCGCTCCTTACTGTCGCTCAAGCTCGCAAAGTTCGCCAAGGATTCAAAGGACG
>CAYVSA010000081.1:0-8134 GCA_964454175.1 uncultured Pseudomonadota bacterium
GGGTAACCTCTCGTCCTCTCAGGAACCTCTCGATCAGGACCGGTTGGCCTATCGTGCGATATCGTTCTCGTACGCCCTTGACCAGATGATCGAAGTCCTCGATAACAGATTCTTCCGTAATGCCTGCGCTGCCTCTCCCGGCGACAGGTTTGATGAAAAGCGGGTAGGGAAAAGGCGGTTCGTCCCGGAAGATCTCGCAATCCTGCTCCGTCCGGGCCACGTGGAAGGGCGAGGTCGGTAACCCCGCCTTGTCCCAGAGTCTTTTGGCGAGAGACTTGTCCGCTGCCAGGGCGATCGTGAAAGAGTCGGAACCCACGAAGGGCATTTCCATCTCTTCCAGGATAGCCGCCTCCACCAGTGAAGAAACATTGAAAACAAGATCGACGTCCGCCTCGGCGAGATCCCGAAGGATATCCGGTCCCCAGTTGATCACACGGACTTCGTATCCGGCGTCTAGAAGCGCCTTTTCGTGATGGGCAACTTCGGCAGCAGTTTCGTCCACGACCCCGTCTACCCCCGCGAACTTTTCCTGGATCTTGAAATTACCGCGCTTCTTATTCAGCAGACCAATTGTTACAGCACTCATCTGGCAAGTATTCCTTCCTTTATTTGCCCCATTCGCTCCCTGGGGAGTAACGGCTTGTCGTCCTCGTAAATATCCACACGCCCGTTTCGGACCTTTGTGGTCCATTTGACGGCCTCGGGGAATTCGTCTCTGAGATACATCAGTCCCGGAACGGGCAGGAAACCCAAACGGAAGATGTCATGCAGCCCCCGTGCTGTGTACGGAGCGTTCACACATTCCTCGATAGTCGTGAGCACTTCCTTCGCACTTTGGACCAGGAAGGACATTCTCTCCCGTACGTCCAGGTTACCGGTCATACTCTCCACATGCCCCTGCCGCCGAAGTATCCTGTAACGGTCCAGCGCACACCTTGTTATGCGGACGCTATCATTGATAATCTCCGGCGTCGCCAGATCGCTGCCCTCGGAATAACTCACGACATGTATGATATCCGGGCTATGGGGGTTATCCGGTTCGATGTCATCCATCATCGCAGTAGTGGTGGCGAGCTGCGCCTTTGCCTTTGACTCCAGATGGGACAGGTAGTCCAACCCCGCCCTTGTCTGGAGGTACACATGAAAGCCTGGATCCTCAAGTTCCCTGATCAGAAAAAGAGTGGCGCGAGCCTTGGCGAGATCGTTGACGCCCCAGGTGTACTTTGGATCGTTCAGCATTATCTGCAGGATCAGGTTGCGGATACCAAGGTTCTTTGCGGCTCTTGCAGCCAGCACAGCTGAGACAATGTAGGTAAGGTCATCGGCTCCGCGAAATGCAAAGTGGTGAGAAACGTTAGGTTCGTAAGGCTTGTTCCCCAAGGCGATCAGCCGGAGGGCCTCGAATTGCTCCTGGAGGTTCTCGAGCATAGCGTACGGCCCGCGTCCGTCGATCTGGGAAAACCACCACAGCGACATAGCGTGCCACGCGATGTTCATTGTCTCCTCATGCATCATGGCGAGGGCGGGTATACCGCAAGTGCCTGCGTATGTCCTTACCAGCATGGGCCTTGAGGCTTGCCATATACGTTCGTATTCGCCCGGTGAGTTGATCGGCGACCCGCCTCCGTTCGGCCTGTCGGCCCAGTCCTCGCCGAACCTCTCCTGGGTAAGCTGCGAAGTCCCTATCGAAAGTACATCCAGCATGCCTGCCCTGGAAAGTTCCCCGCACCAGGATTCCAGAAGGCTAACGGCATCTCGCCGATCGGCCTGGTAGGGCCCTGCGTGCGCCCTCATCAGCGGTGGCAGCCCGCGTACCCGGCCATGTTTTATCCTGTCGACGGCCTTTTCCCGCTTTCCGCCAAAGCCTGGAGATGCCTGCCTGTCCACAGGCAGCGCCGAGGCGAAGTCGCACGTTTTCACCAGGTCCCGGCCAAAGCTTTCGAGGGCGCTATCGTAAGGGTGTGCACCAACCATGTCGTCCGGGGCCAGCGAAGAGTCGATGCCCATGATCGTCAATGTCTCGGCAAGTGTTTCATCGCCGCGGAACACACCCACTTCATCCCCATAGATCCGTTCGATGTCGTCACAGGCACCAGGCAGGGCGGCAAAATAGATGGCCTTGATCCTGCCGCCATACTTTGAGAGCATCCCGTAAAACTCCAACTGATATATCAGTTTTCGAAAGATGCCAACAGCATCGGCCGCGGCGAGACGATAACTGAAACAGAGAACGCTGATCCGGTTGGCAGATAGCCACCTCCGGATCAGTGAGGAGTTATCGGCTTGTGCCGGGGCACAGAAGGCTGCGTTGGCGACATCATCGGCGAGGACGGTCGTAAATCCGCAGGCGCGAAGAAGTTCGTCGGCGCGAGACACACCGAGCGTGTGGGCGTCTACCCGGGGCTTGGCCAGACCGATAACGTCGGATGCGATGACAGCTTCAGGCACAGGCAGACGTCGGGTCAGCCGTTCGTCCGGCGATAATGGTTGCCAACGACTCCTTGACGCGGTCCCGGGGCAAACCGAGCTTTTCCAGAGTTCTGCCCTCGCTGCGGAAGTCTCTTCCGAGTATCCCGGACGCTTCGTTGATCAGGTAGTCGATCGCCGGAGTATTAACGCCAACGGCGTCGGCCGTATCCGAGATCGGAACGAGCCCCATGGGGACATCTTCCCAGAGATAACGGTGATCGAGTGTAGTCGGAGCCGGAAGGTTGCGGTAGCTTGGGTTGGACCGGAGCATGGTGAACAGGTCGGCCGGTTCCAGGTCGTACCTGGAACTTAGCCATTTTGTAATGGACAGCGGCCGGTGCCCCAGGGCTTTGCCAACGGCTGCAAATTCATTGTCAACCTGTTCAAGGTAGCGGGCCGTCTCTCTGGTGACCCCATCACGGTAAAAGTCGAAGGGGACCTTCGACAGGACCCTGTCTCTGTTGAGCAGAGCGATGGTCGGGTGAAAAACCGCTCCGATATTGCCGAGACTGGTCTCCAGAAAAGACTTCGCAGCCGTGAATTGGGGGTAGGCACTACGGAGCCTGCTCACCAGGTACGGCGTGTCATCGGCCGAAATTGCAGAAATGGAAACGGTCTTCTTGATCGCCTTGATGACAGCCGTACCGGGCACAGTCACTCTCGCCACATAAATCAGCGTGTTTGCCTCGCCGATGATCACATCAGCCATGCAGCCAGCCTGGCGAATGGTGTGTGATACTTCCAGAGCGCCGAAGGTCCTGCCAGGGTTGAGAAGAATGATCTGGCCGTCTCTCAGGTACGGGACCATTTTCTGTGCCAGCGGCTTGTGCCCATTAGCGGTTGTGACAACCATGATCACGTCTCGGTTCGCCACTGCTTCAGCCAGGTCAGTTCCGATATATGACAGGGCGCCTAAACCGTTTACCTTGTCGCAAACCTCAATGTATCCTCGATCCCGGAAGGCCGCGATCCTGCTGTAAGACCTGTTGTAAAGAGATACGTCGTGACCGCGTAACGCGAGATAGCCAGCAATGGCTTGACCGCCACAACCGGCGCCCAGGACCGCGAAAGAAGGTTTTTCTGTTGTGCCAAACATTACCGAGACAGACACCTCCACAGCATCAGGGTTCATTCTGAGAAACAGGACGAATGAAAACAGCTTTTCGCAAATGGATTGGTTCTACCGAGGAATGGATCCAACGAGATCAGCCAATACACCAAACGTAAAAACCGACTTTCAGAAGGGAGATTATAGCAAAAAAACCCTCCAAAAGACAGGGAGGGCAAATGTGATGCGTTAGCAATGCGATTATGTCCCCTCTAACTGCAATGCTAAAATGTCCCCATTATGAGAGAGAACAGGACGAAAGCCCGGTTTGGATCAATTATTTAAGAGGTTTTCCGCGTTATCGTAGTACCCATATAGGTACCCACCTGAATGACTAATCCAGTTATAACTGGTTATAACTTTCGAGTTTTCGAGGAATTGTAAGTCTTTGAAGTTGCAGAAAAAGCGACTTGTTTTCAGTGGTTTGCATAGATGTTCGAATTTGACTGGCAGTCAAGGGGTCGTCAGTTCGCCTGCCCTGAGCCCAGTCGAAGGGATCCCGACTATTTAACGCACAAAAAAGACCCGCTTCGTTAGAGGCGGGTCTTTTTTATTTGCTCATGGCAAATCCCTCAACAGATTAAGGGCAAGGCTGTACAGCCAGAGCGGGTGAGACAGGCCCTCCAGCCTCTGTGGATAATCATGCCTGACCTCAAATTAGCGCTGCTTAATCAAGAAGATACGGCGCTGTCTGGTGCCCGATTTGACATTGACGGTATATTTCATAATAATAGTGAAAATATGAATCGTTAGCTCCTGCATTATTCTTGCCCCTCAGTTTTTTCGATTTCCATGTCCCTGTGATGTTAATAATGTCAGTTGCGGGCTGAAAATGCCTTCCGGGTGCGGCGATCTAAATCGGCATAATCAGGCAAATCCGTTGCCTTTTGTCCAAAACCAGTAAAGGGAGGAAAAATGTTTTTTTACAGGAGTGAAGTGAGTAAAAGCAGACCAGGAAAAGTGTTGAAAAAGATCGTACGGACTTCAGTGTTTGTTTTCCTCGGGGCCGTGTTTGTCCTGGGCGCTGCCGTTGCAGATGCCGGCCCCCTCATGGACAGGATCGATTCAGGAAAAACCATCAGGCTCGGGTTCGCCAACGAGGTGCCCTGGGCCTACCCCGGTGAGAACAACAAGCCCCTCGGTTTTGCCAACGCCATCACCATTGGCATCCTGGAGGACATGGGCTACACAAACATCGAGCCCGTAGTCACGGACTGGGGCGGCCTTATTCCCGGCCTTAAGGCTAACCGGTTCGACATCATCACAGGCGGCATGTATATCCTCAACAGCCGATGCCAGAACGTGGCCTTCTCCGAACCCATCGGGATCTTCGGTGACGCCTTCATCGTCGCGAAGGGCAACCCCAAGAGGCTCCAGAACTACCAGGACCTGGTAAAAAAGAATGCCGTTTTTGTGACGGGCGCGGGATTTAATACCGTGGAAGCGGCCAAGGACGAAGGGGTCCCGGATAAAAACATCATGCAGGTACCAGGCATGTCAGAGATCCTTGCTGCTGTTAAATCTGGCCGCGCGGACGCCGGCGGGCTGACCTATTTCTCGGCCCTTAACCTGGCCAAAGAGGCGAAGGGAGCCATCGAGGTCACGAACCCCTCGGCGCTGCCGGAAAAATACCTGAACTGGGTGGGCATCGGCTTCAGGAAAGAGGACCCGGAATTCCTCAAGAAGTTCAACGCTGCTCTGAAGGCCAGCATGGGCTCTAAAAAGATGCTCAAAAGTGTGAAGCAGTACGGGTACTCGAAAGATCAGCTGCCGGGAGACATGAACACTGATTGGGTGTGCGAAAACAGGTAACAGATTCCGGGCGCGGGGCCTTTAGTAAGTCCCCGCGCCTTCGTTGAAAATACCTCATGCCCTTCATCGAGTTTTTCTCCACATACGGACCCCAGTTCATTAAAGGGTCGCTGGTCACAGCCCAGCAGTCTCTCCTGGCCGCCACCCTGGCCATCTCCATCGCACTGCTTATGGGCCTCATGCGCCTGTCGGCCAACCGCCTCGTTTACGGTACGGCCACTGTTTACATCGAGATATTCCGGGGTACCTCCCTGCTGGTCCAGCTGTACTGGATATTCTTCGTTCTTCCCCTCTTCGGCCTGACTCTGGAAAAGTTTACCGCCGGGTTCATTGCCGTTGGAATGAACCTGGGGGCCTACGGTGCAGAACTGGTGAGGGGGGGGATACTCTCCGTGCCGAAGGGTCAATGGGAGGCAGCTACAGCCCTCAGCATGTCGCCGAGCCAGCGGATGAAGAGGATCATCTTCCCCCAGGCCTTTTTGAACATGCTTCCACCATGGGGTAACCTGCTCATCGAACTGCTGAAAGGGACGGCCCTGGTAGCCTTAATTTCAGTGGCTGATCTCATGTTCGTGGCCAGGAAGATCAACGGCACCACGTACCTGTCGGCACAGGTCTTCAGCGCTGCACTGATCATCTACTACCTGATGTCGCGGCTCATGATAACGCCCTTTATGAGATGGCTTGAGCGGATCATGGCGCGCAAGCTGGGGAGGGCCTGATCATGTTCGATTGGCACTGGGAGTTTGTCTTTCACATCCTTCCGCAACTCATCCGGGCTACCGGCAACACGATCCTGGCTGCGCTGCTCGGATATGTCGTCGCCCTGGTCCTGGGACTCGTCTTCGCCCTCGCGCAGAGGACACCGTTCACCAGGCTGAACAGGTTTTTTAGAGAGGTGGTGGAGTTTATCCGGTCTACCCCTCTGATCCTTCAAATCTTTTTCGTATTTTATGTCGGGCCCCAGTTTGGAATAACGTTGTCGCCCTGGGCAGCAGGAATGATCGCCATTGGGCTTCACTACGCCTCATACCTCTCGGAGGTTTACCGCGCCGGAATCGAGAGTGTCCCAAAAGGACAGTGGGAGGCAGCGCTCTCCCTGAGTTTAAGTCCGGTGCGAACCTACTCGCATATTATTATCCCTCAGGCCATTCCGGCGGCCTTCGCCGGGATGGGGAACTATCTGGTGGGGATCTTCAAGGACACCCCCATGCTTTCAGTCATCGGGGTGGCCGAACTGATGCACACTGCCAACGCCATCGGTTCAGAATACTACCGCTTCCTGGAACCCTACACTCTCGTGGGACTTATTTTCCTGATGATCTCCCTGCCCATAGCGGCGGGCCTTCGCGGGGCAGAGGCGAGGATCCGCAGAAAACTGGGATTAAAATCCACATGACACCCAAAATGAGAGAATATCCTATGAAGCTCGAGGGCGAAAACGTCCCTATGGTCCGCTTCCGGAACGTAACCAAGCGCTACGGCGACCTGGTTGTCCTGGATTCCCTGGACCTGGACGTGGGGGAGGGAGAGATGGTGACCATCATCGGCCCCTCAGGGTCCGGAAAGACCACCGTCCTGCGCATGCTCATGGCCCTGGAGGTCATCAATGATGGCGTCATATACGTGGAGGGCCAGCCCATGACCCACATGGTAAAGAACGGGTCCCTGGTCCGGGCGGACAAGAAGTACCTTCGCATGCAGCGCCTGAACATCGGTATGTGCTTCCAGCACTTCAACCTCTTCCCGCACATGACCGCCCTGGAAAACTGCATCGAGGCCCCCGTTCAGGTCCTCGGCCTGAGCAAGGAAGAGGCCGTCATCCGGGCCGAAGAGCTCCTGGACATGGTGGGAATGCTGGAAAAGGCAAGCGAGCACCCCTCGCGACTTTCCGGTGGTCAGCAGCAGCGGGTGGCCATCGCCCGGTCTCTTGCCATGCGGCCCAAGGTGATGCTCTTCGACGAGGTCACCTCGGCCCTGGACCCGGAGGTCATCGGGGAGGTGACCCAGGTCATCCGAAAGCTGGTGGACAAGCACAACCTGACCATGCTCATGGTCACCCACCAGATGGGGTTTGCCAGGGAGATTTCCGACCGCGTCTGTTTTTTCTACGACGGAAGGATCGAAGAACAGGGGCTCCCGGACGAGCTTTTCGAAAACCCCAAACAGGAAAGAACCCAGCAATTTCTCAGTGCAGTCATGGAGGCGCGTTAAAGGGGATGGTTTTCACTCTCTTATCTGAACAGCTTCAGCAGGATGTGGGCGAACCCCCAAGGTTCCATTTGTTCTGAAAAAGACCAGGGACGTCCACAAACAGACCCTCCGAAACATATAATTCTCAGGGTTAATCCCATGGAATAATATATTTTTTCATGAAATAGTACGGCATCTTAAGACAGACTCTTTCCAATCAGAGCCTAAATGAATTTTGGTCAGTTTCTGGTTTCTTGTTCAACAATTATGTTCAAAGCCCTTCAACCATTCCGTTCTTTTCGAAAGCATCTATCACCGCATCTGCGATCACCCGGTGTCCCGCCGCGTTGGGGTGCAGGTCTCCTGGTATTATCAGCTCTGAAACGGGGCGTCCCGCATCGAGGACCCTATGCCACCAACCATTTACGTCAGCGTAAACGACCCCTTCGGCGGCAGCTGCCCTCTTCATTGCCTCCCAGTATGGAAGTACCGCCCTTTCAGCCCAGGTGTCTGGGATGACCTCCGATGAGAGGAGAACTATCCGGCTGCATC
>CAYVSA010000082.1:0-4422 GCA_964454175.1 uncultured Pseudomonadota bacterium
CGAAGTAGTTGACAAATCGGGTCAGATAATTTTCAGGCTCGACCGAAACCGGATGGGCTGTGATTGAAACCTGGAACCTGGAACTATTACTTATGGTCTATAAATTCTGATCTCTCCCCTTTCGATCCTTTTCCGCATGAATTCTTTCACTGCGCCCTTTATCATGTCCCTGCTTGGAGGAAAAATGAGCGTGAAGCCGGTGATGTCAGTGATGAATCCCGGTGTGATGAGCAGTGCGCCTCCAACAAGGAGCATGGCCCCATTGATCAGCTCGTCCCCCGGCAGTCTGCCCTCACGCATCTCCCAGTTTATGTTGGACACGACCCTCACACCCTGCTGGCGCGCGTAATAGGCGCCCAGTACCCCGGTAATGACTATTATCAGCAAAGTATTGAACGCACCGATCACCTGCCCGACTTTTATTATCAGGTAAAGCTCAAGGGCGGGCACGATAGTGAAGAGCAGGAACAACCGCATAAACACCTTGGGAACCTCCTTTGGGCGATCAATGCCCAGCTACAGGGGCCAGCCTGTTGTCGCGAATTAAAGTCTTGCTCACCTGGACAAAAGAGAGCACCTCTTTTTTACTTTCTGAGATATCCGCATCCACGCTCCTGCCGGTTCTGTAGTTGTAGAGTTTCGGTGCTGTGCCGTCGGTGTTTACCGTCAGCACGCGATCACCAGTGAACCATCCGAAGACATTACCCAGGTTCGCAAAAGCATACTTTGGACCGGGGCCCAGGAGTGAATTGCCCAATGCATGGTGCCACCCGGATATCCCGGCAACGTCCATCAGGGTCGGGACCAGGTCGAGCTGGCTGCCAACCAAGTCTACCACTCCTGGCTGAAGCCTGCCCGGAGCGTAGATGAGGAGCGGCACAAGGTGGCGTTCCCTGATGGACACAAGATGCCTGCCGGCAGAATGATCCGCAACAAGAACGAATACTGTATTTTTGAAATAGTCCTCTTTTTCGGCCTGCCTGAAGAACTCGCCCAGGCTGCTGTCCGTATAGTGCAGGGCATTGTACATCTTCCCTTCACGGGACTCATTGGCCATGATCTGCTCCGATCCTTCGGGTATCCTGAATGGTTCGTGAGAGGAAAGGGAGAACCAGAGGAGAAAAAACGGATCCTGCTGCCTGCGGAGTTCCTCGTTGACGTGCCCGAGCATCGCGTGATCGTAGACTCCCCAGGCGCCGTCATATTCACCAGGCGCGAGATCAAGGTCCTCCATGCCTATGTACTTCCCGAAACCGGCAACCCCGGCAAAACCGTTCAAACCCAGGGTGCCTACCTTCCCGCCATGCATAAAGACCGTACTGTACCCGTTATCCGCAAAGATCCTCCCGATCCCCCTGAAACTGTTCTGCTCCAGCCCGCTGGTAAATATATCCAGGCCACTGTACAGGGGTACACCCATGAGAAGGGAGGTCATGGCCTCCTGGGACCTCCTCCCGGTCGCATAAAAATTAGTAAACAGGAGCCCCTCCCCGGCAAGCCTGTCGAAAACAGGGGTTGCCTTCACAGGCGACCCCATTGCACCGATGTATTTTGCTCCCCAGCTTTCAAGGATAATTAGAACCACATTCGGCTTCCTCTTCGTGCTATCGAGGGGAGAATCAACCGCCGGGATGTGTTTGCGGTATACTGGGAACCTGCTGTTCCCGCGATTTACATCTTCAATATTCAGGAGGCTGAGAACTATTTTTGCAGCCTCGGATGGGATGAAATAATTAACTACCTCACCCTTCCCCGAGATGAGAGTCCTTTCGACCGTGAATATTCCGTTGAGGGCCAGGTGGCCCAGTTCCAGTTTACCCTGGGAAAAAGCGTGTCCCGTCTTGAGGGGCTTTGGCTCCAGGGTCCCGCGGACCCCAATGACAAACACCACCAGGAATAGAACAAAAAAGACGATCTCGTTGATCAGACCCGGGAAACTCAGTTGAAACCGTGAAAAGCGTCCTGCCTTTTTCCACACGGCCAGGAAAAGAGGCGCCAGTATGAAGAAAAAGAGAATACTCCACCGGTACTGGGATATCATGATCAGTGACGATGCGAGGTCACCTGCGTTGTCCGTTGCCATGAAAACTTCCTGGGCAAGGTGTCGACCCGCTTCGGAGTAGTAATGGACGTCTATCAGCAGGAGGGAAAAGGCCAGAAGCAGGGCGGGCACAGGCATCCACACCAGTACTCGGTTGACAAAGATGTTCCTCTTCCAGTCGCCCGGCAGATGAAGGAGCAAAAAAGGCAGCCCGATCACGGCAAGGCCGGTGTGAAGATCGAACCTGAATCCTATGAGAAAGGCTACCAGCAGGTCTGCCAGGCCATCTTTCCTGTAGAAGTCCCAGTGCGCCGCAAGGAAGATCAGACGGAATAGCTGGAATACTGCCAGGGTCAGGAAAAGGCAGAGGAAAAAAGTCCTGGTCTGGGCCGGAACAGCGTTAGCTGTCCTGAAAAAGAGGTTTTTTACTAGTCTCAATTCTGCCCTAGTGCTCCAGGGATATCTCCTGGTAGCCCAGCCAGAAGCCGGTTCCTGAGAGGGAATCGATCTCTGCCTGTATGATCTTGACGTGGCCCTCTTCGATCTCTACCAGCTTCTCGTAAAAAGACCTCGCCCTGTCTTCTGTGACCTTCTGGACCTGACCCTGGTAGAAACTGACGGCTTTTTTCTCGAACTCCAGGGCCTCTTCAAGGGCCTTGAGGTCATTGAACCCCTCCTCGCCCTTTATGGGCTCGTCGGGAAAGATCTCCTCGTCGGGTTTGGCCTCTCCGAATTTATCCAGAGCCTCTTCGTACGTCAGCCACGGCTCGTCGTTGGTCACCGAGGCATAAAGCGTAGTGAAAACACCCATGTGCTCGATCTCATCTCTGGCAAGCTGGCTGAAGACCTCTTTACCCTTTGGATCTGAGGTGCTCTCCGAGGCAACCCTGTAAAATCTGTAGCCTTTTTTCTCGGTCTCGATGGCCAGCTGCAGAGCCTCAACTTCCGCACTTCTCTTATCAGACATCCTGTTACCCTCCCCGTGCTGAGATTGATAGTGCAGTTATTTACATGCTCTTCTTAAGCTCGGTGAGGAGCTCGAGGTGCTTTTCCTCCTCATGGTAAAGCCTGTCGAAGGCGTTTTTACCCTTTGGGTCCTGCGTGGCGTCCCGGAGATATTCGAAGTACGCCATTGAACGTTTTTCTGCAACAATTCCGATGTCGATAGCCTTTACCGCGCCGCCGGCACTGCCGACATATTCAACCGCCTCTTCGGGGCTTGGGAAAACCGGCTGTTTCTCGATATTTCTCAGATACTCGGCCATCAGTTCCTGGTCCTCCTCGCGATACCATTCAGGTGTGAAGTCAGGTTCGATCTCTTCCCTGATAACCCGCATGTGCTCTATTTCGGCCTTGGCAAGGCTGGCAAACAACTCTTTTACCCTGAAATCGGCTGCAGCTTCGGCCACCCGGGAGTAGAAGTTGTGGCCAGCGTTCTCCAGTTCAATTCCCAGGGTTACCGCTTCGTGGGGACCGTAAACTTTTTTTGAGTCCATCTGGCGCCTCCTCTAGAAAACTATCTGTTGGCTGATGTGAATATATTAACAGAATGGTCCTTAGATGGTAATGAAAAAGCTTGGCGATTTGATCTGCAGCCACGCCTATGGTCTTGCAGGAGTGCCTGCAGATGTGTCCTCTCCGCCGCGGTTTCCTGCTGTCCGTCGCTCGAGAAGGTCGCCCTTTATGCCTATCCTTGTGAATATACTCTCGATATCCCTGCCACTCTGTGCGAGGGCATTCCTGACAACCTGCACCAGTCCACCGCAGCAGGGCACCTCCATGAACACTACCTCAACTGAACTGATGTTGTTGGATCCAAATATCTGCGTCAGCTTTTCCAAATAGAAGTCGGTGTCGTCCAGCTTGGGGCATCCGATCATGACCACCTTGCCATCGAGCATCTCCCGGTGAAAATCAGCGTAGGCAAAGGGAACGCAGTCAGCTGCTATCAGAATATTGGCACCGTCAAAATAAGGAGCTTCGGGAGGTACCAGCGAGATCTGAACTGGCCAGTTTTCAAGTCTGGAGGAAATATTACCTGCCTCGTCCGGAGCCCCGCTGTCAACCGACTCCTCTTTTTCAAAAAATTGGGACAGGGATCCGGGACACCCCTGGGTCGGCTTTTCGGCCTCGTTTCGCTCTTCGCTAATCTGCTCTTCTGGTTTTCCTGATGCCGAGAGCTTTGCCAGGTGCTCATGCACAGCTTCTTCGTCGAAGCCTTCAGCCTCACGTTCGATCATCGTGATCGCTCCCTGCGGGCACTCTCCCAGACACGCCCCCAGGCCGTCGCAATAAATATCGCTGACCAGTTTTGCCTTGCCGTCAACTATCTGGAGGGCGCCTTCAGCGCAGCCCGGGACACAAAGTCCGCAGCCGTCGCA
>CAYVSA010000082.1:4522-8050 GCA_964454175.1 uncultured Pseudomonadota bacterium
GATTTCCAGTGACCGTGGAGGTTGCAGTACTCCCTTGCTGTGTATGTGTCAGCCTCCACACAGAAGGTTGCTTCCGGTTTGCCCCCGGGTTTTAAAAACTCCGTGTAGGCGATCCCGTCTGCCACGAGTTCTATCCACTGGATGTAGTGGTCTTCTGCCATTGGATGGGGGACGCTTCCCACCGTTACCTTGAGGCCATGCTCGGTCTTTTCGATAACCGGCACGTGTTTTTCTTTAGCCGCGTCGACAGTATTTTCCACCAGGAGCTGCATGGGCGCACCACAACAGACCAGCTCGCCTGGACCGCCTATGAATACCTCGACGATATTTCCGCAAAGATCACATTTGTAGACCTGATTCCTGTCAGCCATATCAATTCCCCTTTCAATTCTAACCAGAAACAAGAAACTCTTACTTATATATTACCAGTTTTCCCCGAGAAGTTCGAAATAATCTCTCGGATGGTCGCATGCGGGGCACACACCAGGGGCTTCTTTTCCTGTGTGCAGGTACCCGCAGTTGATGCACCTCCAGGTAGAATCCGCGTTCCGGGAAAATACCCTGTTGGCCTCTACGTTGGCCAGGAGCTCGTTGTACCTCTTCTCGTGCTGTTTTTCTGCTACGGCAATCGCTTCGAAAACCCCGGCGATCTGGCCCAGCCCTTCGTCTCTTGCGGTCTTTGCAAATGAAGGATACATGTCGGTCCACTCGTAGTTCTCACCTGCCGCAGATGCCTTCAGGTTCTGTGCCGTGGTCCCAATGGTGCCCGCCGGAAAAGCCGCCTGGACCTCGACCTCTCCCCCTTCCAGGAGCTTGAACAATCTTTTTGCGTGAGCCCTCTCCTGATCGGCTGTCTCTTCAAATACATGTGCAATCTGAACGAAGCCTTCCTTCTTTGCCTGGCCGGCAAAATAGGTATAGCGGTTCCTTGCCTGTGACTCACCTGCGAAAGCGGTCAGGATATTCTTCTCGGTTACAGTACCTTTCAAAGATGCCATGCAGTGTTCCTCCTTTCAGTCTTTCTCTGGCGGCGGGATACGGTAAAAACCTCCCCTGTGGAGCTTTTTAGTGAAAAATACCCGCCAGCTGTGTCTTAATGTCCAATTCCTGCCTTATACCAAGGCGGGTCAGTGCGAAATCGTATCGAACGGGGTCTTCGGGATTGACCTTCCTGAAAGCATCCGTTATCTGGAGGGCTGTTTTCATGTCCGCCTGCCTGCGTCCGGTCAGGCCCAACTGCCTGCAGATGTTGTGCATGTGCGTATCAAGCGGCACTATGAGCATTCCCGGGTCTATACAGCTCCACCCTCCTGGGTCCACCTCGTCGCTGCGCACCATCCAGCGTAAAAAGAGGTTGAACCGCTTGCAAGCGCTCGACCCCTCAGGGTCAGGGATGAGTCGGTTGGGCGCTCTGCCCGAAACTTCTCGAAGCTCCTTGAGAAACCCCCTGGACGGTTCCAGGGCCGTTTCCTGTCCATTGGTAACGTGCACTGCGAAGGCACCCTCCAGCGTGCCGTATTCGTCGACCAGTTCCCCCGCCCCGACGAGGGTCGCTGCCAGGTCCTCTTCCGTGACCCACCGGTGCTTAAACCCCCTGAAGCGTTCTGAAATCTCATCCGGTTTCGTCTGCCGGACAAACCTGGCTGGAGAGGGCATTTTTCCGAGCACAAGGGCGATGCTTTTCAGTATCTGGCCCACCCTGCCGAAAGCCAGGGAGGACGCAATCAGGGCTGCTATTTCCCTGTCTGCCGGGTTATCATAATCGTAAAGTACCTGAAGGGGGTCGGGCGACACGTACTCTCGCCGGTTGTAAAGGCCGTAGATCTCTTCAAACCCCCTCCTGGTGCCGTCAATACAGATCTTGCTCAGCAAGTTAGTTACCCTCCCGCTTTGAGCATTCGCTGCAAAACCCCCGGAACTCCAGGGAACAGCCAGTAACTGTGTAGTCGGTGAGTCTGGCGGCCTCATCCCTGAGCGCAATGCCGGGATCAAGTGTCAGGTCTGCCAGTTTTCCACACCTTTCGCAGCGTATGTGGCTGTGCTCCTCAACCATGCCGTCGTAGCGCATGGGCAGCCCGCCGGAATCAAGCTTCCTGATAATACCCTTTGAAGAGAGGGTCTCCAGATTACGATAAACAGTTCCAAGGCTGATATTAGGCAGTTTTTTTCGAACCATACCGAAGAGTTCATCGGCCGTGGGATGAGACTTTACAGCCCGCAGTGCTTCCAGGATCACCGTTCTCTGTTGGGTCATTCTCTGCATGAGCTCCTGTCCCTACTAATAGTAACTGTTACTAATATTAGCAGGGGAAATGTAGATGTCAAATTCAGAAAAAAGGTCTTGCCTCACGCAAAGCGCGCAAAGGTCGCAAAGTATAAAGGGGGGTTGGGTCAGTATGGATGAAAAGGGTCAGTTTCGAGAATTACAACCCATTGCACGATCAACTGATGTATAAAGGTTGTTAAGAGGGCTACGGACTTCACAGGGCCTGAAAGGGCACCCGGATATTTCAACAAAGGATCGCCGAATGCTTATATTCTTCCTGGTCTACTTCTCCATATACGGCGGGATGAACCTCTACTTTTTTCTGAAGGTCTACCTCGCCTTCAGGTTAACCGGATTTCGCCTCCTTCTTTTCGGGACTTTCGTCCTGCTCATGGTGCTTGGCCCGATCCTGGTCAGGATGCTGGAGCGGGCCGGCCAGCACTTTCCGGCCAGGGTACTGGCCTATGTTTCTTTTATATGGATGGCTGCCGCTCTCTGGTTCCTCTTCCTGTCGGCAGCTGTCGACGCATACAACCTGCTCCTTCGTGCCGCATCCCTTGCCGCCCCTTCCGCAACAGGCTACTTGCTCCCGGCCCGTCCGGTCATCGGCGGCATTATGCTCGTTATCGTATTGCTCTCAACATGGGGCCTGGTAGAGAATTCGAAGATCAGAGTGGAGAGAGTAACCGTAAAGACTAGTACCATCTCACCGGGCGAAAAACCGGTAAGAATAGCCCAGATCTCCGATCTCCACCTGGGGCTCATTGTGGGAAAATCAAAGCTTGCAAGGGTAATCAGACTGATCGAAAAGGAAAAGCCAGACATCTTCGTTTCCACAGGGGACCTGCTGGACGGTCTCGCTCCACACCTGGATGACACATCGGCCATGTTCGCCGGCATTAAGGCTCCCCTGGGCAAATACGCGGTGATGGGCAACCACGAGTTTTATGTAGGCATAAATGAGAGCGTGGCCTTCCATGAGCGCGCGGGGTTCAGGGTTCTCAGGGGCGAATCGGTAAAGGCAGGTGATTCGATAGCGATCGCCGGGGTTGACGACCCCTCAGGTTCCAGGGTGGGCAGTCCCTCCTGGACCGACGAAGCCGCTGCCCTGTCCGGGGCGGACGAGGGAGTGTTTACTCTTTTGCTCAAACACCAGCCCATTGTTTTGCCCTCCTCCCGGGAAAAGTTCGACCTGCAGCTTTCCGGACACACCCACGGCGGTCAGATCTTCCCCTTCAACTATCTGGTAAAAAGGCGGTACC
>CAYVSA010000083.1:0-7787 GCA_964454175.1 uncultured Pseudomonadota bacterium
TTGATTTGATATGCCCAGCGTACCCTGCGTGCAAAGCTTTAAATCAAGTTTTTTGGTTCCATTTATTTCGAGAATGGAGTCAGTGGTCAGAAGTCGGGAGCCAGGTCAACTGAACGTTCCCATTAAGTCCAAGAGGCTCCAGGCCGGAAAAAAATGACCCCCTGACGTTGGGGGCCATCAGAGGGTCGGCTCGGTATAGGACCGAGCATTGGGGGTGCATCTTCACCCGGCCAAAGGCCGGATGAAGTTGGGGGCATTAGAAACTCTCAGCTTTTAAAGTCCCTTTATGTGAACGATCACTTGTTTTCAAATATGTAATATGCATATCTCATGCCATACCACACTTGTTCGGCAGTATACCATAACTCGCTGAAAAGCCAACTACTTTTTATTGCAAATATGTATTGTCAGTTTTTTTTGTTCAGGCAATGCGCAATTATTGACCTTTTTTGCGACGCATGAGCGCAGTTTTTGACGTGAAGTGTCAGGAAGATATTCCATACTCCTTAAGTTTGTACTGGAGCGTCCTTCGGCCGATGCCCAGCATCCTTGCAGCTTCAGTTCTATTCCCCCCGGTTAGTTCAAGCGTTCGTATTATGGCTTCCTTTTCAAGCTCGCTCAATGGCTGTCCGGGAGTTACGCCCATGGCACCCGACGGGACATCCTGCCTCATATTAGAGGGAAGATCCTCAGGCTGGACGAACTCTCCCCTGGCCATGATAACAGCTCTTTCTACCACATTCTCCAGCTCTCTGACATTTCCCTGCCATTTGTTTCTCACAAGCAGGTCCATGGCAGCGGGCGTGAAACCGCGGATATCTTTTCTGTTGCGCTCCGATATCATGTGCAGGAAATGCTCTGCAAGGACCGGGACATCCTCCCTGCGTTCCCTGAGGGGAGGAAGAGTAATGGGTATCACGTTCAGTCGATAAAACAGATCCTCTCTGAAGCGCCCTTCTCTGACCTCAACGTCCAGGTCCTTGTTAGTTGCCACGATGAGGCGGACATCTACATTCAGGGTCTGGGTACCGCCAACCCTCTCAAAAGTCCTTTCCTGGATCACCCTCAAAAGCTTAACCTGGAGCAGAAGGCTCATCTCCCCAATTTCATCCAGGAAGAGAGTGCCCCTGTCGGCCAGCATGAATCTGCCCTCGCGCCTTGCAACCGCGCCGGTAAAGGACCCCTTTTCGTGCCCGAAAAGTTCACTTTCGAGTAGGGACTCCGGCAGTGCAGCGCAGTTTACCTTGACCAGGGGATATGAGGCTCGGGGACTATTCCTGTGGATCGCATCAGCCACCAGCTCCTTGCCCGTTCCGCTCTCACCCAGAATGAGCACTGTGGCGTCTGTGGGCGCCGCCATTCTGATAGTCTCAAACACCTCGATCATCCCGGAGCTGCTTCCAATGATCTCGCCTATTTGGAGGTTGGTACTCAGCTGAGCCCTTAAGGACTCATTTTCCGCTGCGAGATCCGAAACTTCCGTGGTCTTTTCCACCATGATCTTGAGCTCTTCGAGGTCTATGGGCTTCGTGAGATAATTCAGGGCGCCCGAACGCATGGCGCTGACTGCAGAGTCGACGCTGGCATAAGCAGTGACTATAAGGACCTGAATGACCTGGGAGACTTCCTTGATCTGCTTTAGAGCCTCCAGCCCCCCGATCCCGCCCATCTTCAGATCCATGATGACAATATTGTAGAAGGCATCATGGACCTTTTCCACCGCCTCCTCACCGCTTTGAGCAGTCTCAACCGTGTACCCCTCCTCGGAGAGAACCATCTGGAGAAGTTCTCTCTGGGAAACCTCATCGTCAACAACGAGTATCCGGTGAACAGACCTCTGATCTTTAATTGACAAATTCCATGTACTCCGTGGAAAGGCCCCTGACGGCCTTTCTTTCAAAAGGTTATTTTTTTGGAAATCTTAACACAAAGGTGGTCCCCTTACCCAACCGCGAAGACACCCCGATCTCACCATAATGATCCTGAACTATCCGGTGGACAATGGCAAGACCCAGGCCGGTGCCTTCCGCTTTCCTTGTAAAAAAGGGTTCGAAAATACGGTCCATGTCCTCCTCTTGAATACCCGATCCTGTGTCTGACACCGTGAGAACGGCCTGGCCGTTATCGTATCGAGTTGAAACCGTCAGTACCCCTCCCTCCGGCAGAGCTTGAAATGCGTTCAAAAAAAGGTTCAGAAGAAGCTGTTTCAGACTGTCTTCTTCCCCGTTTATCAGGATCCCTTCGCGGGCCAGGTCCGGCACAACCTTGACCCCCTGGCTAACTGACTCCTTTTCCACAAGAGATATTGCAGATCCTACGATCTCGTTAAGGTCCACTTCGAGAAGGTGCGGCTCTCTCGGGCGTGAAAAATCAAGCAGTTCGGTAATCACCCTGTTGAGCCTGTCCACTTCTTTCATGATTATGTCAATGGAGCGCCCCTCCTGACTTTCCTGATCGAAACGGCTCTTCAGGTGCTGAGAATAGCCCCTTATGGAGTTCAACGGGTTCCTGATCTCGTGGGCCATCCCCGCCACCAGGCGACCGAGAGCGGCAAGCCGCTCACTGGTTCTCACCCTGGCCTGAAGGGCTCTGACTTCTCCCGTATCCCGCAAAAACAGGACAACTCCCCCGCCGCCTGCCTGGCTCCTGACCGGGATCATTGTCACAGCAATATGGGATCGAACCTTGTCAGAAAGTACAAGTTCACGGTCGTAGAAGGGAGTACCACTGGAAATAATATCTATGATGCTCTCAAGGGGCCCGCCATTGAAGGCGTTTTCCCAGTGCCTGCCGGTCAGGTCTCTGGACTTCACCGTCAGCATTTTCTCCACTTCGTTATTGACGGTCCTTACTATCCCCTTTTCGTCAATGCTTATGAGACCTTCAGCCATACCATCTATAACATCCACAGTGTACTGCCTGACATCGGCCAGGGCCTTCCTGGCGGAGAAATACCCCTGCATGAGGATCAGGAAATAAAAACCAACTGTTCCCAGCAGGAGCAGCATGAAGCCGTTAAGAAGGAACTGTCCTGTACTATGCCTGACTGCCTCGTCCAGATCGGAGACGTCCATACCCACCAGCACGTAGTAACTCATTTCATCATCGGATTCTTCAGTCACTCCCGGGATCGAAGGCACTTCCAGCATCCGCAAGTGCACCCAGGAACTGTCGAGTGGATTGAACCGCCCCACGAAGAGAAAGATCCTTCCCAGTTCAGGCACATTTTCGATCGAAGAGGACTCATCCTCATCAGAGAGCCTTTTTTCAAGCTCCATCATGGACAGTCCGTGAAGGTCTGGAACGAATCGATGGCTGCCCGCCAGGAATTCTCCAGACCTGTTGTAAAGGGCAATGAACAATACATCCTCAGACTCTGCTGTGTCGTTCACGAAACGCACCAGATGCCTGTTGCCCGATTGGAGCATCAGAGCGCTTATCCGGGTGGCAGAGGCCACAGACCTCATCATGAGTGAGGCCTGGCGGCGCTTCAGATCCAGCACAAGGGCCTTTTCCCTTTTCAGGCTCCGCTGGCCCATGGAGGCGAGGATGATTGTAAGGAGAAGTATCGCGAGCAGCAGGATAAAAAAGGTGATATACCCTGCTGGTCTCAGGCGGCTGAGTTTCATTATTTACAAGGGGTACCTTCAGATCATGGGCTTGTCAACTCACTTTCAACCTTGAGGAGGAATTCACTGCCATCTTCAGCAAGATCAGAACTGTATTCCCTGACCTGGAAACGCACCTGGAACCCGCCTGCTTCAAGCTGTCCAGCCCCTTCCGGCTCAAGGCCTCTAACTTTGTCAGCGACTTCATTAACGCTTCCCAGGATGTCGTCAGCCTTTTTGCCAGAAAAGAGTATCGCAAAGGTTGCGCCGTAGAGCCTGGAGATGATAGCGTCCTTGCCGAGCCTCTCGCTCAGGCTTTCGGCTATGCTTCTCAAGGCTTTATCACCAGCGTGGCCTCCCATTTCTTCGTTAAATTCCTTGAAATTGGGTATGTGTAACAGGCTCATCGTCAAAGCCCGCCCACTGGCGGCGTGATCGGTGACAACCTCATTGAGTCTGGCAGAAAAATGGGAGCTATTATAAAGACCGGTTACCGGATCTGTGATTTCCAGTTTGTCTACTGTCTGCTTAAGCTCGGAGAAAAGTGTGTCGTGTTCGATCGTAAGCGACAGGATATTGGTAAATATCTCCATCACTTCCATGACCCTGGTGCTGATCGGCCTTCGTGAGAAATAGTTGTCAGCACCAACGACCCCCACGCAGTGCCCGTGTATCACGAGAGGCAGGACGACAAACGCCCTTGACCTGAAAAAGATAATGTCTGAAAAGGGCTTTTCCATCCGGAGGTCATCGGGGAGGGGTCCACTGCCGTCGAAGAAGATCGGCTCCAGATCATTGTAGGCCTTGTAGAAGGAACCTATGGATGGTTCCACCGGCAGGACGACATCACTGGGAGCTCCCTCACCTTCATGGCTGCCGACGGAGGTGATGAGGCGAAGCTCCTTCTTGTCCCTGGATAGAACCAGCACATTAATACGGTCAAGACCCAGGACCTGCTGTGTGGCATCAAGGATCTCCACGAACCTCTCCTTGAGGGGCACGGGCTGAAGTGCCATATGGGTGACCTCGGAAAGCTTTCTCAGGTCCCTGTTAAGCCTGAACAGGCGCAGGTTAACCTCTTCCTGGTCCCTGTAGTAGGGCTTGATGATCAGACGGTTAATGAAAAATGTGAAAAGGACGATCAGGAATGCCACAGTTATGCTTGTGACCTGGATCTGATACTTGAGCCTGCCAAGTATGGAATATGCCTTGCCCGCCGGTTCGTCCACACCTACGATCCAGCCCCTGTCTCCCACGACCTTGAAAGCTACGAGACGCTGTTCATCACCGTCCGGTGAGTAGGTGCCGAAACCTTCAACGTAGCGCCCCATGATGTCTTTCAGACGGATCTGGCTGGTAAAACTCCTGTCAAGGGAAAGGGCTGTGGGCTTTGCGGAATTAAGAGAGATCTCCAGCGAACCGAAATCCACGCCCTTTTTGTCCAGGTTCCTGTATTCTGGATCAGGAGTGACCAGAAGTTTCCCGCGGCCATCCAGGATCCAGGAAGAACCGTGGTGGGACATGGAAATTTTCAGCATATTCTCAGCTACCGCCTCGGGGCCAGGATCCACCTTGGAGATCTCCTCGACGAACACTGTCAGGTCCTTAACCGCGTGGAGGGTGGATTGCTTGATGTTCCCTTCAGTTATCTTATAGATAACTACACCTCCCATGATGACAGTGACGAGTGCAACCGTCAGGGAAGCCAGCATCAGTTGAAATTCCAGGCTTATCTTTTTACTGGACATAACGTGACCCCTCAGAAAGCATGACAGGACTGGCAGCCCTTTGGCGGCAGGAGGGACTCAGAATCACCTCCATGGGGGTTGTGGCACGAGAGGCAGATCAGCTCGCCGAACTCTGAAAGCCTCATACCCGGATAGGTGTGAGTCGGAACTACCTCCACCGGGTGCCGATGGCCCTCCATCCCCTGTTCGTCATGACACTTGAAGCATAGTCCGCTCCCTTTTCCCTTGAGGAAAAAGGTCGGATTTCCCGATGCGTGGGGATCGTGGCAGTCAGTGCATTTTCCCGCTGCGAAGGGAGGATGGAGATTAAAGCTGTTGCTTTGCTCTCGAATCTTCTGATGGCAGGACATACACATCTGGCCCTCGGGAAGACGCATGTTGTATTTTTCGTTGGAGCCGTGAGGGCTGTGACAAACGGAGCAGATACCGGCAGCGACGGGACCGTGAATATATGATTTGGCAAACTCGTCCTGTTTTCCCTGGTGACAACCGTAGCACAGGTCGGCTCCCGCAGTGATGAGTTCGTAGCGTGCAGGCAGGGACCCGAAATCATGGCAGGGAGCGCAGCCTCCCACCGTTATTGGTCCGTGGACATACGCCTTGTCAGATAGCTCCTTGTGACACTCCAGACACATCCGTGTGATCATCATGAAGTTCCTGTCGGTTGTCTGGGGGGGGGCCATCTCATGGCACTTGATGCACTGATCTTCGTTTTCCCTCAGGTGAAATTTGTAAGTGGGAAAATCGCTCTGGAAACCCTGGCCCATTTTGGGTTCACGGAACAGCACTATTGCTCTACTGGTCTTTTTTCCGTCCTTCTCAGGCATGGAAACTTCAATGTAGTTGCTCCCCAGGGACACAGGTGTCCGGAAGTAAAACATCTTTCGCTCGAAGGTCTTTTCCTGCCGGCTGCCGCCATTCAGGCTGATGGTAAGCTTAGCATTGCCTTTTGCAACACTCCCTATCACATAAACTGAGTCCTGATATGTCTTGGTAAAGTTATTGGGGAAGATGATCTCAAACTCGTCTTTTTTCCCCACACCGGCAAGCTGAACCTCTGGTTCCTCATTGACCAGTGCCTCTATGTACTTGTGAAGCCACTCGAGCTCTTCTTCCTCGTACCCCTTCATAACCCTGGCAACCTTGCCGTCCTTGCCGATCACCACCAGGGCAGGCAGGGTGGCGACACCATACTTTTTGCTGATCTCCAGATTCTCGTCCACCATAACCGGATATTTGACAAGCTTCTGGTAGCCCCTGTAGAAGCGTTTCACCCTGAATGTCCCGTAAATATCCAGGTTGAGGCCAATTATTTTAACCACGCTGGTGGAATATTTCTGCTGAAGCCCTGACAGGGCCGCGATAGACTGGACACATGTCGAACAGTAGATGGAGCCGAATTTAAGGATTACGATCTGCTTCCCGATCAGCGGTTCCAAATCTAATTTTTCGTTGTTAAGGGAAATCCCGGAAAATGGTATGGCAGGAGCGCCCCTGGTTATACTAGCCCCTGCAGAAGTTTCTGGAAAAATAAAATAGATGAATGAGACCAGGAAAAGGGTTAAAAAAAACGCTGATTTGACACGAATTGTTTTCCTCATCACCGGATCGACAGGTGCAGCCAGCTAAAGGATGCTGTCCAGGACTTCTACCAGCTTCTCCTTGGAGGTCCTGCCCACCTTTGCAAACCTGACGACACGGTCGCTGTCGATTATGTAAAGGGTGGGTGTGCCCGCCACTCCATAAGGATCCGAGACCTTAAAGGATTCATCAGGGTTCAGCTGATCAATGAGAACCTTGAAGGTAAAATTCTCCTGCTTGATAAAAGCCGAGATAGCCCCCTTCATTGGCGTCCCATCTATTGCCACACCGACCACCTGGACCCCCCTCCTACCGTATTCTTCCATCACCTCCTGAATAATCGGCATTTCCGCCTTGCACGGCTCACAAAAAATAGACCAGAATACTAAAAGAGCTCCCTTTTTCCCCGCAAGTGAATCTTTTATACTGAAATCCTTCCCCGAAAGGTCGGGGACCGAAAAATCGGGTGCCCTGTCCCCAACTTTCAACATTTCAATTCCGCTGATCATGGGAATAGGCGTCATTTCCTTGACGTCGTTTTCAGCGGAAATGGCAACCTCGGAAATTGCTGGATAAAACATGGTGCCGGCAACAAAAATTATGACCGCTAAAAGGCTGGTCGCCCGGGACATATGTCCACCCTCCCTCATTCGAGTTCCAGTCGGAATCTGACTACCCTGTCCTTGGCCAGATCTGTGATATAGATGCGGTCTTCTTCGTCGATAGCGAGGCCCGATGGCTTCCTCATCTTGAGCTCTTCGCTGACGAGGCTGAACACACTATATGTGGAACGTTTCAATTTTAGCAGTTTTCCCTGTTTCGATTCAAGGATAAAAAGGTTTCCACTGTG
>CAYVSA010000084.1:0-7353 GCA_964454175.1 uncultured Pseudomonadota bacterium
GACGGGACTCGAACCCGCGGCCTCCGGCGTGACAGGCCGGCGTTATAACCAACTTAACTACGACCCCTTCTTGTTTTCATCCCCGCAGCGGATCCGGGGTTTTTTCTCCTGGTGGGCGGTACAAGGCTCGAACTTGTGACCCCCGGCTTGTAAGGCCGGTGCTCTCCCAACTGAGCTAACCGCCCTCGGGACACATACTTATAATGATAAGACCTGCTGTTGTCAATACGAACTTGTTATTTAACCAGTTCCAGGCACGCAAACCATCAATGAGGCTGTATGGGTTCGTGATCCTGCCTCACGCCGCCCGGCCCTCTGTCCCTCAGGGGGGGTATGAGCTTGTCTTCGGTGGGCTCTTTCAACGCAAGGCCCAGAACCGCGTCCATGCTCTCAACAGGGTGGATCTTCAGACCCTTGAGGATCTCCTTGGGGACTTCCTTGAGATCCATCTCGCTCTCTTTGGGGATGATGACCTCGGAGACCCCTCCCCTGTTGGCGGCCAGAAGTTTTTCCTTCAGCCCACCGATCTTGAGCACTCTGCCTCTCAGGGTTATTTCTCCTGTCATGGCAAGATCGTGCCTCACAGCCCTGCCCGTCAGTGCCGATGCCATGGATGTGGCAAGGGTAATGCCGGCAGAAGGGCCGTCCTTGGGGATCGCTCCTTCGGGCACGTGAACGTGTATGTCCACCTTCTGGTAGAAATCCCGGGGGATCTCGAGCTCAGGTGCTTTGGACCGGATATAACTCAGGGCAGCCCTGGCTGACTCCTGCATCACGTCGCCGAGCTTGCCAGTGAGGGTGAGGTTGCCCTTTCCATCCAGGATGGAAACTTCTGTCTGGAGCAGTTCTCCGCCCGTCTCGGTCCAGGCGAGGCCAGTTGTCAGGCCAACCCTGTCTTTTTCCTCTATGACGCCGAACTTGAATTTCTTCACACCAAGGAACTTGTTGACTGCTTTCTCGGTGATCTTCATCTGTTTGGCCTTGCCTTTTGCCTGTTTAACCACCTCGCGGGCGACTTTCCTGCAAATGGATGCCAGCTCCCTCTCGAGATTTCTGACGCCGCTCTCCCTGGTGTAGTGTCTAATGATACTCAGTATCCCGCTGTCAGCAAACTGAACCTGTTCTTCATTGAGACCGTTAGCATCAAGCTGCTTCTTGACAAGGAAGTTCCTGGCGATGTTGAGCTTTTCCGGTTCCGTGTAGCCCGCAATACGAATGATCTCCATCCTGTCCCTCAGGGGTGCCGGGATGGGGTCAAGTGAATTGGCGGTAGTTATAAACATCACCTCGGAAAGATCGTAGTCAACTTCCAGGTAGTGATCGGAAAAAGCGCCGTTCTGCTCGGGATCGAGTACTTCCAGCAGGGCTGATGAGGGATCACCTCTGAAGTCCATACTCATCTTGTCCACTTCATCCAGGAGGAAGACGGGATTGACGCTATTTGCCCGCTTCATGGACTGGATGATACGACCCGGCAGAGCCCCGATGTAGGTTCGCCTGTGGCCGCGGATCTCCGCTTCGTCCCTCACTCCGCCAAGGGACATGCGGATGAAATTCCTACCGAGGGCCCTTGCTACCGATTTGCCCAGCGAGGTCTTTCCTACTCCCGGAGGACCCACGAAACAAAGTATGGGGCCCTTGAGTTTTCCTACCAGCTGGTGGACGGCCAGGTACTCCAGTATCCTCTCCTTGGCCTTTTCCAGCCCATAGTGATCCTCTTCCAGGATCTGCTCCGCCTTGTTGATGTCCTTTTCATCCTCTGTTCGATCCTTCCATGGTATGGAGATGAGCCAGTCGATGTAGTTGCGGACCACGGTGGCTTCTGCTGCCATGGGCGCCATCATCTTGAGGCGGCGCAACTCTTTTTCCGCCCGCTCCTGAACATCTTCAGGCATGCCGGCATTCTTGATCTTTTCTTCCAGTTCCTGGATCTCGGCTTTGCTCTCATCTTTTTCGCCAAGTTCCTTCTGGATAGCCCTCATCTGCTCATTGAGGTAGTATTCTTTTTGAGTCCGCTCCATCTGCCGTTTTACACGACTGCGGATCTTTCGTTCGATCTGCAGGATCTCGATCTCCGATTCCATGATATTGAGAAGAGCTTCAAGACGCCTGGGGGTTTCAATGATCTCAAGCTGCCTCTGCTTGTCCTCAACCTTTAGCACGAGGTTAGCGGCCACGGTGTCCGCAAACTGCCCCGGGTCCTCGATGGTGTTTATACTTGCCAGGACTTCCTGGGGCACTTTTTTGTTGAGCTTGGAATACCTTTCGAAACGGTCTATCACACTGCGCATGGTTGCTTCCAGTTCCTGGTCGCGTACGCAGTAAAAATCCAATTCCTCGTAATTCGCAGCAAAGTACTCGCTGCTCTCCATAATAGATGTCAACCTCACCCTTTTTCGGCCCTCGACCAGAACCTTTACGGTACCGTCCGGGAGCTTGAGCATCTGGAGAACAGTGGAAAGAGTGCCGATCTCGTAAACATCCTCCTGCCCGGGATCATCTATCTTGGCATCTCTCTGGGCAGTGAGGAGGATGCTTTTATCTCCCTCCATGGACTCTTCCAGGGCTCTTATCGATTTGTCCCGGCCCACGAAAAGGGGGACTATCATATGGGGGAAGACGACTATGTCCCTCAGGGGAAGGACAGGCAGCGTCTGATTTATTAAAATATCATTGAATTCTTCTGACATGAAAGATCACTCTCCTGACTATTTATATGTATCGTAAAAAGTCCATCCGTGGCTTTTTACTCCTCGGAAAGAGAAAAGCATGGTTTCCTCTTTCCTCTCGAATCAATGACTTAATTCAAAAAACATTGATTCGGGCGCCCTCATATGGGCGCGTTAATTACAGGCGCCCAACATAGCCGGGTATCGCCTGGAGGGAGTAACCCCAGCCTGCAAAAAAAATCAACCTGTGCCGGGACTACGGTTCAGGTGTGTATCACGAGACCTGTTTTTTCTCTTCGTCGTCCGAACCGGACTCATATAGCAGGATCGGGTCCGCCTCGCTGGAAACTACATCCTCGTTGACAATACACTCTTTGACGTTGGGCTGCGTCGGAAGGTCGTACATGATATCAAGCATGACGTCTTCGAGGATCGCCCTTAATCCCCTGGCGCCAGATTTGCGGTTTATCGCCTCCTTGGACACCGCCCTGAGTGCACCATCGGTGAACTTGAGCAGCGTGTCCTCGAACTCAAAGAATTTCTGGTACTGTTTAACCAGGGCGTTCTTGGGTTCGGTGAGGATCCGCATCAGAGCATCCTCGTCCAGGTCATGAAGTGTAGCCACAACTGGTACCCGTCCCACGAACTCGGGGATCATACCGTACCTGATAAGATCCTCCGGCTGCATCAGGGATAGTATCTCCCCGATATTCTTTTCGATCCTGGCCTTGATCTCAGCTCCGAAACCGAGGCTTTTCTTACCCACCCTGTGCTCGATTATAGAGTCTAGCCCAACGAAAGCACCACCGCATACAAACAGGATATTGGTGGTATTTATCGGGATGAACTCCTGCTGAGGATGCTTTCTGCCGCCCTGGGGCGGAACGTTGGCAATAGTACCCTCAATTATCTTCAGGAGGGCCTGCTGGACGCCCTCTCCGGAGACATCTCTCGTAATAGAAGGATTGTCGCTCTTCCTCGCGATCTTGTCGATCTCGTCGATATAAACGATCCCTTTTTCGGCGCGCCCCACATCGTAGTCGGCGTTCTGGAGGAGGCGCAGGATGATGTTCTCTACGTCCTCACCCACGTAACCGGCCTCGGTCAAAGTGGTGGCGTCAACTATTGCAAAGGGCACATTAAGAACGCGTGCCAGGGTCTGGGCGAGAAGTGTCTTGCCCGAGCCTGTTGGCCCGATCAGGAAGATGTTGCTCTTCTGGAGCTCCACATCGTCTGATCTGGCCTCGATCCTCTTATAGTGGTTGTAGACGGCAACCGCGAGGACCCGCTTTGCCCTGTCCTGGCCGATAACATACTCATCCAGGGCCTGCTTGATCTGCTCCGGTTTCAAAAGTCCCTTGGAAATGCGATCGGACTCTTCCCGCTCCCACTCTTCTTCGATTATGTCAGTACACAGATCAACACATTCATTGCAGATGTAGACAGTAGGCCCGGCAATGAGTTTGCGGACCTCATCCTGTGTCTTGCCGCAGAAAGAACACCTGAGAATCCCGCTTTCTATGTTTTTACTCTCGGTCATCCCGCCTCCTGGCTTCGTCTATGGATCTGACTGCAATTATTACTCGCCGTTCTCCATGGCATCCCTGGTAGTAATAACCCTGTCTACTATACCATATTCCACACCCTGATCGCCCGACATGAAGAAATCCCTGTCCGTGTCTGCCTCAATCCTCTCCATGGGCTGACCAGTGCAGCTTGACAGGATCATGTTGAGCTCGTTCTTGATCCGGATGATCTCCCGGGCGTGTATATCAATATCCGACGCCTGGCCCGAGAATCCTCCCATAGGCTGGTGGATCATTATCCTGGCGTGGGGCAGCGCCATGCGCTTGCCAACCGTACCTGCAGCCAGTATCAGGGCGGCCATACTGGCCGCCTGGCCGATGCATATAGTCTCGATGTCCGGTTTAATGTAACTCAGGGTATCGTATATGGCAAGGCCGGCAGATACAGATCCTCCCGGACTGTTAATGTAGATGTGGATGTCCTTTTCAGGGGCCTCGGCTTCCAGGTAAAGAAGCTGCGCTATCAGAACATTTGAAACCCGGTCGTCAATGGCCGTGCCCATGAAGATGATCCTGTCTTTCAGGAGTCTGGAGTAGATGTCGTAAGCCCGTTCACCCCTGTTCGTCTGTTCTATGACCATTGGAATGAGGTTCATTTTTTCCTCCCGCCTTTTTTCCCGGCTTTGCCGGTCGTTTTCTTTTTTCCCTTTGCAGGTGCATCGCTGCTGCCGGCCGCCTCGCCAGGAACCACTTCTATCTCTTTTATCCGGGCCGAATCAGTAAGGATATTGAAGACCTCTTCCCTGACAACACCGTAGGCTATGTCGTTTAATGTCCCGTCCTCAGAATATTTTTTCATCAGATCTTCGAATGTCTGGCCGGTTCTCGCCGACCCCTCCATCACGATACCCTCGACTTTTTCCCTGCTGGCCTGAATTTCTTCTTTTTCTGCAATACTGTTAATTATGTAAACAAGCCTCACATTCTCCTCGGCCGTTTTTTTCAGGTGTTCCTCGTTTTCCATAATGAATTCCTGGATCTTATCTTCCGGCATCCCCGATCTCAAGAGGTTCTGGCCGTAGTCATTTACGAGATATCGAAGCTCTTTGTCCACGATGGTGGGCGGGACCTCGAATTCATTGTGCTCAACGAGCCTCGCAGCGAGATTGGAGCGCAGCGACTTTTCCGCCTCTTCTGCCCTGAGCTTTTCCAGGTCCTTGTGTATCATGTTCTTCAGGGCATCCACTGTCTCATGGTCACTTATGGATTTTACGAACTCATCATCCAGGTCCGGGACCTTGATCTCCCTCAACTGGCGGAGCATGACTTCGAAGGTGACGGTCTGACCAGCCAGGTCCTTGTTTGGGAATTCTTCAGGGAAGGGCAGGTCGAAGCTTCTCGTCTGGCCGGATTTCATACCCACGATCTGCTCCTCGAACCCCGGTATCAGCTCTGAGTGGCCTAGCCTCACAATGTAGTTCTGGGCACCCATCCCCTCGACCGGCTCCCCGTTACGGCTTGCTTTGAAATCGATCTCAGCCGCATCATCACCTTTCAGGACCCTGTCCTCTATTACCGGTACGGTTTCTGCCCTCCTCTCCCTCATACTCTGGATAAAATCATCAACATCCGACCCGGTTACTTTCTGGACCGGTTTTTCCAGCTCAAGACCCTTGTATTCTGCCAGCTCGAAATCCGGGGTCAACTCCACCATGGCCTCGAAAACAAGCGGTTCATTGTCCTCGGAGCGAACGTCCGTCAGATAGGGATTCCCGAGAGGTTCGAGGCTGTTTTCGTCAAGGACCTTCCTTGTGGCCGAGGCAACCAGGTTGTTTACCGCTTCCTGCTTTGCGTCTTCAGAAAAGTGCCTCTTTACCATCTCGATGGGGGCTTTACCCTTTCTGAACCCCTTGAGATCAGCCTTTTTCTGTATGCGTACCAGGACGCGGACGATCTCGTCCTGTACCTGATCCCAGGGAATTTCCACATTCAACTTACGTTCAACTGAGCTTGTTTCTTCAATGTTTATTTTCATCGGTGAACTTACTCTCCTCACTGCCTGGTTTACATGCCGAATTTGGAACCTGACTCTACCCGAAATACATCAAGAGGGCAACACGCTAAGAGCTGAAAAAATGACACATTTCAAGTCTGCTGCAGCGGGTTGCCATCCTGGGGGATTGAACCGGGAAATGAGACGGCAAAGTGGTCTGGATGGTGCGAGAAGGGGGACTCGAACCCCCACACCGTAAGGTACTGGGTCCTAAACCCAGCGCGTCTACCAGTTCCGCCATTCTCGCACGGGACTATTATAGATAAAAAAACCTGTTTTCACCACAGAGTCACCATTCGACAGGCTCACGGCAGGCAGAGGGCACAGAGGAAAACCTTTGTCCTTTGATTTGACCTGCCCAGTGTACTTTGCGAGGAAAGCTACTGTCATTTGATGTGATTAACAGGAAAAAGGACGCGCCTTTTATAAACAGCGCGCCCTCTCAATTATTAAACGGATTGATTTTACTAATCCATATGTCTTCCGGGACCATATCCGTTGTTTCTCTCGTGCATCTGGGCGTAGCCGCCGCGCATATGCTCACCCCGCCTCTCGTTCCTTTCGTGTCTGTGCTCTCGGACAGTGTCTTTCAGCTGCCCATAGCGGTCGTTTCCAAGGATCACACGCTGCTTGACACGATAGTTAAACATGGCTTCGCCCATCTCGGAGCGGATCTTGTCCAGAGCCCTGTATCTGTCCTTCGCACCGGAGGCTGAAAAACCGTCACTCTCGATGAAATCTGAAAGATCTCTCCTGGCCTTCCTCGTGTCCTCTCTTAAGTCGATCATGCGGTGCTGATGAGCCCTGTAGAGACCGTCGAGCTCGTTGACCTCCCTGGGCGAGAGGGAGAGGTCCTTTGTAACTTCGTCGTTCTCCCACCATTGGTGATGCTTACCCTGACCTCCAATACCCATGGCTCCGCTTCGATAGCCGTGCCCCATGGCCATTGCGGCCCCGGAAAGGGCCAGTACCAGAATTACAGTCCAAACAGTTACCTTTTTCATTTTGTTCCTCCTTTATAGGAAATTTGTTTCGCTGTATGGATAGACACGGCTCGTTATAAAAGGTTTAATGGGGATAAGAGCAGGCAAGGGGCAAGAGGCAG
>CAYVSA010000085.1:0-7306 GCA_964454175.1 uncultured Pseudomonadota bacterium
TCAATTTTAGCAGTTTTCCCTGTTTCGATTCAAGGATAAAAAGGTTTCCACTGTGGTCAGCACGCATTTTTACGGGGTTTCCCTGGGCAATTTCCTCAGGAATTAAAGGAATTGTCTCCTTGTACTTTCCTTTTCGGTCGAACTTGACCAGGGCCTGCCTGCCAGCATCAAGAACGAAAATACTGCCGAGGCGAACATCCGAGAAGGTTATGGAAACCGGATCGGCAAATTCATCTTTCTTCCTGCCAATGTCACCCCATTCGTCGATGAAAGTGCCTCCAGGGTGAAACTTGAGGACGGCTCCCCGGTCCCTGTCCAGAACGTAGACATAACCCTGGAAGTCCACTGCGATGTCCACCGGATGGTTGAACTTGCCCTTCCTGATCCCCTTCCTGCCAAAGGAAAGTTTGAAACTGCCGTCCAGGTCGAACTTCTGCACAAGGTAACGTTCCTGGTCCAGAACATAGATGAACTCATTGTCACGGTCGATGGCAATGGCAACCGGATCTCTGAACTCTCCTTCGTGAAAGCCCTTCCTGCCCCACTTGCGAAGAAAATCCCCGTCTTCATCCATTACCTGCACACGGTAGTTACCTGAGTCAAGGATGTATATGTTGTCATCTTCATCAACGGCCAGGTCAACGGGGTCGTCAAAGTAGAGTTCCCCAAGGCCGAACCGCCCGACCTTCTGGTCGTGTGACAGGGGTACAGCATCGTTTCTCAGGACCAGCTCGCCGTCGTCCGCAAGAACTTCTCCGTTATGCATAACCAGGAGCATTGTCAGCACACATAAAGTCGCAAGCAGAGCGGGCCTGCCAGAGATATTCACATGGAACCCCTTCGCCCGTCGGGGGGCCATTTTCAGGGCGCACTTCACAGGCATGAGCATCAGACCCTGCTATTTCTGCTCTTGAAGGCGCTTTTTCTCGGCTTCGGCTGCTGCCTTTAGCTTGGCTGCTTCCTCGGATTTGATCCTGGCAAGCTCTGCGTCACGCCTTCGGCCGATCTCCTTGGACATGGATTTGAGGAGATTCTTAACGACGTCTCGACCGATCTCCAGGTCCGTCGGACCTTCGTTGAGACCGAAAACCCTGCCCCAGGTGAAGCTGGCCCGCTGCGCTCCGCTTCCCACCCAGAGAGCCTTGCCCGTTGTGGTATCTATGAGGGTGAGTGTCAGGGAGACGTGCATTGCAGCCTCGCTGCCCTCTCCCAGGCCCCAGGCGTTGATATCACCTATCAGGAGCGCCTGGACGCCCATTTCAGACCCGAGTTTGTTAACTGTTTCCAGATCCAGGGTATCGAGCTTCCTGATCTTCAGGGACTTGAATACGTTTGCCACGTAAAGAGGATCTTCCACCTCCTGGAAGGTGTCCAGCAGATTGAGCTCAACCTTCACGATGTCAACAGCCTGATCTTCGGCACCCTTCTCGCCCCCGATATTATTGAAGGGCAGGATGGCGGCTTTTTTGAGCCCGAGATACTGCCTCTTGCTCTCCGAGGGTTTGCTCACCGACTTGATTGACGGCGAACTTGAGCACCCCGCCAGGCCAAAGGCAGCGCTCACCACCATGATCAACAATGTTTTTTGGGCGACTCTTCTGACCATTTCATCCTCCTTGAATGTCGAAGTATCACTATCATTTATTCAACGATAATGCCACTTCCTTGGGAAAACCGGAATCCACGCAATAAGCTGGAAACCGCTCAACCTGACAGATCATTTCCAACTGTAACCTGCCCGAAATGTTATGTCTGTTCAGTCTCACACACCATGAACCTGACCCGCTTCTGACACGAGGTTAGAAGTCCATGGTGAACTCCGCGGCGAATGTCCTGAGGACATCCTTTTCCGCGACGAAGGTTCGGTCGTTCTCGTAAGATATATTGAAGGTGTATTTGTTAAAGTCCATATCAAGAGCCGCTTCCAGAGTATCCTCGTCCTCGCTGTCCCTGGAATACTGGTACTGATACTCCAGGTCGAACCTCATATTGCCGAAGAGACCCATGGATACCCTGACATCAAAGTCATTATCGAAATCATTTTCCTCGCCGAAATTAACTGTATATTCCCCGTTATTTTCTATCGCCAACTCCCAATCAGCGTGCTCAAGAGTCATTGAAACCTCGTAGGCCATGCCGAGCTCTATAGTATCGGTACTGCCATCGGTCCTCTCGATGGTGTAATTGGGCTCCAGGGTCACAATAAAAGCCTTGGGGAGGCTGAATGTGTAAGTGAACTGGAGGTCGATAGTCTGGGTGTCGGTGACCTCATTGTCAACCCTGTCGTCCTCGGTTGTGAATTCAACGGACGGATTAAAGGCAAGATTGGGGAAATGAAGCGCTTCGCCCTCGTAGGTGAGCTCGATCTTGTAGCTCCTGGTCTCGGAAGAAAGGACACCAATGGTGTACTCGGCGCTCCTGTTTACAGCCGTGTCGAGGCTCAGGCTCTCAAAGGGAGTAACAGTCAGGCTCAGGTCGAACTCCCTTTTCCTCAAGTCAGTGTCCTTGGTGTCGTCCTCAAAATCGTCATCACCAAACTCGAAGCTCTGTTTAACTGAATAGTCCACGTAGTCTGTGGGGTTCCCCGCAAACTCGAAATCCAGCGAGATGTCAAGCTCCCTGACGTCATCCGCAGGAATGGGGCTCTTTACCCTTTCCCTGTCATAGTCGAAGGTCTCTGTGAGCGTACCAATTGTAAGTAATTCCTGGCTGATCTCAAAATTGAAGCTCACGTTTGTTGTGTCGGTATCATCTTCGAACTCCTTTTCGTCGGTTATCTCAAGGTCTGAACTCACGGCGGGCCAGGCATCCAGTGCGATTCTGGCCCTGTTTTCGATGCTTCTGGACCTGTCCGTTGATACGACAACGCCGGCGTTGTTAAGAGTATCTTCAGTCTCGCCCTGGAAAGTGGTATCCAGATTGAATTTCAGAGCGGGAGTCATGGGCTGGTTCAGAGACGCTGTAAAGTCCCATTTTTCCAGGTCCTTATCGCTGTTATCAATTAGCTTATCGTCAAGTTTCTCTTTCTTGTAGGAGGCATCCAGGTTCAGGATCTCTCCAAATTTGTAAGTAGAGATGAAGTCCAGCTTCTCCTCATCTGTGTCCTCGAGGTTTTCCTGGTCGTTGATGAGTTTCTGGAAAGTGGCATCAAATGTTGGCATGAAAAAGGGTACGAGGTTGAGTTCCGTACTGAGTTCAATAGCGTCCTTGCGCTCCTTGTTGAACTCGTTGGTATATTCGATGGTATCTTGAGCGGTGAATCCTATGTCCCAGACGACCCCGGACATATCCAGCTCTATGGTCGGAATGATCTCTTTTGTGTCAACATCTTTGGACTTGAATATGTCTTCCACGGTCAGATCAAACTCCAGGTTCACATCCAGGCGGTCTGAAAACTTGTGGCTCCAGTCCAGCGTGTAGTCCTGGGAGTAGGTCTTCTGGATGTTCCAGTCGCTGTTTATAAACTCGCTTTCGCGCTCGTAGGAGTTGTCCAGGGAAAACCCCGGCGCACCCGCCAGCAGGATTCCTGGGGAGAGAAGTACTAGCAGAATCAGACACCCGAACCCCACCTGCGGAACGCTCAGATATCGCCTCCCTGTCCTCAAATGAAGGAACTCCCTTCCAATAAACTTGCCTCAGCAACCATGATGTAACTCAAACGGTCACAAACATGGTCCAAGCCAATTATCTGACAATGCAATGCCCATACCTTGGGAGAAAACGCACAAAATCGCGGTAAATTACCACAGATGGTGGTTTTTTGCCAATTCAGAAATTAATACGGTTTTACTCGATGGTAGATTGTTGGGTTAAATAACGCATTTTTGGGTTATTTGGGGTCGGGCTGGAACATTAGAGATTGGAAATTGGGGGCCTCACGCAATTTGTCACGACATAGCCGAGCAACCACGAAGCGACGGCGGAAGGCGCCCTTCGACAAGCTCAGGGCAGACAAGGCCGCAAAGAAGAACATATGTTTTAGTTTACAAAGCAAGGCAAAAGCCCTGCTCACAGAGTACACAGGGTTTTGATATCAGGCGATGGGGTTTCACAGGGTATGGGTATACTCGTATTAATTTTCTGAACCTTTAATTGAACTTTATCTCCATCACCGGGCCTTTTCCCGGGGGAAAAGGGGTTTTGACAAAACCCGGCTCAGATCCTTGTGGGGCCGGATAAAAGTTAACTTTTATTCCGGTCTGCAAGGACCTCAGACAGCCAGGTGATGGATGTAAGCTCTTCTTGGCGACCTTGGCGGGCTTGAACGACTGGAAGGAGCGGGCGTGAGGCAAATAATTCGTATCGAGGTGTCGAGGTATCGAAGTAAGTACATCACTCCCAAACCCTGTAAGAGGTTCTTGTCCTTTGATTTGACGTGCCTCGCGAACACAGGGCTGGATTAGATTTTGTCCTTTGCCGTAAAACCCAGACAAAGGTTTTCCTCTGTGCTCTCTGAGCCCTCTGTGATTCAAACACATCCTTTGAATACTCAGCGAAGCCCTGCGCTATGCCCGAATGGGCACTCTGCGTACTTTGCGAGAACAGCTCTTGTCCTTAGAGCTAAACCCACAAAAAACGGGGACCAACACAGCCCCCGTCAGGGAAATAAGAAAACTTTATCCGGGCAACAGAGATTCAGCAGGGATGTACGCTGCTGGTTCCAACCACCTTCGGTTTGATATATCTCTTCTTCATGTCATCCTCCATATCTAATTATAGTAGAAGATTAAACGTTGGTTATTAATTTATAGCAAATAACAAAAAATTGAAAGCTTCTTTCATTCACAACGCTTATCCTCTCCACCGGTGGGAAAGGACAAAGGAGAGGGGGATAAACCGCGACAACTCGATACCTCGACACCTAACTACTCTGCCAGCGGCAGAACATACCCAAGCGTCTGACCGTAAATTACACGGTCCCTCTCCTCGGTTACAAAGGTCGCCAGGGTGCCTTCACGGGGAGACTTCACCGTATAGAAAGTACCGTGCCTGTCCTCAAGCTTGACCAGGTCCTGGCCCTCACTTACACCATCACCGGGCTCAGCGTACCACTCGACAACTTCCAGGCGGCCCGGGTCATCGGCAAGGCCGTACAGGAACACAGCACCTTCGGCGGCCGATATCTCCTCTGCCGTGGGAATACGGCTTATTACCGTAGCCTTGATAGTCGACAGGCCAACCTCGCTGCCGGGAAGGAACGTCACCTGTGCAACGCCGTCTTTCTCGTCCGTCACAGCTTTCGGTGCAGACATTCTCCCGCCGCCTGAGGCCACCTCGAAAAGAACATCAGTGTTGAAGTTGGGGTTGCCGTTGGCGTCCGTCACCTTCGCAGCGATAACGGAACCTGTCTTGTCATCTGTAAACACCTCTCCGGGCTCGGCACTCAAAGCCACCTCGGCTGGGGCATCGGAGCGAAGTTCTATGGAGATAACGGCAGAATGACCCGCCGTCATGTCCCTAACCTCGATCTGTACCTGGCCGATAACCGTACCTGCTATGTAATCGGCAAAGGCTCGGCCCCTGGAGTCGGTACGCGACTTTATCGCCTTTACGGAACCGTTGCTGCCCAGGAGGGTGAACTTTATCTGGTCGCCTTCAACGGGACTGCCGTCACGGTCCTTGACAACTGACGTGATGCGGGAGCGGCTCGAACCATCTGCTGTTAGCCAGTCGCGGGAGGCCGAAACCTCCATGCTCCCGGCAAGGCCGAGGGCCACAGCGGCCGGTCTCTTGACCAGAACGTCCACGGTGCCGTCGATGTAGGCCCGCACGTAGCCCACGCCCACATCGCCGGAGACCATGTCCTTTGCAGATACCAGTATGGTCTTGGCAGCGAAGCCTGAAAGGTACTGGGCTGTCACCTCGCCGAAGGAGTCGGTCACGCCGCCCCAGTCAACGTCTATCTCGCCCCCTACCATCTTCTCAAAAGTACCGCCGCCGACAATACCAGTGTACTCGTCGGTGGTGGACATGGTGAGCTTTAGAGGATGCTTGCGCACTGCATTTCCGTTGGCATCAACAGCAGCCACTGTTATGCCGGCCCGGGAATTCTCATCTGCCGGCAGCAGTTCACTGCTGGATTTAACGTCCATGTAAACTTTCGTGTCGACCGTAACAGGACGAGGGGAAGTAAACGCTACAGCCTCTAAACCTGAAGAGTTGGAAAAGTGGCCGATCACCTCGCCGTCTTCGACATCCTCACCGTATTTGACAATGTGTACGCCTTTGTAAGTGCCTGGTTTGTCGGCGCTTTCCGTCATAGCGTGGCTCTTGACCGGACCAAGGTCAAAGGTGCCTGAGCCACCCGGTTCTGCGACCATGGTTACCGTGTATTTGTTACCTTCAACGAGTTTTCCTGAATAACCGGCTGCCTTGAAAGCGTCGTTGGTTAACGACCTTATAACGTCATATTCTATCCGCAGTGGGACATCGTGAAATACCAATCGTTCAAAAAAGACCTCTGTGGCCGGCTCGATCGGGCCCCTGCCCTTGACTATATCAACACCGAAAACAAGCTCGGAAGCACTTTTCAGAGCCTCACGAAAAAGAGGAATACGTTTTTCAACCTCCTGCCGTGTCTTCCAGCCCCTTTTCCCCGCTCCCACAGGAGGAGGTGTCAGGTCTTCTCCATTGAGGTATAAGCGGCAATCCTCCGGTGTCTCACCCCATGTCAGAACCACATGGGCATCGCCCCCAGGAGGAATCACTTTTGAAAGAAATCCTCTGTCACCCCAAATGTTAATGGGGGATTTTTCGGCTGTCACTTCAATAGCCGTTCTGGCGCCTTTATTGGTCCCAAATTCCCATATGACGTACAGCGTCAGCAGGCTGTTTCCCTCATTATCAAGAACATCCAGGATCGTATTGTAGGCACTGGTTGTCTTATAACCTTCACGGATGCGTGGAAGACGCCTGATATCGAATTCAAGCGAACCGCTTCCCATAAAAAGCGGTTGTTCAGGATCGATCTTTAAAACGATACTCTCTGAAGTCGTGGGGGATGGATTCATAATCAACCAGCCACTCTTCCCATTCACTACTTGAATGGCACCGCCTCGCAGAACCAATCCCTGGTCAGGCGAACCAGATAAAGTCTTTTCCTCAATAACAGAGGCAAAGGAACTGCCGGAGAACACCAGTATCGCCAACACCAGTGTTATATAGAAACATGTTCTCTTTTTCTTTATATAATTAATTTTTCTCAGCATTAAGATTTCCTATCATTTTACAATGTCAATTCAATATGTAATACGATCCCCTATATCACTTGTTACCACGGTGTAACGTTATTCCAGCCGCCATTGTC
>CAYVSA010000086.1:0-6986 GCA_964454175.1 uncultured Pseudomonadota bacterium
CCTTCATCCCTGCCAAACAATAAGGAATCGACATCTCGGTGTTGGTTTAACCCACACCCCTAATTCTCTCCATCCCTGCCAGACCGTATGAAATGAAAGTATCATAGTGTCCGGCATTATGAGTATTACCTACTTTGTCATGACCAACTAAACTGGAGGTGAACCCGACAGAGTGATTGAATTATCCTCAGCATTCCGAGTAATATGTCAGCTTGACAGAACTAACTCGAACTATAATTTTCTTACCAGAAACCAGAAACTAGCCCTCGACTCAGCTCGGGCCCTGCCAGTCCTGAGCCTGGCCGAAGGAAGCTTGTCGAAGGGAAACTAGAAACCAGTTCTTATGTCGTCAGCTAACCTGACCCCCCAGTACATAGAAGCCGAAGAACAATTCCGCGCCGCCTCCACTCCGGATGCCAAGCTCGCCGCACTGGAGAAAATGCTCGCCCTCATCCCCAAACACAAGGGGACGGAAAAGATCCAGTCCCAGATAAAAAAACGTATCGCCAAGTGGAAGAATCAGGCTGAAAGCCAGACCAAAAAGGGAGCCAGGCGCACCGACCCATCCTACATCCAACGCGAGGGAGCAGCACAAGTGGTGATAACCGGGCCGGTGAATTCAGGAAAATCGGCCATCATGGAGGCTATGACAAACTCCTCCCCACAGGTTGCCGACTACCCTTTTACAACTATTATGCCCCAGCCCGGGATGATGTTTCACAGGGCGATACCTGTCCAGCTGGTTGACTGTCCCGCCTTCGATCCATCGGTTACAGAGAGATGGGTCTCGACGCTGATAAGGAATGCAGACATGGCGCTCATGATCCTGGACCCGGCAAGGGACGACCTCCTGGAACAGGTGGAGGCAAGTCAGGCGGTACTTGAAGATCTGAAGATCAAATTCATCCCGCCCGCGGGCACAAAAACCTTTAACGACGACGGCTGGGCCCTGATACCGGCTATTTACCTCGGCAACAAGTGCGAGTCCGAAAACACAGCAGAACACATCACTGTATTAGAAGAGCTGATCGAGGACCATCCAGAGATCTCCCTGGTCTCCGCACGAGAGGGCTTGGGACTCGAGGATCTGAAGGAGCTTATTGTCCGGTCTCTTAACCTCATCCGCGTATTTACAAAACGCCCCGGGAAGGAGGCTGACCTCACCTCTCCCTTTATATTAAAAGAGGGGGACACTATTGCAGATCTTGCCAGAATGGTTCATAAGGATATTGGCGAGAAGCTCAGTTTTGCCAGGGTGTGGGGCAATGAAGTTTTCGATGGACAGAGGGTATCCCACACCTATGAACTTGTGGATGGAGATGTTGTGCAGCTGCACGCCTGATGATCATCTGGCCTGCATCAAGGTTTATCTTTCCATCCTGCAGCGGAGGCTGCCCTTGATCGAATCTGCCGAGTATGAGAAATAGAGCCTTTTTTATCCTTACATGTCTGCTGCTGGCAGCAGGCCTTCCCGGAACAGGATCATCTGACACAGAAAAAATCTCTGTAGTTACCTCTATTTTCCCCCTTTACGAAATAGTGCGAGAGGTCAGCGGTGACGCTGTGGTGGTGAGCCTGCTCCTGCCCCCCGGAACAGAGCCACATACATGGGATCCCAGACCCAGTGATATCATCAAGGTAAGGCGATCCCGGCTTTTCATTTATATGGGCCCGGAGATGGAGCCGTGGGTTCTTGATGTACTCAAGTCCACCGCCAGTGAGGGGCCGCAGGCTCTCGAGATCCTTCCCCTCATTAAAGAGTCAAGCCCGGAAGATCCTGAAGGCGCAGGATCAGGATCAAGCAAACGCAGAAGCCGTCCTGACCCCCATATCTGGCTCGATTTCTCTAACACGGTAAAAATGGTCCGGGGGGTTTCCGAAGCGCTCGAAAAGGAACTTCCCGAAATGGCAGAAACAATTTCTGAGAACAGTGAACGTTACATAGAGAAACTAAAGTCCCTGGACCGGAAATATGCCGCAGACCTTGCCGCATGCAGCAAAAAGCAGTTCGTATTCGGCGGACACTCCGCCTTCGACTACCTTGCGGCCCGGTACGGCCTCGTTCAGATACCCCTTTACGGCGTCAGCCCGGATTCCGAGCCGAGCCCCAGGCAGCTTGCACAGGTAGTCCGGACTATTAAAAAACTGGATCTGCGGGTAGTATACTTCGAGGAACTGATCAACCCGAGGCTCGCCATGGTCATAGCCGAAGAGACCGGCGCTTCTACAGCAGTCCTGAACCCGGGAGCCAACCTGACTAACAGCCAGTGGGAGACGGGGATGACGTTCATTTCCATGATGGAGCAGAACCTGGAAAGTCTGAAAAAGGGGCTCAACTGTGAGCAGCAGTGAAGTACAGATTGCAGTCAGGAATATAGACTTTTCCTACGGCACCGACCTGGTCCTCGAGGATATTTCCTTTGATGTGCTCAAGGGGGATTTTCTTGCCCTCATCGGCCCTAACGGCTCTGGCAAGACTACCCTGATCAAGATACTCCTGGGGATCCTTACTCCCGACAAGGGGCATGTCGAGCTGATGGGACAGGAGGCAGGAAGTTTCAGCAAGTGGAACAGTATCGGCTATATACCCCAGAAGGCAACGGATATGGATCCCCTGTTCCCCGCCTCGGTCCGCGAAGTCGTTGCCATGGGGCTCCTGTCCTCAATGCAGTTTCCGCGATTCATGAAAAAGGACAGTGACCGACCCATAACCGAAGCCCTGTCCCTGGTAGGGATGGAGGATTACGGATCCCGCCGCATCGGCACTCTCTCAGGAGGACAGCAGCAGCGAGTGTTCATCGCACGGGCCCTTGCGTCCAGCCCTTCAGTACTGATACTGGATGAGCCAACTGCGGGAGTTGACGCCACTACGCAGAACCAGTTCTACGAAATGCTGGACCATATAAACAGCGAGAGACAGATCACCCTTGTCCTTGTTACCCACGACATCGGCGTTGTGACAAAGCACGTTACAAAGGTTGCCTGCCTTAATCAGCGGCTGGTTTACCACGGTGATCACGAAGAGTTCTGCAACTCAGTCCAGGCCCAGAACATGTTCGGGCCCGAAGCGCATATAATTTGCCATAAACATTAAATTCAGTTCCAGGTTTCAAGTTCCAGGTAAAGTAATACAAATTTATTGATTGATGATTGAAATCAATTGAAACCTGAAACTTGAAGCCAGGTCACTACCATTATGGAAATACTTCAATACTCATTCATGCAGCGGGCGCTGCTATCGGGAACCCTGATAGGGCTGGTGTGCTCCATCCTGGGAGTGTTCCTCATCCTGAGGAGGGATGCAATGATCGGGCACGGGCTTGCCCACGTGACTTTCGGCGGTGTGGCACTCGGCCTTCTGCTGAACGTCTCACCTCTGGGCACGGCCCTTGCGGTATCGGTAGTATGCTCCATCTGGATACTCAAGCTCAGGGACAGGGCTGGTGTTCACGCAGACACTGCGATTGGGATATTTGCCAGCGCCGGGATGGCCATGGGTATCATCATCGCCAGCTATTCGGGAAAATTCAGCGTCGAACTGTTCAGTTTCCTTTTCGGGAACATTCTGGCTATCGGCAGGGGCGAAGTCTGGGTGGCAGGTGCGCTGGCAGGTGCTGTTTTAACGGCAGTTGTACTCAACTACAACGACCTGGTTTACGCCACATTCGACCACGAACTTGCAAAAGCCTCCGGGGTCCGAGTTGGATATCTTGACACACTGCTGGCAGTTCTCACCGCGGTGACAGTCGTGCTGGCCATGAAGGTCGTGGGGCTTTTGCTTGTCGCCGCTCTGATAGTGATACCGGCGGCGACCGGGCTGCAGTTTGCGGCCAACTTCAGGGCAGCTATCGTCCTGTCAGGACTGACCGGTGTCATATCCGTCCTGGGCGGCCTGCTTGCAGCCTTCTACATGGACCTTCCGGCGGCTGGTGCAATTGTAATGTTGGCAACCTTTATTTTTGTAGCTTCACTCGGCTTAAAGACCTTAAAGACCCAGAGGTGAGAATGGAAGATTATACATCGCAAGTCACCGAGACCATAATCAGGACCCACAACGTAGTCAGCGTAAGGGCAGCCAGGCCTTCAGGTCTGACCTACAAACCAGGACAGTGCGCCAATGTGATGATCCAGTCAAACGGAAACGAGGTCAACAGGTTCCTTTCCTTTTCCTCCTCACCAACAGAACCTTTTATCGAGTTCACGAAGAAAATTTCAGGATCTGATTTCAGCCTCGCTTTTACGGGGTTGGCAGCGGGAGAAGATATACGACTCAGGGGTCCAGGAGGCGTTCTCACGTACGAGGGAGAATTCCCTGAAGTACTGTTTATTGCCGGAGGGATAGGCATTACACCCATTCGCTCAATGCTGCGATACGCTGCCGATGAGAAGGTCCCGTCAGACAGGGTTCTTCTCTACGCCAGCAGGGCCGAGGGGGATATGGCCTTCAGGGAAGAGCTGGAGGAGATGGCCAGGACCGAGCCAGATTTCAGGCTGATGAATATTCTCAATAAACCTTCAGAGAAATGGCAGGGCGCAAAGGGGTTCATCTCCGCCGATTTTATCGCCGAATCGGTCCTTGACCTGGCAAACCGGACCGCCTTTATCTGCGGATCCCCTGGCTTCGTAAAGTGCATGGAAAGGGACCTCAAGAAATTAAAGGTCCCTGACGACCGGATCATCATGGAGCTTCTGTCGGGCTACGATTCCCTGCTTTAAGGGCCTTCGGCCTGACGCATACAGCAAGATGACTGAATCGGGGGAAAAAAGGGAGGGCTTTTGCCCTCCCTTTTTATGCTATCGGGTTCTTCTTCAGAACTTCAGAGATATTGCCGCACCACCGGAAAAGCTCTGTCCGTCAGAGTCTGACGAGGCGGCCAGGTCTAGGAACCCGCCGAGGCCAAAACCGGCATGAATGAGTGAACTGGCCCCGTCCAGAGCGAGGTTCTTGGAAAAACCGGCTCTGAATTTAACGGCGACCAGATCTATCTCTGCACCCACTGCCACCTCCCGGAACTCCGCTCCTGAAAGGCTTTCAGTGGTAGTCAGGTCAATATCACCCACAAGGTCCACCATGGGGAGGTCCCAGGCGACACCGGCCCTGTATCTGGACTCCAGCTCCAGTTTGCCCCCGGAGTTGGGAAGATTAAAGTCCGGAGAGTTGATATTCCTTCCGACAATGCCGCCCCTCAGAGTTGGCGCCAGCTCGAACTGCAGTCCCACGTCAAGGGCCGTGGCTGATTCGCTGTTCCCGCTCTTTGTGAGCTCATCCTTGATGTTGGGGTTGGTATTGTCAAATAGTCCCAGGGTGGTGAAGTAGGTCTTTGCCCTGATCTGTCTCACGTTGGCCCCAAGGGAGTAGGTGCCGAAGTCCCTGGCGGCGGTGAGCACCAGCTGCCTGTCCTCGATCCCCTTGAACTGAAGCTCGGAGGTGTTGTTGCCTACAAAAGTAGCGCCTGCTGTCGTATCGATGTTTGCAGTATCCATAGATGTGATCATGGAGGCAATAACTTCGTAATCATAACCCACGGCTGCGGCAAATCCGAAAATGTTGAGGCTGACAGCACCCGACGCGAACACCGTGAGGTCGATGGAGTTCTCTCCGGGAACATTCAACTGGTTAATAATGCTGACTATCTGATCAAGATCGGCAGTGGTTGCAGTGGCCGCCCAGGTGGAGAAGGTAGTGCCTCCTGTAATGCCCTCGATCTGGTTGAGCTTGTCGTCAACGTCGATGTGATCGTCGAACCTGGCGCTCACTGGAGCGACGAACTCAAAAAGTCTGCCCCTCTCAAGGCCGGCAGGGTTGTAGTTGACCGAACCCACACCCTTTGCCGCGGCAACGTAAGCGCCTCCCATTCCCTGCCCGCGGATATCCGAATAGGGGAAGGGGAAAGCGTGAACTGTGGCGGAAACCATGGTCAGAACCATGGCGACTAGCAGCATTATATAAACTTTTCTCATAAGATCCTCCCTGGCGTGAAAGTCGGCTTTGAATTCCCGGGCAGTATATCGTGATTAAGCAACCCGGGCAACCGACGCGTTCAACAGAAATGGGAAACTCTGAAATAAAATACTTTATTGATTATACTGTAGAAGTTAAGATACGGGGTTAGTGGGACGGCGGTTTTTTTACCGCGCACCTTTTGATGTTACGGGGAATACCCGTTAACCACATTACTCTCAAATTCAAAGCTTTTCTGGCACATAAGGGGACGCGGCATGGAAATAGAAGGCAATGGTCACACACTCGCAGTCTTTGTCGACTTCGAGAACCTGGCCCTGGGGTTCAAGGGGAAAAAAGCTAAAAGCACCAAGTTCGAGATCCACAAGGTCATGGAACGCCTGGTGGAAAAGGGCAAAATAGTTGTTAAAAAGGCTTACGCTGACTGGGCACGCTATGCAGAATACAAACATTCGCTCCACGAGGCTGGCCTCGAGCTCATCGAGATCCCAAAGCGCCAGATGGCGGGGAAAAACTCTGCTGACATCAGGATGGTCGTGGACGCCCTGGACCTGTCCTGGGCAAAAGAGCACATCGACACTTTCGTAATAGTATCTGGCGACTCGGACTTCTCACCCCTGGTCTCCAAGCTGAAGGAAAACGGAAAACGGGTTATTGGCCTGAGCCTCCAGGAGTCAACGTCCAACCTCCTGATGGAAAACTGTGACGAATTCATATACTACGAGGAACTGGACAACCCCGTGGGAATTCCACCGACACTGGGTGCTTCCATCCCGAAAAAGCAAAAAGAGGTCTTCCAACTCATGGTGGATTCCATAATCGCGCTGGTGAGGGAGAACAAGGAGATCCTCTGGTCCTCAATGGTTAAGGAAACCATGAAGAGGAAGCGGCCGTCTTTCAGCGAATCATCATACGGCTACAGGACCTTTTCAGAGCTTCTTGAAGACGCCTCGCGACACCATCTTATTCATCTGAGAACCGACCAGAGGAGCGGCACCTACATCGTCGCCGGCTTCGGGAAAGA
>CAYVSA010000087.1:0-6905 GCA_964454175.1 uncultured Pseudomonadota bacterium
TCAGCAATTGCTTCCGCGTCGATGGTGATCTCAACAAGGTCACCAACAACCACGCCGCCCGATTCCATCGGTGAGTTCCAGCTGACCCCAAAGTCGTGCCGGTTGATCACAGTCACTGCCTCGAAGCCGGCCCTGGTTTTTGGTCCCTTATCTTCGTTACCTTCCCACCAGGGCGTTTCCCATGATCCCAGATAATTGACGTCCAGTGTTGCTGGCTGGGTAACTCCCTTGAGGGTGAGCTCCCCTTCAAAGGTGAACTCATGGGGGCCTGCCTGTTCCGACAAGGTTCCCTTGAAAGTGATGCTGGGGAAGTTCTCTACGTCCAGAAAATCTTTGCTTTTCAAATGCCCGTCTCTGGCGGCTTCCCCGCTCCACAACCCGTTAGCGTCAATAGTTACCTCCACTGACGCGCCCTCTGGAGACTCCGGATCGAAGTCAAGCGTTCCGTGAACATTCTTGAAATGTCCCCGGACATTGGTCACCATCATGTGGCGCACTGAAAACTCTGCCGCGGTATGTCCCGGCTCAAACGTCCACCTGGCCATATTTTACCTCCCTTGTCTAATTGGGGGTTATTCGTTTCTTTCTTAGAATATAGCTCATTTTATGAACAGGTGTCAGAGCACCTTCGTGAAGGAAGATCATTTTTCTACCGTTTCCTCTGCTTGTGATATGATTAAGGGCGTCTTTGTACTGAATACGGAGCGGCCTTGCTGTAGTGTTGAATCCTCTGCAAATGGTAGATCTTCTGGTAATACAAAGGCGAGAAGGCAGGGGCTAAAGTAATAAAAGTAAGAAAGTGAGGTCTGACCCCAGGGAGTGGCAAAAAAAAGGCCGAACCCGATATTCTCAGGTCCGACCCTGCAGGCTAATAGTTTTCAGCGCTTATTTGGAACCAGCCGCCTCCAGTATGGTATTAAAGGTCGCGCTGGGACGCATGGCCTTTGACGTCAATTCAGGGTCAGGATGATAATATCCGCGTATATCATTGGGAGATCCCTGGACACTGATAAGCTCATCAACGATCTTGGCCTCATTCTCTGCCAGTTCCTTTGCCAGCTTCGTAAAGCGAGCTTTAAGCTCCTCGTCCTCAGCCAGTTCGGCTACTGCCTGTGCCCAGTAAAGGGCAAAGTAGAAGTGGCTGCCGCGGTTGTCGATCCCGCCGAGCTTTCTGGTGGGCGATTTGTCGTTTTCCAGGAAGGCGGCGTTGGCCTGGTCAACAGATCTGGCCAATTCCCTGGCTTTTTCGTTATCCATGACTTCGCCCAGGTGCCTTAACGATTCGGCCAGGGCGAGGAATTCTCCAAGGGAATCCCACCTGAGATAATTTTCCCCAAGAAACTGCTGGATATGCTTGGGCGCGGAGCCGCCGGCCCCGGTCTCGAACAGACCGCCTCCGTTCATGAGAGGTACGATTGACAGCACTTTCGCGCTGGTATTAAGCTCAAGGATCGGGAACATATCCGTGTTGTAATCTCGAAGTATATTGCCTGTTACCGAAATGGTGTCCTGCCCCTTTCTTATCCTCCCGATAGAGAATTTGGTCGCCTCTGGCACCGACATGATGCTGAATTCCAGGCCGTCGGTGTCGTGATCCTTCAGATATCGATCAACCTTCGTAATGAGCTGGGCATCGTGCGGTCTGTCTTTATCCAGCCAGAATACAGCCGGCGCCCCGGTTGCCCGCGCCCTCGTTACGGCCAGTTTTACCCAGTCCTGTATGGCTCCGTCCTTTGCGGTACAGGAGCGCCACACATCTCCTTCTTCCACCTGGCTGTCCAGGATGGTGTTCCCCTCTGCATCGACTATCCTGATCGTACCGTTACCGGGGGACTCGAAAGTCTTGTCGTGTGAACCGTACTCTTCGGCTTTTTGCGCCATTAGTCCGACGTTGGGTACGGTACCCATGGTAGATGGATCAAAGGCCCCGTGTTTCTTGCAGTCTTCGACCACTACATCGTACAGGCTCGAATAGCTCTGGTCGGGGATGACTGCCTTTGCATCGTGAGTCTTGCCGTCTGGACCCCACATTTTCCCGCCGTCCCGGATCATGGGGGGCATGGAGGCGTCGATAATGATGTCGCTGGGCACGTGCAGGTTGGTTATCCCCCTGTCCGAGTCCACCATGGCCATCTCGGGCTGATTTTTGTAGACCTCCTGGATGTCCGCTTCGATCTCGGCCCTTTTGGCCTCGGGCAGCTTGTCCATCTTGGCGTACAGGTCGCCCAGGCCGTTATTGAAATCAACTCCCAGTTCGACGAAGGTGTCTGCGTGTTTATCGATCATATCCCTGTAGTAGACCTTGACGCAGTGACCGAAGAGGATAGGGTCGGAGATCTTCATCATGGTTGCCTTCAGGTGAAGGGAGAACAGGACTTCCTTTGCCTTGGCGTCTGCTATCTGCTCCTCGTAAAATTTAACGAGGGCTTTCTTGCTCATGAAAGTGGCGTCAACGACCTCACCAGCCTGAAGCGGCAGACTCTGCCTGAGGACCACCACCTGGCCGCTCTCATCAACGAACTCGATCCTGGCCTCGGTTGCCTCGGCCATAGTCGTGGATTTTTCGTTAGAAAAAAAGTCTCCGCCGCTCATTGTGGAAACGTGGGTTTTCGAGTCGGGCTTCCACTCACGCATTCTGTGAGGGTGTTTTTTTGCGTACTGTTTGACCGCATCGGCAGCCCTGCGGTCCGAGTTTCCCTCCCTCAGGACGGGGTTCACCGCGCTTCCCAGAACTTTGGCGTATCGAGCCCTGATCTCCCTCTCAACGTCGTTTTGCGGCTCCTCCGGGAAGTCCGGAATATCGTATCCCTGATCCTGTAGCTCCTTGACCGCTGCCATAACCTGGGGAATTGACGCGCTTATGTTGGGCAGCTTCACGATGTTGGCTTCAGGCAGCAGACAGAGTTTGCCGAGCGCTGCCAGTTCATCGGGAACCTTCTGATCTTCAGTCAGGTTCTCGGCAAAGATCACGATGATCCTTCCGGCAAGAGAGATGTCCCTCAGCTCAACTTCAATGCCCGACCCTTCGGTAAATTTCCGGATGATCGGGAGAAGGGAGTAGGTTGCCAGCATCGGGGCTTCGTCAGTTAAGGTCCAACTGATCTTCGATGTCTCGTTAGCCATGATATTCCTCCTGAAAAATTATAAATGCGGTTTCGGCAACCGCCCACCTTCCCATTCCTGCCGGCCGATCAGGCTGTCGTATAAAGAGAGTCCGCCCTGCCATATCAGGGACATGGCCGGACTTTACGATCTGATGAGAGCCTGGTCAGGAATCTAAGGGTTTTCCTGCCTGTCAGGAGCCTTCAAAGTATACAATATACAGTATACGTATATCCGGCGGCAGGTATTATGTCAACGATTATTATAAAATTATGACCGTAACAAAGGGCAGGGGTGTCGGGATCAGAAGCCGGTTTGCGGTGTATTTATTTTTTTAAATGTATAAATTCACTTCATGGATCAAAAACTGATTACCAATTTCCCATCCTCTGCTATAGTGTATTCTCGTTCAAACTCGAACACTGAGCAGCCATCCGGAGGTCTGAATTGAGTAGTGAAAAAGAACGCCTTGAACGCATAAAGGTGCCTGAACTGGAAAAGATCCTGGGAGAGGCCTTACCCGTACTGGACGATGGCTTTGTCAGGCTTGTCGACTACATGGGATGCGACGACTCCATCGTTCAGGCTGCGAGGGTCTCCTACGGCAAAGGCACCAAGACAACCAGGGACGACAGGGGCCTTATCAGGTACCTGATGCGGCATCGACACACAACTCCCTTCGAGATGTGCGAGGTTAAGCTGCACGTGCGAGTCCCCATGGACATCTGGCGCCAGTGGATCAGGCACCGGACAGCAAACGTCAACGAGTACTCCACCCGTTACTCCATCGCTATCGACACGGCGAGGGCCACCGAACCGGATGCCTGGAGGCTCCAGTCGGATATAAACAGGCAGGGCAGTGAAGGAGGCCTCGACCCGGCTATTGGAAAAAAGCTTTCCGCCCGGGAGACTGAGACTCAGGTCATGATGAGGGAGGTCTACAAGGAGCGGCTTGAACATGGAGTGGCCAGGGAGCAGGCCAGGAAGGACCTTCCGCTGGCCACCTACACCGAGGCTTACTGGAAAATTGACCTTCATAATCTATTACACTTCCTGGCCCTGAGGATGGACCACAAGGCTCAGCTCGAGATCCGCGAGTACGCAAGGACTATCGGAGAAGAGATCGTGAGCAAGTGGGTCCCCATGGCGTGGGGGGCTTTCATGGACTACAGGTTCGGATCCGTGGCCCTGTCCAGCGAAGAGATAGAGGCCATCTCACTGATTAATGCCGGAAAGGCAAAGGAAGCCCTTTCTCTCCTGCAGGAGGCCGGTTTTACAAAAGAGGATGAATCGGGGGTCAAGCCCACCCTGGAGGGAAGAGAGCTTGCAGCCAAGCTGGAGCGGCTGGGTATTGAAGTGCCGTGGGAGAATAAATAACAGGAAAAGGGGCCGGTACTACCCGGCCCCCGTAATATCCTAACCTGCTAGTCAAGATTGTATTCGTATCGTATAAGCGCCCTTCTGAAACTTACGTTATTAGATGTCAAGGTCAAAATAATACCGTAAGTATTGTTCACCAGGTCCATCGTCGGGGAAGCAATCGTGGTTTTTGAATAAGTTGCAAAACCCGCGCTGCCGCTGGAAAAGACCGTCGCCATAAAGCTGGGTGTCGTGGAGCCCACCAGAGTTTTCACCAGGCTGAATTCGCCTTCCCTGTTAGGATTCGCATCGTTATCATCCCAGTCCACGCTCACTTCAACAACGACAGCACCGTTTGGGATATTCACGTGGCACGCAAAATTTTCACCGTTCGTGTCGCTGGTGCTGATAAACATTGGAGAAATAAGCGAGGTGGTAGCACTTCCCACAGTCGGCACACACGTTCCAGAGTTGACATCGAAATATCCTGTCCTGGTCCCCGTGTGTGCGTTCTGGAGGCTGGTTATCATGGCTGCGTTGTTGGATATGTTTGTGATGTTTGTACTAATTGCCGTGTGAATGTGGCCGGAGCCGGAGTACCTGGTGTCGGCCTGGGTTCGCGTTAACAGGTCGGTCCCCGCATTGTTGTCCAGGTAGCCCTCTGCCCCAAGATCACCATATGCTGAAAAACGTCCATTACTCAGTGTTCCGCTGGTAATATCTCCAGCCGAGTGGGTGTGGTTTGTTAAATTCGCCGTGTTGGTAGCTATATCGGCCCTGTTCTGTGTGATGCTGGCCGCGTTGGCCGCAATGTCACCTGCATTATTGGTGACCTCGGTCTCTACAGCCGTGAAGTTATCGTTCACCGAAGCGGCGTAGGCGGGACTGCCCGAAGAAAATGTATTCGGCACCACAAGGGAGCCGGCCTGTGCATTTATTCCTGACAAACTGAAACAAACTATTGTTAAGAGCAGTAAAATTCGTTTCATAGGTTCCTCCCTCTTCAAAACCAGTTCAGGCCCAATTGTCGCTGTCCCACTGCATCGTGTCCCAGTCGGATGAGCCTGAAGATGTACCGCTGCCCCCTCCTCCACCGCAGGACGCAAGGAGCAAGAGAGCAATGGATAGCAGTAAAATGACCGAAATTACCCGCTTCAAAGATATCACCTCCTTGTCTTGAAAATGCTTTTTGTGTTACGGGAGCCGTTCGAAGTAATTTCTGAAAGAAGGAAATCGGACGGCCCGCAAGCCCCCCTTTTTCGCAAAATAGCTTAATCGCCTCAATAACTGAATGTCAAGGGAAGGGTGTTGTTATTTATGGTATTTTTTCGGCGTGTGACCAAGGATTGAAGCCAGGCAGTATTTACCCTGTAGAAGCTCCAGAAGTTTTTATCCGTTCAATGAACTCCTCAAGATTTTCCTGATCCTGGAGGCGAATTTCTTCCTCAACGGGAAGCGTCGGGAATCTCTTTACGAGCATCCGGGCGAATACACCCCCGGTCTTCCCGAGAGGTATTCCCCTGTCGCTTACTACCTCAACCCCCTGCATGCCGCAGCTGGGGGACCTGCTCTTGAAAACGAAACCGCTCAGGCCTTCAATTTCGAGCTCCTGCAGCCTGCGTTCGGTCCACTTTTCCATCTTCTGTGTGAAATCATCCCGCGTTGCAGTGCCTTCAAGTCTGGGACGGTCGGGATCGCCCACCAGGTGAAGCGGCTGTCTGGGAACTGAAAAACCGCACTCGACCTCGGGACACACAGGAAGAAAATTCACAAATCTGCCGAGGGTTTCAGCCAGAACCTGATCATGCCTGTGACCGCCGTCCCAGCGGACACTCTCCCCCAGCAGGCAGGAGCTGATGCCGACCTTCGGTTTTTCAGATGGTTCTCTACTTTTTCCGGTAATGATCAGACCTTCTTTAAAAACTGTGTTTTCAAAACTACTGTGCTTTTGCCGTCACGGCATTCAACTTCACCACTCTTCGATGTCAGGCGGATGTTTTTTAACACCTTGCCCCTCTTGAGTGTGGTTGAGGAGCCCTTTACCTTCAGATCCTTTATCACCTGTACAGAATCTCCATCATTTAACGGGTTGCCGTTGCTGTCTCTTACATCCATTTTCACCTCCGAAGAAAATTTTAATTTGCAGCCTATTCTAGATGTTTGGCTCATTTATTTACAGCTAAAACCGCCTTGACCATAATGGGCAGCTAACAACACAAGCCGGAAGCCCCCAGGAAGGGACTTCCGGCTTTTCATGATGCATTACAAGTTGTGGGGGGAGAAAAACCTTTGCAGTGCTATCACACCCAGTCTTCCGAGAGAACCTCTCCCTGGAGAGATACGACCAGTGCTTTAAGGGGGATCTTGCGTTCGGCTTTTGCAAGGCCCTCCTGGGCCAGGCCCAGAAGACCGCCGCAGCAGGGAACCTGCATTATCATGACTGT
>CAYVSA010000088.1:0-6827 GCA_964454175.1 uncultured Pseudomonadota bacterium
CCGATTCCTTGTTATGAGTGAAACCATGGAAAAGAAGCTTCTGCCGGATGGGGTTAGATATGTGTAGAACTGGTCCCAGGACCCATGCCCCAGGACCCAGGTGGGTCGCTTCGCTCCGGTCCGAGATCCAAAATCCAAGGTCTAAGATCCAGAGTCCAAAATCCAGGATCCAACGGCCATAACCTTGGACGTTGGACGTTAGCCGGCTCTTAATAAACCAGAAACCAGTAATTATACAATGCACGCAAGACGCCTGACAAGATTATCATTGGTAGCCGCCCTTTACGTAGTGCTGACCTACCTCGCGAATATACTGGGTCCCGGGCTGAATCTTGGCTACGGCCCGATCCAGATCAGGATATCCGAGGGCCTGACCATGCTGGCTCTCTTTGACCCACTTATGCCCCTGGCCCTGTACGTCGGGTGCCTTCTGGCCAATCTCCTTGGCGGCCTGGGCCTTCCGGATATTGTGTTCGGGTCCCTGTTAACCCTCCTTGCCGGTTATGCCACCTGGTATACGAGGCGCCTGCGCCTTATTCCCTATCTACCGCCCATATTATTCAACGCGTTGGGAGTTTCGGCATACCTTTATCTCCTATTGGGGATAGATTTCGGTTTCAAACGGATCTCAGGTCAGGGAGCCTGGGCGCACATCATGAACTGGATAGCCGTACATCCATATTGGGCCATGGTAATTTCCATAGGTATCGGACAGACTATATCCGTGGTCGTGTTCGGTAACATCTTCATCAGGATGTGGAAGAGGGTTTACAGTGGAAATGAAGAATATCAGAAATTAAAGATTGGAAATTAGAAATTGGATATTGACACGGGAGATCCATTTTCCGGGAATAAAAGAGGCCTCCTAAGAGGCCTCTTTTATTACATATACGTAAGAGAAGAGATGTTATTTGATAGCGTCTTTGAGACCCTTGCCTGGCTTGAATTTCGGTACCTTGGATGCCGGGATCTGGATAACTGCTCCGGTCCTTGGGTTTCTTCCTGTCCTTGCTGCCCTGTTGCTCACGCTAAACGTGCCGAATCCCACAAGCGAGACCTTGTCACCACCCTTGAGAGCACCTGCAACCCCATCAACAAATGCGTTAAGGGCACGTTCCGCTGCTGCTTTGCTAATTCCTGCGCTCGCTGCCATACTGGCGATCAGATCACTTCTGTTCATCTCTCCCTCCTTGTCTCAGCAAATTTAAAAAACCCGAAAGTTCGCTTCATGCTATAAATTCCAAATAGCAGAGAAGCAATTTCATGTCAAGCTGAATTAGCTCTGAAACCGCATAAAATCAGTATTCTCTTATTGTCGCACTCCCTGCGAATGCTCCGATTTCATCGTTGTAATTTACCCGGCACTGACAACATCGATCATTTATATATTGATAGAATATTCACATGCGTATAAAATCAATTGAATTCAATCAGTTCTGTAAATTCGTGCGTTGAGACGTAAAGCATCGGGAAATGTACTCCAGGTTTGCTGGACATTACAAACGGGAAATTATCGTTTTATGGTTAAGAAATCCTTTTTTCAGAGCAAGCAGGTTTTATTTTCTGTACTGCTATTTTTCGCAGCCTCTACTGCTATTACTTTCGGGGACTATTACTCCGCAAAGAAGACGGTCCTTGAACAGTCCGAGACCCATGCCGAGAGGGTCGCGAGGTATCTGAGCAGCATCCTTGTTGGAGACGGGAACGAAGAACATCTCTCGGCCTATCACATCTCAACGGAACACGACCAGGAAATAAGGGATATCCTTGCCAGTTTTAGCGTCGTAAACGTCAAGATATTCGACAATTTCTCCAGGATCATCTTCTCCCTGGAAAAGGAAGTTGTTGGGAAAAGGGTGCTGGATAACGCTGGCCTGAAGAGCGCTCTGACAGGACGCCACAAATCCCATGTGGCAAACCTGGGATATCTGTTTCGCACTTACGGAGAACACGAACCATTTCCAATGATGGAGACTTATGTGCCCATCAGGTCTGCTCCTGAGGGTAAAGTGCTGGGTGTTTACGAGATATACCAGGACTACAGACCCCTGAAGTCCTACGTTAACTTCGAGACAGCCAGATCAAGTGTAACCCACATCATCCTGCTCGTTATATTCGCAGCCCTTATCTTCAGGTTCGGTCGCCTTGCCTCCAGGATGCTGGAAGATCAGCACCTGGCACTCATCAAGGAATTGGAAGTACGGGTCGACGAGCGAACGTCTGAGCTGAAGCTATCGGAGTCAAAGGTTAAGAATCTCCTGGAAAGAACCGAGGAGATGTATCGAAAGCTCAAGATCGGCGACGAGTATAAGAAAAACCTGATGAACCTGGTTGGGCACGAATTGAGGACACCCCTGACAGTTATCAAGGGTTTTCTGTCCCTCCTTGCCGATGGAACACTGGAAAGCAAGCAGGACCAGGGAGCAACTGCCGTGGCAAAGAGTATGGAAGAAACAAAAAATCTTGAAAATACTATCGAGAACATAATAGAACTCTCTCAGCTCGAAGAAGGCATCGGGGAGGTTGTGCGTGATGATTTTGACGTTCGCTCTCTCCTCGAAGATGCCATCTCCAACCTGGAGGAAGAGCGAACAAAAGCAGGTATCAAGATAACCGTCGATGTCAGCAACGGGATCTCCACCTTTTCCTCAGACCGCATGAAGGTACATCAGGTGATCAACCAGCTCCTTTCCAACGCAATCAAATTCTCCCCTCACGGCGGAAACGTCAGCCTCTCTGCCGTCAACGGAAAGCACAGTTTAACCCTGGCTGTGAGAGATGAAGGAATTGGGATACCAGCTGAGCAGCAGGAAGATATCTTCGTCAGTTTCTACCAGGTGGACATATCTTCCACCAGAAACTATGAGGGCTCAGGTCTTGGCCTTGCAATCGTCAAGGAACTGGTGGATGTCCTGGACGGAAAGGTCTGGGTTAAGAGTGAGGAGGGCGTGGGGAGTACATTTTTTGTTGAAATACCGAGTCTGGGTACGTAACGGAATATTGGCAGCGGCGTAAAAAAAAGAGGCCCAAATTAGGCCTCTTTTTTCAGTTTCTGGTTTCCTGCTTATTAAGAGCTGTCCAACGTCAAATGTCCAACGTCTGCCGCATATCCATTATAAATGCGGATTACTATGCTTTTCCTTAAGCATATTCCAACGTCGGTCAACTTCAACCTGGAATTTTTCTACGATACCCGCGTTCTCCTCCTTGGTGAGGTGGCGGGTCTTGCCCATTGTCTTGAGCCACTCTATTGTGGGGATCTTGTTGTCCTTATCCTCAGGATTGTAAGTTATGTTCGTTATCCCGTGAGTGACCTCGTAAAGAGGGTAAAAGCAGCTATCGACAGCCTTCTGAATGATGCTGACTGAATCTTTTTCAACAGTCCTCCAGCCCAGGGGGCAAATGGATAGTACTTTTCCGAAGACAAAGCCCTCTTCAGTGGCCATCTTCTGGGCCAACGCAGCCTTCCTGACCATATCCCTCGGCTTTGACTCAACGGCCGTGAATACATACGGGATGTGACACGCCGCCATGATCTGGGCAGTATCCTTGTGCTGGAAGGACTTACCCTTCTCGGCGGGCCCTACCCCAGAAGTGGAGGTCTGGTGACCCAGAGGTGTTGTGAACGACAGCTGTGTGCCCGTATTCATGTAGGCCTGGTTGTCATACTCCAAAAGGATCATCTTGTGGCCCCTGATCGCGGCACCGATGCTGGGCCCCTGGCCGATGTCGTGGCCGCCGTCACCAGTCACCATGAGGAAGGTGAAATCCTCGCCTCCGGGGAGTTCTCCCCTCTTGACCCTGGTGTTGTATGCTTCAACCAGTCCGCTCATTGTCGCAGCGCCGTTCTGGAAGAGGTTGTGGACGTAGGTAACCCTGTGGGAACTGAATGGATAACCAGTCGTAACAACCATGGCACAGCCGGTGTGGAACAGAACTACCACATTCCCCTCAATGCCCTTCAGGAAGATGTTCAGGTTGGGGAAGATGCCGCAGCCCGGGCAGGCGCCGTGACCAGAAAGTATCCTCTTGGGCATTTCTGCGAGTTTTCTCTTATTAAAGCCCTTCAGCAGCGTCTGGGCATCGCCCTCTTCCAGCCTGATAATGCCAGGCGTCATCCGCTCTTTGGTGAGGGGCTCCAGGAGCCTTTCCATGGCGACACCCTCAGCCCCGACGTTGGCGCCGTGATACTCGAAGGGCGCCTCAATTTTTCCTGTCTCTGTACCTTTTAATGCCTCGTCGAACATCTCCAGTGCGTCCTCAACGTAAAAATCAAGGCCGCCGAGGCCATATACCCGGGAAAGTACTTTTGTGCTGTTTTCCTGGTCGTCCTTCAGGGCAGCTTTGATCTCCATGGCCATATTTCCGTTCCACGCGCCATAGCTGTCTGACCGGTCTCCCACAAGTAGTGTCTTCGTTTTGGAAAATACTTTCTGGATCTCCTTGTTGGGGAAGGGCCTGATGACTGTTGTTGTCACCACTCCCACCTTCTTGCCTTCACCCCGGAGCTTGTCGACGGCGATCTTGGCGGTATCGAAGGCTGAATTCAGTACGAAGAGCGCCGTATCGGCGTCCTCCATTCCATGGGTTATGAGAACGGGATATTCGCGCCCGGACATCTTGCCGTATTCTGCGAGGAGCTCTGGAAATACCCTGTATGCGGCCTCCATGGCAATGGAGAGCTGCTTCTTGTTGTTTATAAGGTCCGGCTCGTTCATATACGGGCCGATGGTGACAGGATTATCGGGGTCAAGGGCGTGATTTTCCTGGACCTTAACGCCGAGCCAGTCTCTGACAACCTGGGGATCTTCAAAGTAGTGCACGCGCCTTTTCTGGTGGCTCGTGAAGAATCCGTCGTAGCACACCATTACCGGGAGTCTCACATCCGGGTGCTCACCAAGTTTGACCGCAATTATGTTCATGTCGTAGACCATCTGGGGGTCCTTGGCCATGAGCATTATCCAGCCCGTGTTGAGCGCCATCATGATGTCGCTGTGATCACCCTTGATGTTCAGGGGACCGGATACCGAACGGGTAGCAATGTCCAGAACCATTGGGAACCTGCTCCCGGCCTGAACCGGCAGCTGTTCCATGGAAAAGAGCAGTCCGTTTGCTGAAGTGGAGTTAAAAACCCTTGCACCACCAGCTGTAGCCCCGAAACAGATGCCCGCAGCGCCGTGTTCTCCGTCTCCCGGCACCATGGTGATGTCGTGGAGCCCCTGTGCCTTCATGGCATCCAGGGCTTCGGCCACCTGTGTTGACGGGGTTATGGGGTAATATCCCATCATGGTGAAATCAATGTGATACGCTGAAATGGCTGCGATCGTGTTACCGTCCAGGAGGTCAACTTTCTGGGCGTATGGACCCGCCATTTTTTTAGCCGTCTTAGCGGAACTCATAGTATGCTCCTTAGATCTGCTCTGAGCTTCTTGATATCAACGGATGACTCAATTTCCGCAGTCAGAGCGTTAACAGGGCAAATGCTTACGCAGCGAAGGCAGCCCTTGCAGTAGTTGTAATCCACGCCTCTCATAAATACCATCTCCTTGCCCTTGTCACTCTCGCCTTTCTCAAACACCATGCAGTAATCAGGGCAAGTGAGGTCGCAGTCCCCGCAGTTGGTGCAGATATCTGCGTGCCACAGGGGAACATAGCCCACCCTCGAAGCAGCATGATTCTTGAGGATGGTGTTGCCTGGATTGGTGATAACCCCACCGATGGGTTCGTTGGAATATCCCAGGTCCGGTTTGACCCTGTGGAAGGGGACTTCAGGGTACTTGTCCAGATCACAGAAATCCTGTTCCCGAACCTCGCTGTATCCCCGGTCGAAGGCCCTCATGTTGCCGTCCACCAGGTGTGGATAGCGTTTGCCGATCTTCTCCTTGATGAGATTCTTGATGGCTTCGGGATCGATGAAGCCTGATGCCTTGGATATCGCACCGAGCATGGCTGTATTCAGGGGGATCTTCTCCTCCATGGCTATTTTCAGGGCATCCACGCAGTAGACCTGGCATCCTGGAAGTTCCAGCTTATTGACAACTTCTTCAGGGGACATGGTTGTATTGACAACGATCACTCCGCCTTTTGTAAACCCCTGGGTTATCGGGATGTTGCCAATTAGCTGTCCAGCGAAAACGGCGAGCAGATGAGGATGTTCAACGGGAGAATTATCCGTTACCTCCTGATCAGAATCGCAAAGACGAACGAATGATTTAACCGGAGTTCCTTTTTTTTCTGAACCGTAGCTGGCAAAGTTAACACCGTTAAACCCCATTTTGAGAATGCAGGTTTCAGCCAGGATCTGACCAGCCAGATTTGCCCCCATGCCGCCGATGCTCTCCATCCGGATATCGTAGTATCCGAGTTCGTTGGCAATGGGAAGTTTAGGGTTTGCCATCATCTCACTCCTTCCTTCCGCCGGAAATTCCGGGACCGGCGAAACTGCCTTCATGTGCTTCCTGGCGGGCCCGTGATCAGGTACTGCCCACCGGAAATCTGACGCACTTTTCACCGAATTACGAAACAGAACCGGCACCCGCCCGGTTGGGATGCCGGACCTGAGAAAAGCCCGTCAGAGTGTATAAAAGATGTAAAGAATAGGGCGGATATGCCGTCCCTTGAAGCTGATCAGTAAAGTTAGATATCTATAACAGAGATGCGTTTTCTGTCAAGGAAAATGGCGTTTTATATCGGACCCTGGACATTGGACATTGGACTGCTCTTTACCATTGGACGTTGGACTGCTCTTTACCGTTGGACGTTGGACATTGGACGTTGGACGATCTTAATGGTGGGGAAGGCGGGATTCGAACCCGCACACCCTTTCG
>CAYVSA010000089.1:0-6578 GCA_964454175.1 uncultured Pseudomonadota bacterium
GTTTGGCAGGGATGAAGGGGATGAAGGGGGTGGGTTAAACCAACATCGAGATGTCCATTCCCTACTTTTTTGCAGGGATGATGGGGATGGAGCAAACCCACATTGAGATGTCCATTCCTCATTGTTTGGATGGAGTGGATTGATCCTTTTAATAAACCCTCACCCGGATAGCTGCTGATCCTGGGTGCCCTGGATGAAAGTTAACTTTTATCCAGGGTACCCAGGATCCCAGCTGATTTCAGAAAAATCCCGCTCCTGCCAGGGAGCGGCCGGGTGAGAGTTTCTAATCCCGGCTCTTATCCCCTGCATCCCCTTTATCCCTGTTAAAACCCTCTCACCAACTAATTGGGAGATGAACCCCAATTACTAATCACTCGTCACCTTGGACGTTGGCCGTTGGACGTTGGGCATTCTTAATTTTTACCACGTTGGACCTTGGCCGTTGGCCGTTGGGCATTCTTTAGGACCACTTTCCCCAGGTAGTCTTCGTCCTCTTTGTCGAACATGAGATCGTCTTCTTCCCGGCCTTCGGGCAATACGAACTGCCCTCCATTCAGAACTATATCGGAGGACACCCTCTCCCCAAGCTTGATGTGGTACTGGCTGCTGTTTTTGAATGTGTTGCCGGTCAGGGTTACGTCTTCGGGCTCAGATGTTACGAATACAGCAGTGCCGTTTGAATCGAAGGTGTTGTTTCGTACAGCGCCGCCGAATTCGTGAAAACGTATCCCTGCCCAGTTGTTCCTGAAAACGTTTCCAGAGATATCGACCTTTGTCCTGGAAAACCTGATCCCCACCTCGTTCTGCTCGAAGAGACTGTCTGAGACCCTGACAGACACAGCGCTGCGCAAGTGAAGCCCCGTAGCAGAGCCCTTAAAGACAGCGTGCTCAACTGTCCCGCCCTTTCCCTCGGCCAGGTTGACGGCTCCCCACATGCCGGGGTGGACTGGACCGGTGCCGGCCGGGGCGAAGATAACGGGGTTATCGGCGGTACCAATGGCATCAAATCTACCGAGCACCTGAAGCTCTGATGCCGGAAAGGATGGATGGTCCTCGCAGAGGTCGAAAAGCGAGGCTGCGGGCAGCTCGGTGAATCGGACGGATGATCCGGGCGTGAACTTCAGGTCAAGACCCGGTGATGTAATTATATCACCGGTGACAACCATGGTGCCGGCAATCGTACCTTGTTCAGGTTCGAGTCCGGGGAAGAGAAAAATGAGGGGTTTTTTAATGAAACCGGTCGTTATTACCTGACCGAGCCCCTCCTGATCGGAGCCGTCAAAGATCATTTTCGGATCGGGTCCCGACGGGCCCCAGTAGTTGCTGCTGGCATCGATCTTTGTCGATCCGTTATTGTCCACCTGGAATCTGCCGTTTCCCAGGATACTGCTGCCGGACACAACCGTGGCCGCGTCGGAGATGGAAATTCCTGTCAGTCCGTTATGGCTGAGCTCGGCGTCTTTAATAACAGCATTTACGTTGTTAAGGGACAGCCCCTCTTCCATGTTGTGCGTGACAAGTACCGATTCCAGCCTTGCACCCTCTCCTTCCCCTTTGAATCTGGGTCCACGCCGGTTGCCAATAAAAGCCGCCCTTTTTATTGTGGTGGGAGATTCACGCGACAGAATTGATTCCAGCAGGTTGCCGGCCATGTAGATATCCTGCATGTCTACAGAGGAGCGCAGGAAATTCACTCCTGAGACGTTGTCAGTGGCCACTATGTTCGACAGCGAAACATTTGAATCCCTGAACCTCATAGCGCTTTGATTGCCGATGAAGGTCCCCCAGTCAATAGAGGTCTTTTCCGATTCCTGGAACTGGACCCCCCTGAGGTTGTTCGTGAAAACGACATGCTCAAGTCGGACTTTTGCAAAGTGACCATGAAAGGACTTGATGCCTCTGCGGAAGAGGGCGTAGCGAACGAGGTTGTCCTCTGAGTCGGAAGCAATATAGGAGAGGCTGTCCCACATACCGGTTCTGGTGCCAGTTTCTTCCGAGTCAAAAAGCACCCACGAGTCTTTCTCTCCTAAAACCCTGACAGTTCCCTGGGCAATTATCCAGCTCTCGCCGAGGCCGTCGCCGTTTGTGTCCCGGAAACGAAAGAGCACCCGTGTTCCCGGTTCAATTGTCAGTGTTATTCCAACGGGAACGGCAACCTGGCCGTCGATAATTACAGTACCCGACCAGGTAGTGTCCTCGTCCAGGGCCGCCTGGCCCACATATTCCCTTGACTCCGGACCTGCATCTGTCAGCAACGGTCGATCCCGGATGTGGGCGAGCTGTGGCGGCTGGCTTGCCATGAATAGCGAGTTCTCCCCGTTGGATTTAAAAGTTCCCGCCGAGACCGGTTCATTAGTGCCCGGCAGGTTGAGAACTCCGATGTCGTTTCTAATGAATTCGTTGGAGGATGCCTCAAGGCGAACCTCACTAGACACGCCAAGGCCAATGTGATTGCCGATAAACCGGGTGCCTTTTACCTTCACACTGCCCTTCAGGGCCAGAATCCCGAACCGGGCCCATTTTATCTCGGCGCTGTCCACAGTGACACCGGCTTCCGGTCCGGCAGAGACGATGCCGCCCCATGAACCCCTGCCAGCGGTGCCGGTGGGGGCGAAGGAAACGCCCCTTCCGACCACGAGAGAGCCGCGAACGTTTATCTCCGTCTCTATAGTGGCGAACTGTGAATCCGTGCGGGTCCCCTCCCTCGGGATGACCTTGACTGTAGTGCCTGGTTTGAAGGTGAGCTTGACCCCCTCAGGGATGATGAGGTTTTCAGCCAGGACAACTTCGCCGGAGAGGATCGTGTCGCTGACTACAACCTCGCCGATCGTAGTTGGTTCGGCCCAGGCCGGGGATGGCGTCAGCAGCAAGAGTACGAGAAAAGTGTGGATCACGTATCTCATGGGATCAGAACAGGTAATGGTAAATGTATGCAAGGCTTATGGTCCCTGCCACGCATATGCCGAGGTAGAGGAAAAAGACCCGCTTGCGGAAAAAAGTCAGGAACACCACCATGACAGGAATGGCAGTGACGGGTGCTCCAACCAGGAAGGCCAGCCCCGGACCCTTTGCCAGAGGCAGGTCTACGAAGCCATAAAGGATGGCCGAGGCCATGATCTGGTTTACGTGCAGAGGTATTACTGCCGCGACGATCAGAGGAATGCTCAGAGGAAATGTGTTTGTGAGCAGGGGTGAGATCCACTCATGGGGGATGTAACGCATGGCAAGGACCTCGATGACAATACCGAGTACCGCAAACTTTCCGATCTTGAAAGTGCCGTCAACAAACTTTCCCAGAAAGACAAAGAACTTGTTGCTGGTTCTGGTTTCGATGTATTTTTTGCTGAACTGGTTTCTGCAGTCACACTGGAGGTCTTCACAGGGATAATCCGGATCGTGAAAATCCCCCTTCGGTATCCCTCTCTTGAAAATAGTCTTGTTATCAAAACCGCCCCTCCGCTGGAAGAACAGGGCGGTATACCCCGCGAAGATACCCATTACAGCCGCTGAAAACAGTTTTGCCAGGGCCCACTGGTTGCCCAGCTCCCAGGCGGTCAGCGTATAGCCGGCAGGACTCATAAGCGGGCTGGTTACGAGAAGCGCGATGGCCGGGGCGATAGGTACGCCAGACATGAGCATGGATATCGTCAGGGGCAGGACTCCGCACGCACAGAGGGGACTGAAAAGGCCTAAACCGGTGGCCATGAAAATAGACCCGTGACGGTACCGGTCCAGGATCCTTCGAATTGCTATATGCCATCCATAGGTCCTGATGAGTGCTTCCAGGGCGACGCCGGATATGAAATACCACCAGATAAATTGAAACTCGGCGATAAAGTCGCGTGCCAGGACTATTAATTCGTGCTGCAGTGTTTCCAGAGGGTGCACCTCTTCGGTGAAAAAAACAGTTTAAGATCAGGGACAGCAGGGGGTAACGAGTTAAATGCCCAATACTTAAACTCAGCTGTTAAACAAAAAAGTCAGAAACCTGTCACCACTTTGTCCATGATGACCACAAATTCTCCAAATCAGGGGTTCAGGAAGCGTTTTTTAAACCAACAGGGCTTATATGCCAATGCTGTGCCATTAAGTCTGCCTGATTTTCAATGGTCCTTTATTACGGTATGGAAATCACCGCTTCGTAAAGCAGACGCGTGGCGATAACGGCGAGCAGGGTGCCCGCCATAAGGCGAAGCGTCAGGGGTTTGGCTGATCGTGCAGCCCATGCTCCTCCGACACCCGAGCCGGCAACTGCTGAAAAAACAAGGAGTGCAGCCATGGTCAGATTGAACCTCGCATCCGGAATGTGGGATAAAAAAGCCGCCAGAGTTGAGAATGCTACAACGGTGGAGGAAGTAGCCACTGCCTCTTTTGTGGGGTATCCGAGGTACATCAGTGTTGGAAGAAGTATGAATCCTCCCCCCACACCGAGAAGCCCGCTGGAAAAACCGATCAGAAACCCAATGGCAAGACCGGCAAGGGCCGCAAGGGGACCATTAACGACCCTTCGCGATCCAGGTTCACTGCTGCTGAAGATCCTGGCAGCAACGAAGATAACTATCACGGCAAATATCATCTTGAGGATGTGTGCAGGTACGACCCTGGTGGCCGCGGCGCCCAGAGGCGCACCCCCTACTGCGGTGATAATGATCAGCCCGCTTGCCCTGACGTTCACCAGACCCGCGCGAAGGTAGGCTATTGACGCTGAAAAAGCGGTTGCCGTACCCAGAAGAACGCTGAGCGGTATAGCGCCGGTTTTAAAGTCGAAACCCCACCACGACAGGAGCGGAACGTAAACAACAGCGCCACTTAAGCCCAGCATTCCGAAAAGGCCTGCGCCAACAAAGACGACTGCTGCCAGCAGGAAAGTCAAGATGCATCCTCTTCCCTGAGTGCCTGTTCCATGCCTGTTTCCAGTTCCAGGGCAAGCTGAAAAACAGGGCCGATGATGGCAGCTCTTTTCATGTGTTCCGTCATATCCATCCAGAGTGTCCGGATCTTTGAAAAGTTCCTTTCCATGAGGGCATCGAATAGCCCTGGAGCGATGTCAGCGAGAGAATAAGGCCTGAAACGCCTGGCAAGCCCCTCCTCAACTATCCTGTAATATGACAGAGCGATAAACTTCGCTACAGGGTGAGGGTTTACCGCAAATGCTTCAATAAGAGTTTCCAGGCTTTCAGACATAAACAGTTCCTGTTCAATATTAATCAGGCATTCGGGACACCGCTTCCCATGACCATTTTCCCAGCGCTGTACAGGACAGGAGCCCACCCGTCCGGGTTCGGTTGGATGGGCTTCGTCATGCAGAATGCTATCACAGGGGCCGGGCTTGTAGAAGGTAAAATAAAGGGTTAGGGAGCAGGCGGATAAAGCGTACTTTTGTTGTGAAAGTGAAAACAGGTGCTATATATAGCGTTGTAAAATAAGGATAGTGAAAAATATAACAAAAAAAGACTTGACATGGGGGGCAGGGCTTGTTATATTTTGCACAAGCTTGGTAGTTGACTGAACGAGAGGAGGTGTTTGAAATGTTGGAGTTCATCACAATGATGGCGGTTATAGCGTTGGTCTTTTGTGGTGCTACGGTTTTCGTTGCACTTATAGTAGGTGGCCTATTCAAGGCTCGCCAGTACCTGCTGGACAAGGTGGATCAGAAGGTGCTGTAAGGGGCAATGGGCGATAGGCCATGGGCTATGGGCTGGAGGCTGTAAGCTTTAGCCTATAGCCTGGTTCTACTAGTCACGCATCTGTTGGACTGCGTACTTAATACTGACAGTTTTTGTCGTATTGTCAGGTTTATTGACAATTTTTGTGCGCAAAGAAAATATCATAAATTTCCTCGCTGAAGGATTTCCTTGTTTTACAGTAGGTTGCGGAGTTTTGTCCCTGCGGGTCTATTGGCACCCAAGTTGCACGCAGTAATTGCAGTTATGGTAGTTTGGTTTGTTATATAGTAGTTCAGACCATGGAGACAGGAATAAGAAATGGCAGCCGATCGGAACACGGATGTAAAAGTCACGGGGATACTGGCAGCAGCCATATTTTCCATGGCTCTGGCTTATGCTCCGGCTGCTTATGCAATTGATGTTGCCGAAGGACAGACGGCCCCTGATTTTTCAGCCAGTGCTCTTGACGGTTCAAAGGTCACCCTGTCCGAATTCAGCGGCAAGACAGTGTTCCTGGCTTTCTGGTCGACCTGGTGTTCCAGATGCAAAGAGGAAATGGACTATCTCAAGGAACTGAAGGTGAAATACCCGGAACTGGTGTTCCTGGCCGTTAACGCTGAGAGTGAAACTCCAGACATGGAAAGCCTGACCAGGATGCAGCAGGCTGTTATGGACTGGAAGCTGCCCTTTACGATCCTTGTGGATGAAGGGTTGAAGATCTGGGACAAGTACAAGTTAAACGCCCTTCCAACCAGTGTCATCGTCGGACCCGATGGAGTTGTGGTTTTTGCAGAGCCTAACTTTTACTGGGGATCAGCCCAGAAAATAGAAAGAGCCCTTTCGGGAGATCGTATCTCCCTCCTTCAATGATCTAGCCCATACCCCCCCACCTCACTCCCGGCCCGGGACCGA
>CAYVSA010000090.1:0-3346 GCA_964454175.1 uncultured Pseudomonadota bacterium
GACCCGATCCCGGTGATCCTGCCGCACGTTTCCGGCTCAGATGCCGCCGGCGAGGTAGTTGCCGTAGGTGAAGATGTAAGACACATAAAGGTGGGTGACCGCGTCGTTTCTCACTCCAACATGTCGTGTCGTGTGTGCAGCGCCTGTACAGCCGGCCGAGAGTTCGATTGCGCCAACCGCACCATCTGGGGATTCCAGACCGGTCCTAACTGGGGAGGCTTTTCCGAGATCACTCATCTACCAGAGGTCAACGTGGTCAAGATCCCCGAAGGGGTCAGCTACGAACAAGCAGCGGCAGCTTCAATGACCCTGTTGACTTCATGGCACATGCTGGTGGGCCGGGCAAAGATCGTCCCGGGACAGACGGTACTTGTGATGGGCGGCGGCTCGGGAGTCGGCAGCTTCGCCATACAGATAGCCAAGCTGTACAACTGCAGTGTCATCGCCACGGCCAGCCCCGACAAGCTGGACAAGTGCATGGAGCTCGGCGCAGACTACGCCGTAGATCACAGGAAAGATGACTGGCATAAGGAAGTACGGGGCATAAGCAAAGAGATCGCCAAGGCAGCCGGCACGGCACCCGGGATCGACGTCTCATTTGATCACATCGGGGAGACCCACTTTAACAAGCAGCTTACGCTGCTGAAGTTCGGCAGTACATTAGTCTCCTGCGGCGCTACCACCGGATATAATGCCAAAGTGGACCTGCGCCACATCTTCTTCAAGGGCATCAACATCCTGGGTTCTACCCAGGGCACCCGGGCAGAGCTGGAAGAGGGTTTCAAGTGGATGGCCAAGGGTAAGATCAAGGCGATTATCGATTCGGTCTACTCCTTCGAGCAGGCCGCCGAAGCGCACACAAAAATGGCTACCGGCAAGGGGCTTTTCGGCAAGATACTGATGAAGCCAAGCGTCTGACCTGACGTACTGATTATCGCATATGAAACAAAACGCCTCCTGAGAAGGAGGCGTTTTTGTATTTCGGTGTCAGAGCAAAACATAAAAAAGGTGTCAGAGCAGGTACACCAACTTTGAAAACCCTGTCAAGTAGAGCTGTTTCGGTAACAAAGAGCTTACTTCGATGGTTGTAAAAATACCGAAACTAAGCCATCAGGCCCAAAAATTCTTCTCTAGCACTATTTGCTCTGACACCTTTTCAGCTTCAGGACCCTTTACCCCATATCTTCTTAAGGTACTGGTCCCGGCCGGAGCCGAAACGGTAATATTTATACCTGATCGGGTTCCTTTTGTAGTAGTCCTGGTGATAATCCTCTGCCGGGTAGAAGGTTCCAGCCGCGGTTATTTCGGTCACGATAGGCGCACCGAACCTTCCGGACTCATCCATCACCTTTTTGGACTTCTCGGCCAGTTTTCGCTGCTCCTCGCTGTTATAGAAAATACCCGATCTGTACTGACTCCCGACGTCGACGAACTGCCGGTCCGGTGTCGTCGGATTGATCTGGCGCCAGAATACCTCGAGGAGCTTTTCGTAGGACACTTTTTTCGGATCGTATAACACCTTAACGGCCTCAGCATGCCCGGTACCACCTGCGGAGACCTCCTTGTACGTCGGGTTTTCCTTGGTTCCGCCAATATAGCCAGAGGTGGTTGAGATGACACCATCGAGTTCATCGAAGGGGTGCTCCATGCACCAGAAACATCCGCCCGCAAAGATAGCTACTTCATGTTTTTCACTGTCCATCCCGGGCTTCATCATAACCTCCCTGGCCCCTGCGCTCACTACCGGAAAGATTCCGGCTACCAGTATGAATGCCACAGCGACTAAAAGAATTATTGATTTTTTCATGATCCACCAATCCTTTACTATATCAACATCAGGCTCAGGGCTCACCGGCCGTTCCCCTGTATGTTTTCTCCTGTATGAGGATCTGCTCCATTTCCTCAACGGTTATCTTCTCCTTGTCAAATGTAACCACGTTTATCTCACGGCGCCCGCTCCAGCCGTTTTTCACATCGATTATACCGGGCCGCCCCTCCAGGGCAGCTTTTCCCACATCGTATCAGGCCACGTAAAATGTGGCCTTGCCGCTGGCAGCACCAAGGGCAGTGCCCGCAAGCATCAGAAATGCCGCAAAACCAATGACAATTAGTTTAATTTTCTTCATGGTTGTGTCTCCTGGCCAGAGGTTAAAGTGCCTTCCCGGTTCACCCTTTTCTTCATCTGCCCTCAAACAGTCTCAACAGCAATTTGCCTGATCTTTCAGTAAGTCCCAGCTCCGGGAGTTCAGACACCAGCTGATCATAGTTCCCGTTCCCACCCAGGTACCCGTTGACACGCGCAACTGCAGTTGAGTTAACGAAGTCGGAGATACGGGGATAGATGGAACTTAACTCCTCGAAAATTACCCTGTTGTTCCTGGCCGAGTACTTCTGGTGGTAATCCTCGGCCAGATTGAAACCTGTATAGGGCGCAACGTCCGTATAGATCTTTCGATCCAGTTTCTCCGCCAGATCACTTTTAACCATATCGGCTTCCCGCTCCTGCTTATCGTCGTGAAAGAATATTGCCGACCGGTACTGCACCGACCAGGAACGTTTAGTGGGGCTGTGGCTCGCAAAAAATATTTCCAGGAGCTCTTTGTAGGTAATTCGGGAGGGATCGAAATCTACCTGAACCGTCTCGGAGTGCCCCCCAAGGCTCCTGTAGGTCGGATTCTTCTTACTGCCACCGGAATAACCGACCCGGGTTCTGATAACACCGTCAAGGCTCCCGAACCGGGAGTCAGGACCCCAGAATCAGCCCAGGGCAAAGGTTGCGGTCGCGACCGTTTCGTAAACCCTGGAGTCGATGGCGGGTAAAACATGCTGTTTTTTCAGTGCTTTGGCAGTCATCTGATGGTCCCCTTCCTGCGGTGTCAGAGCAAATACTTTAGGTGTCAGAGCAAATGTCTGGTTTTGTGATGTCCCGGCTCGTCCGGGGCCCGACTCGAGGGAGTGAGTGAAAAGCAGGCCCGCAAGCGCCATTAGAACTACAACAAGCTTGACATAAGCTCGGGACATTTAATCGTCTCCCTGTGGTTTCCTGACTGAATTGATATCCTGGACCACTTCACCGGCAATTGATCCGTAACAGCCGCATTAATTGGTGATCTTTTCTGAAGTATAGATCATCTAAAGTGCAGAAAGGCTCAACAAAGGATAAAATAACTGTAAAATCAGTCAGCTGCGTGTGACACTCAACAGGAAAATCGGTTACATTAACAAGGTGTCAGAGCAAATAAGTTCGTTGGACGTTGGACACTGTTTACGTTGGACCTTGGACATTGGGCATTGGACACTGTTTTACGGTGTCAGAGCAGGAAAAACACCAGCAAGAGGAAAGCCG
>CAYVSA010000090.1:3446-6569 GCA_964454175.1 uncultured Pseudomonadota bacterium
TTGGACACTGTTTTACGGTGTCAGAGCAGGAAAAACACCAGCAAGAGGAAAGCCGGATGAGCAGAAAGATACTGGTTGTGGAAGACGACAGGGAGTTGGCCGGAATCCTCCAGATGCACCTTGCAGACCTCGGATACAAGGTCGACCTTGCCCATGAAGGTGATGCGGGCAAGAAGCTGGCCCTGGAGGGCGATTACGACCTCATCATCCTCGACGTAATGCTGCCTGAAACCGACGGTCTCGACATCTGCAAGGCCGTGCGCTCGGCCCCGGGATACACTCCTATCCTGATGCTCACATGCCTGTCCTCAGAGGCCGACAAGGTCATCGGCCTGGAACTCGGAGCCGACGACTACATGACCAAACCGTTTTCCGTCCGGGAACTCCTGGCAAGGGTGAAGGCTATCCTGCGCCGCAGTGATTCTTTAAAGCAGGGCGGCGGCCCGGAAGACACCAGTATCATCCGCCAGGGCGGCATAGAAATAGACCCTGATAAACGTGAAGTTACAGTTGACGATGAAAAGGTGACTTTCACTGCCAAGGAGTTCGATCTTCTGGCATTCTTTGCCAGAAACCCGGGGAGAGTCTTCACCCGGAGCCAGCTGCTTGACAGTGTCTGGGGTTACGGCTACGAGGGCTACTCCCACACTGTCAATTCACACATCAACAACCTGCGCTCCAAGATCGAGCCTGACCGCGAGAATCCGAAATACATAATTACTGTTTGGGGAGTCGGCTACAAATTCGCTGACCTGCCCGGTGCTAATGATGTATCGGAATAGTAAAGTGTACATGCACAGAACCCTGTACGGGAAAATAACACTTATCCTCCTGATGCTGTTTTTCGCCATCGCCGCACTCAACACCGTCTGGACTCTTTTCATAACCCGATCCTACATCGACGAAGCAAACCAGGAGTTAAACCGTAACCTGGCACGCTACCTGGTTACCAGCGAGTTTTCCGGCCCGGAGGCGGTCATAGACAACGCCAGCCTCAAAAAGAGCTTTGAGATGCTCATGTCCATCAACCCCAACATAGAACTCTACCTTCTCGACACCGAAGGCAAAGTAGTCGCCTACTCGGCCCCCCCGGGAAAGAGGATCAAGGAACAGGTCCCCATCGAGCCTGTCAGGACCTACATCTCCGGCAGAAAGGGCCTGCCCATCAGGAACAAGGATCCGAGAAATCCCGGGAGCCTCAAGGTGTTTTCCGCTGCGCCTATACCTCTGGACGGACCTGCTGTTGGCTACCTTTACATCATACTTTCCGGCGAAGAGCACGATTCTGTTATGGATCTTCTTCAGACAAGTTACATCGCCAGGCTCAGCATATGGGTATGGGCCTCTGCTCTTTTGTTTCTCTTCGTCACCGGTCTTGTTCTCTTCAATCATCTGACCAGAAGGCACCGGCAGTTGACCGAAGCGGTGGAGTCCTTCCGCAGGAGCGACTTTCGAATCCCGGTGACCCTGCCCGAAACCTCAGGCGGAAAGGCAAGTGATGAGATCGACATGCTGGGAGAAGTTTTTTCGGATATGTCCCGGAGGATCATAGACCAGATTAGTGACCTGGAAAACTCTGATGTACAGCGTAGAGAGCTCATAAGCAACATCTCCCACGACCTGCGGATGCCTCTTGCCGCCATCCAGGGGCACCTGGAGACAATTTTACTGAAAGGGAGCAGCCTTGGTGACGGCGAAAAGACCGAGCGGATCGAGATGGCGCTGAAGCAAGCAGAGCGGCTCGGCAGGCTTGTTTCAGAACTCCTTGAGCTTTCCAGGCTTGAATCACCTGGCCTGGATGTTAAAGCCGAGCCCTTTTCGCTGGCAGAGCTCGTTCAGGATATTGTACAGGACTTTAAACCGGCTGCTGCCGAAAAGGGGATCGAACTCACCATTTTACAGGAAAAGATCCCGGCCGTATCTGGTGACATTGGTCTTGTGGAGCGCGCGCTCCAGAACCTGCTGGACAACTCCATTGGATACACTACCGAGGGCGGCTCGATCACGGTGGGGATGGAAAGCTCGGGGCCGGACGTTCTGGTTAAAGTTACGGATGACGGGATCGGCATCAGTCCGGAAGACCTCCCCCATATTTTCGAACGTTTCTACAGGGGCCGGGGAGAATCTGGTAGAGTCGGCAGCGGCCTGGGACTGGCAATTGCGCGCCGCATCATCCAACTGCACGGATCAGATATCGAGGTCACAAGCACACCGGGTGAGGGCGCGACTTTCACATTTACCCTTCCAGTCAGCTCATAAAAAATAGTTTAAAGTTCCAGGTAAAGGGATATTTACTCTGACACCGGGTCAAACGGGCTGATCTTTACACATTCTTTACCACCACTTTATTGTTTCTGACCATATTCCTGCTAATCTATAAGTGAGGACAATATTGAAATTGACTCAGGAACTTAAAAGAGGACAGCAAAACAGATAAAGGGGGAAAAGTCATGACATATCAACCAGAAACTGCTGGTGAGCATATAAAGTTATCAAAACCATCCGATCCTGAAGTAAAGTGCATGTCCAGGCGGCGCTTCCTGTTTCGAACGGGTCTTTTCACCGGCCTTGCTTTTATACCCGGAGTTGCTTCAATGCTGAAGACGGGTACTGCCCTGGCATCAGGGGGCAGGATAAAAGTCTTTACTTTTAACAAGGGGGGCTACGAGATGGTGGACAAAGTCGTTCGCTCGGAAAAAGAGTGGAAAGAGATCCTCACGCCGGCCCAGTACCGTGTGCTGAGAAAGCAGGGCACTGAGAGAGCATTTACCGGGGATTACTGGGACAACAAGGAAGAGGGAATATACCGATGCGCGGGTTGCGGGAACGACCTGTTCTCATCGAAGACCAAGTTCAAGTCGGGGACCGGCTGGCCCAGCTTCTGGGAACCGGTTGCCCGGGAGAACATCACCCTGAGAGAGGATTCCAGCTTCTTCACACGGCGTACCGAGGTGTTGTGCGCCAGATGTGACTCGCACCAGGGCCACGTTTTCGACGACGGGCCCAAGCCCACCGGCCTGCGTTACTGCATCAACTCGGTGTCCCTCGCCTTTGTTCAGACGGCAAAGATTGAAAAATCACAGTAAATGAATTAGTGCTCCTTGCTCTGACACCAGTGTTCCA
>CAYVSA010000091.1:0-6486 GCA_964454175.1 uncultured Pseudomonadota bacterium
AGCGGGCGTGAGGCAGATCCTTTGAGTGAAAGTGTGGAATATGATCAGACCTGTGCACTCGCCCTCATCGCCTTCACCCTCAACCGCACTTCACGGACTCCCTTCCACGTCTGGATCTCTGGATAGACCGCAAGGTCCATGAGGGGCGCCAGGTGCTCCAGTTCATGTGCCTGGCGAAAGGCAATTGCTCCTAGGGAATATCCGTTCTGGTTGGCCTTGAAGCTCAGGTGATTTCTGCCCACTGCCCTGGCCTCGGTGATCTTAACGCCGGAGATAAAGAGCATTGGCTCGGGATTACCGGCCCCGAAGGGAGCAAGGGACTGGAGCCGGGTCACCTCGTCAAAGGTGAGAGCGTCGATATTCGTCTGCGCATCCAGCGTAAGTACGGGAGTGAATCCGTCCTCAGAAACCATCTCGCTCACTACCCTTTCGAAACGCTCGCTGAACTCTTCCACACTTGCAAGGTCGATCTTTATGCCCGCAGCGTACTTGTGCCCGCCAAATTCCGTCAGGAGATCCTGGCACTTTAACAGTCCCTGGTAGAGGTGAAAGGAAGGAATTCCCCTTGCAGACCCCTTACCGACCCCATCCTCCATGGAGAGCAATATCGTCGGACGATAGAAACGCTCCATGAGCCTGGAGGCAACTATCCCGATAACCCCGGGATGCCAGTTCGCAGAATACAGGACAATACTCTGTTTGCCCTCCAGCATGCCGCCTGCCGCGATCTTGTCCACAGCCTCGTTGAAGATCCTCTCCTCTATTCTCTGCCGTTCGACGTTCTCGATATCCAGGTATCCCGCGAGCCTGTCGGCATCTTCTCTGCTGTCCGTTGTCAGGAGTCTTACACCGGCCGAAGCATCAGACAGCCTGCCAGCGGCGTTTATCTTCGGCGCGATCCTGTAGGCCACCGAAGAGGAATCCACCTGTCCCACACTCAGCCCGCACACCGAGAGAAGAGACTTCATTCCCAGCCTGGGTTTCCTGTTGATCTGTTCCATGCCCGCCTTGACCAGGATCCGGTTCAGCCCCGTCAGGGGAACGATGTCCGCGATGGTCCCAACTGCAACCAGGTCCAGATAGTCGAGGAGCGAAGGCTCGGGACGGTCTTCGAAGAATCCGCTGTCCCTCAAGCCCTTTCTGAGACCGGCAGCCAGGTAGAACGCGAGTCCGACGCCGGAAAGAGACTTGTAGGGAAACGAGCAGTTTTTCAGGAGTGGGTTTATAAGTGCATCCGCAGCTGGAAGCAGGGGGGGCGGCTCATGATGGTCGGTGACGATGACACGGACATTTTGTGAGTTTGCGTAGGCTATCTCCTGAACGGAAGAGATGCCGCAGTCGACCGTGATAATGAGACTTATGCCCTTTTTGCGGAACCTGTCGATACTCTCCTTATTGATCCCGTATCCTTCGTTGACCCGGTTGGGGATGTAGTAGTAGGCCGAGTACCCGAGATCCCTGAGGAACAGGACAAGCAAAGATGTGGCGGTCACACCATCCACATCGTAATCACCGTAGATGAGGATCTTTTCCTTGCCGAGGGCCGCGATTATCCTCTGAACCGCCTTTTCCATGTCCCCCACCAGGAATGGATCGGCAAGGTCCCCCAGGTGGCAGTCGATGAAACCCTTTGCCTCGTCAGGGTCAGCAATCCCGCGATTTATGAGTACCTGTGCCATCAGGGGGGTGATGCCCAGCTGCTCGGTAAAAGCCGAGGTTGCTTCCTCGCATTGCGGCGTCAGGACCCACTTTTTGTTATTTGCCAAGGTTCTACCCTGCCGTCAGAGAGATTATCAGGACCGCCGCCATGGCGAGGGCCACAAAAAGTTTCATCACTGTGCCTTTTATCCTGCCCAGAAGAGCCTCTTTCCCGGCCGTTTGTGCTTCACCTATGCTCTTACCGGACACCAGTGCCAGGAGAAAGACACCCATGAAAGCGCCGGCCGCTGCTCCCGGAAGAGCACCGATGCCGAATCCAAAAGCCGCCCCGACAGCACCTCCCAGCAAGCCCCCGGCAATGGCGGCCATGGTCGTGCCTTTGAGCTGGACCTCTTTGCCGACCCCTGCCGTTGCCAGGTAGAACTCTGCTGCCTCCCCGGCAAGAGCAGAAACGGCGAGGACCAGCAGCACCTGCCAGGATATGGCGTCAGAACCGGCAGCCATCCGCAGTACCAGGGCATCGGCAAAGATCAGCCAGGTCCCGGGAAGTCCAGCAAGCTGCAGGGGGACGGAAAGCGTCAGGACAGTCCAGAAGAGAAACCACCCCAGAACAGCCGTCATGACCTATTTTTTCCTCTGAGACTCCGCCTTCCCGGAACCGAGCAGGAGTATCGGGCTGGCAATATAGATTGAAGAGTAGGTACCTACAACGACTCCGACAAGGAGGGCGAAAGAAAAATCGTGTATGACTTCACCGCCCAGGAGAAACAGACAGAGCACCACCAGAAGTGTTGTTCCCGAGGTGAGTACCGTTCTGCTGAGGGTCTGGTTGATGCTGCTGTTGACAATTCCAGCCAGCTCGGCACGGGGCGATTTGCGCATATTTTCCCTGATCCTGTCGTAAACGACGATGGTGTCGTTAAGGGAGTACCCGATGATCGTGAGCAGGGCGGCAATTATCGGCAGGGTGAACTCCTTGTCGAAAACGGAAAAAACTCCCACTGTGATCAGCACGTCGTGGATGAGGGCGGCGATGGCTCCCACTGCGAACTTGAACTGGAACCTCAATGTTATGTAGATAAGTATCCCCACCATGGCGTATAGCATCGAAAGCATTCCCTTTCGCCGCATATCTGCGCCAACCTGGGGTCCGACCATCTCCACAAAATCTACGACGATGGCCCCCTGCCCGAAGTCCTCCACAAGCGCGGCGAAGATATCATCTGAAACTGAATCCCCCTCACCGGCGTCGCTCTTGACCCTGACGGCGATCTTTTCCTCACCCAGGGACTGTATGATAGCTGCTCCCATACCTTTTGCATCAAGGGCTTTTCTAACCTGTGCTATGTCCGGGTGCTGCTCAAATTTCAGCTGTACCAGAGTTCCGCCCGCAAAATCGATCCCGTAGAGGGGCCCGCCCTTCATGAACATCACCCCCAGCCCTGCAATGATGAGCGCCACCGAGGCCACCATGGCGATAAGTCTTTTATTTACGAAATCTATATTTATGTCGTGTTTTATCAGCTCCATCGAATCCTCCAGATCCAGACAGGTTTTCAGATACTCAGCGTTTCCACTTTCCGGGACTCGAGGTAGAACTCGAATATTGTCCGGGTGACGAAGATGGCTGTAAACATGCTTGCAAGCACACCTATGCTCAACGTTACGGCAAATCCTTTAACCTGCCCGGTCCCGAACTGGAACAGTACGACGGCTGCGATGAGCGTAGTGATGTTTGCGTCAACGATAGTCAGGAAAGCCTTGGCGTAACCGCTGTCTAACGCAGCCCTCACAGTCTTCCCTGTTCTGAGCTCTTCGCGCACCCTCTCGAAGATCAGGACATTGGCGTCGACTGCCATGCCGATGGTGAGGACGATCCCCGCTATACCTGGGAGTGTCAGGGTCGCCTGGAGCAGCGCCAGGGCAGACATTATCAGAACAATGTTCAGGATCAGGGCCACGTTGGCCACAGCGCCCGCGAGACGGTAGTAAAAGACCATGAAGATAATTACCAGGATAAAACCGAAGAGGATCGACATCAGTCCCTTCCTGATGGAATCTGCGCCGAGAGTGGGGCTGACGGTCCACTTCTGCAGGACCTTGACGGGTGCCGGCAGTGAACCTGCACGGAGGACGATGGCCAGGTCCGTCGCCTCGTCGGGAGAGAAGCTTCCGCTGATCTGCGCCTGCCCGCCGGAGATCCTCTCCTGGATAACCGGAGCAGAGTAGATGTTGTCGTCCAGGACAATGGCCAGCCGTTCCTTGACGTGATCCCCGGTCACCTGTTCGAATATCCTGGCTCCGACCTTGTCAAAGGTCAGGGACACGTAAGGCTGGTTGTACTGCGAGTCGTACCTGACGCGGGCGTCACGTATTGTATCCCCTGTCAACAGGACCCTGTCCTCCAGAACGTAGGTCGTCTTGCTGGATCTGCCGGTTGAAGCGTCGTACTGCCGGGAATAATAGATGACATCACCGCGGGGCGGATTCTCGGAAGAAGCGCCCTCGTCAACCAGCATGAATTTCAGAACCGCCGTCCGCTTCACGAGCTGGACCGCCCTTGCAGGATCCTTGACCCCCGGCAGCTGGATGAGGATCCTGTCAATTCCCTGTCTCAGGATAGTGGGCTCGGCCACACCGAACTCGTCAACGCGGCTCCTGATCGTCTCAACTGCCTGGACTACCGAGTTCTCCATGAGGCGCAGTCTTTCCTTTTCCGGATAGCTGAGTGTCAGCCGGGTTGTAGAATCCTCGGTGGCCGTCAGGTCGGGGAAGTCCTCCGCTATCAGCCGGGAGGCTGGATCCAGGTACTTTTCCCTTCGCACCTCAACAACCAGCCTGTTGGATCCAGTCGTCTCCACCTTTGTATAGCGGATCCTCTTGTTCTTCATTGTTGTTTTGAGGTCGCTGGCAACCCTGGAGAGCGCGTTCTTCACCGCATCCTCTGTTTGAACCTCCAACAGCAGTTCCATCCCGCCCTTCAGATCGAGACCCAGCTGAACAGCCTTGGACGGCAGGATCTTCTGCCACCATCCGGGCAGGGATGACGTCAGGGAGGGCGTCACCGAAATAATTGCTATGAGTAGAACTGCAAGGATGACAATAAACTTTGTTTTCACTCTACTACGCATCGTTCCTCCCGGCATTCAACCTCGGAAGTGGTCTCAGGGCGCAGCTTAACCGGGCACCGTGCAGAAACACTACCGGGATCTCTTACACATTGGGCCATGGATAATACTACTCCTCTGCCCCTTCCATTGTTATAGGATCCACCTTGGCTGAAACTGCTTTTCTGATGATCTTGATAAAAACCCTGTCGCTGCACTGAAGTGTGACAACGTGCTCGTCGATCTTCTTGATGGTTCCGTACAGGCCCCCGTTGGTGATGATCGTGTCGCCGATCTTCAGATCTTCCTGCATGTTCTGAGTCTCTTTGGTTCTCTTCTGCTGAGGTCTTATCAGGAGAAAATAAAAGATAATGAACAGGATGATCAGGGGAGCAAAAGCTGTAATTCCCCCGGGCCCGGTCTGGCCCGACTGAGCTGCATGGGCTATCGATGTGAACATATTTCGTGCCTCCTTATTTTACGAATTCAGGATGATTTGTTCCTGAGCTTCTGAAGTTTGTCAAGTTTCCTGGTCACCTGCGGAATGATCCTCCCAACGCCTTTTTACGGATGAAAGGAAATCCCTGAAGGTTCCATCGATAATTGCCTGACGGGTATCTGAAACAAGTTGGGTATAATAGCTTATGTTGTGTATTGTATTCAACCTAAATCCTAACATCTCACCGGCAGAAAAAAGGTGCCTCAGGTAGGACCTGGTAAAGTTCCGGCAGGTGAAGCAAGAGCACTCCGGATCCGGAGGGGCCGGATCCTCCTTGTAGATGGCTGCCTTTATAGAGATCTTCCCGGAGTGTGTGAATAAAGTGCCGTTCCGCGCGTTTCTCGTGGGCATCACGCAATCGAATAGATCTATCCCCCTGCTGATCCCTTCAAGCAGGTCATCCGGTGTTCCCATGCCCATGAGGTAGCGGGGCTTTTCTACAGGCAGTACGGATGCTGAGACATCCACTGCATGCCAGGTCATCTCCCTGGGCTCTCCGAGAGCCAGCCCGCCGACAGCGTAACCGTCGAGATCCATCTCGACGAGAGCTTCAGCACACCTTGAGCGGAGGTCATCGTAAACTCCTCCCTGGACAATACCGAAAAGGGACATGCCCGTTCCGGTGAGGGAGCCTTTGCAGCGCCTGGCCCATTCCAGGGTCCGGGAGACGGCAGAGTCCATGGTCTTTTCCTCAGCTGGGTAGCTCAGGACTTCGTCCAGGCACATGGCAATGTCAGACCCGAGTTCCTCCTGGATATTCACAGCCAGTTCGGGGGTGAGAAAATGACTGGAGCCATCCAGGTGGGACTGGAACCGGACCCCTTCGTCGCTGACCTTCGAGAGGCCCGTAAGACTGATGATCTGAAACCCTCCACTGTCCGTAAGGATAGGCCCGTCCCAGTTCATGAACTTGTGGAGCCCCCCCATCCTGCGGATGAGTCCTGAGCCGGGGCGAAGGTACAGGTGGTAGGTGTTGGAAAGGATTATCTGTGCCCCCGCTTCTCTGAGTTCATCCGGCGTGACGGTCTTGACGGCCCCGTAAGTACCCACCGGCATGAACGCGGGAGTTTCGATCGTACCGTGGTCGGTAACTAACTCACCGGCACGGGCCCCTGTTTTATTGTCTGCAATTACTTTGAATTCCAAATCAAACTCTTTCTCATTAAGTTTGGCTGATTGTAGACCATCATAATTAATTTGAAAATAATACAAAGGCAAATT
>CAYVSA010000092.1:0-6233 GCA_964454175.1 uncultured Pseudomonadota bacterium
CCCAGTGGGACGGGGGCCAGCAGCCCGCAGGCGACGCCGGTTGGACGCCTCCGCCTGCCCCTGCGCCGGTTCCCCAGCCGACTATGGCTCCTCAGCCTATAGCCCCGGCAGTACCCACCGGACCAGCTCCTGTTGTCAATCAGCGCATCCCTTCCGGCCCGACGGCTCCGGCACCACAGGCAGTTCCGGTGCCTGCCGAACCCATACGTGCCACACCGGCACCGCAGACCGTAACTCCCGTCACACTCAGGCCATCGGCACCTGCCGAAACACCCGTGCAGCAGAAGCTTGACGAGAAAGTCCCTGCCAGGGTGGACATCCGGAACAAGATGAAAGGGGTGGAAAGGAAGATAACGCCCACGGTCGGCGCGGCGAGCAGCCCGGTTCAGGGGCAGCCGGCCGATCCCACGGTGACTCCAACCGGGTCTGCAACTTTTACCGCCACGCCGGTGCAACCGACAGCGACCCAGGCCGAGCAGCAGCCTTCAGCCCCCGCCCCTATCGAAATGACCCCGGTCCAACAGACGGTAACTCTTCAATCCAAGTACTGGCACGTTAGGCCCTGGCAAACTGATTCTTGGGACACCTTTTACAATGGTCAGACGAAGAGTCTTTCTACCTGGAAATATATTGATAGCGAGATGCACCGACCCTACTTAGTAGCCATTTTGAATGGCAACGCAGCCATAGGTAATATTCCTACTGGGCCAAACCCGAGTCAGCCATCTGGCGGAACTGCTGGAACTTTCGCCATTACGGTGAACACCCCAATAGGTGAATTGCCATGCAACGCAGCTGCAATTCTTAATTCTCCAAGGCCGATGATGATGGGCTTTTTCTATGCTTGTATGGACAGGTTCCCGTTAACAGGTAGATATTTTAGAGGTTGGAACTCTCAGATCGCAGGGTTGCCACCAAAAGGCACATCCAGAACTGGCAAGATCGTTTCCGAAACCCATAAAAGGTTTCTGAGTTTTTATTTTTACAACACCAACGATCCAATTACGATTACTGTAACCAAACTTAGTGGAAAGTCCAGAGCCACAGTAGTGGGTTATATTGGAGATTTAGCGTACCTTTGGCGACCGTGGAACTGCGAATTCGACAAAGGCAAGGACAATATCGGGGAGACTTGCTCCTTTACTTTCAAGGAAGTCATGAATAGGGGAATAGGTGTCAGGATTGATGGCTACGGTGCGGTAAATCATTTTGAATATAAAATAAGCACCCGTTGATAATCAGGATCAACGACGGATGGCATCGGAATCAGGAATGAAGCATTTCGAGCCCCTATTTCTGTCAAGTCGGCAAGGGGAGAGGGGAAAAGCTATTTTGAAAAATAATCATATTGAAATGTTGAACATCAGAAGGCTTCTGATTGCTACATTAATTATCGCATTTTTCATATCTATCCTCGCCTTTAGCCAGGCCTACGCTTTTCAGCAGCCCGGTGCGCCGCCCGCAAAAGCTCCTGTTCGCGTCAATCGGGTACCACAGAGGGCATGGTCAAAAACCCCCACAGCCGTAAAAAAAGTTCAACAAAGGGGCTGGTCGCCCACCGGAGGCGTGGAGTTCGTACAGTGTGTTGACAAAAACACCGACGTCTCAATAGTGATGAACATGGGGAAAAGCACTGCTGACTTCAGGCTCATGGGCAACACTCTCTACAAAATGCAGGCGAGCTATCTCCCGATATCCGGGGCGGACCCAAAGAACCTCATAGAACTTTCGGGCGGCAGCACCGGAAAGCTTCACCTGAACAGGAGCAGGAAGATTCTCTACTTCAGAGAGGGTGTCAACAAGGGGACCTTTTGCAGCGTCAGTATCGGCAATACGTCTGGCAGTTCTGGAACTGCAACTGGACAGTCTTCAACAAGCGCAACCCAGGGCGCATCGCCCTCAACTGGCACTTCAAACAACACCAGCCAACCCCAGAATCAGGCGATTCTACCGAGGCTAAACGGCAAAAAGGCCTCGATCATTTTTCTATATATGGGTGACAGCCCGTTCATATCCTTTTTTCAGGAGACTATCCGGCTGAAAAAGATCATGGAATTATATGATTTTAACGTCCTGTTAAAACACGATAACGTTAAACCCTGGCTCGATCTTTCAGAATATGACGAGCGGACGGCCAACGTGAAGGATGTACCAACCAAAACCAACCTTTTCTCCAATATCAAGCGTCTTGCGGATGACGGGTACACGATCGACATATGGATCATTTCCCACGGGGGAACTGATGGAAGTTTCCGGGCGAGTTTTGGACAATATAGCCGGACGAGCAACGACTCGGTAGCTGCAGCGGACATTCAGGGCCTTGCAGGGATCAGCGGAGGATCCACTGGTTACAGGGTATTACCCATTCGGTTTGTGCATCACACCAGCTGCTGGGGTTCCCGCCTGGCAGCGGCATGGCAGGCTGTTGGTGCCAACACCGTTATGGGTTCCCGCTACATAAATTTTTATCCGACCCAGACCATCCCCTTTGCAAAAGAGTGGGCAAAGGGCCGCAGGGCAATTAATGCCTATCGTTACGCCAACACTGCTACAAGCCGGACGGTGGTCCAAACCAAGATGGTCGCGGATGCGGCAACAACCAGGAAAAAATGGGGAGGATGCAGCTTTGGAAATACAGTGCTTGGGAAAAAATCTTGCGCAAAGGCGTATTTTGCCTTCAGATATCATTTCCCAACAAGCGAATGGTCAAACTCATTGTCCGGCAAACAGAACATGAACCGTGCTTCGGAAATGTTAATGAACGGAAATCAGGACCTTGTGATCAGCAACCTGTGGCGCAAACCAGGCTTGTAAATCAAATCTAAGGATTACTGGCCCTGAATGTGAAAGAGTTGACCGGCGTCTCAATAGCTGAGCAGGGGTAAACCAGGAGGAGGAAAATGAAAACTTTCGTACCAGGGTCCGTTTTTTCAATTATTGCTGTCGCGGGCATTTTACTGGGCAGTCAGTGGGCCCATGCCGACGGCTCAGCTCCCATGTATCCCGGGCAGGTGGTCTCAGGTGGGGAAAAAACTGAAATCATTGACGGGGAAGGAAAAGCAGAGACCCGAACCTATAAAATCTACTACACACGCGAGGCATTCGGGAAGGCAGTCGCCTGGTACGAAGGGAAGATGCCGAAAAAATCCTACGAGAGCACAAATAGAATATCGTTTAACGGCCGCAGGGGGAGTTCCCTGGAGTTCGATGCTGTAGTCGTCTGGCGTAATGGCTCAGGGATCACTGAATCCGACATTCTGGACCCATTGGAGGGGGAGATCGCCTCAGGCTCGGCTGGAGTTGTGAAAACCAACCATAGCCGAAAAGACCTCGAGGCAGTGAAGGCAAAATACATATATCTGGCTGATGAGGCCTTTTTCCCGCACTTCTCCGCGGATGAAAAACTGGCGGCTTGCAAGGAAAAAATGGAAGGCGGCGTCAGCGGTGCCCAGCAGGACCAGGTGTCACTCCAGACCAAGCTGGAGGAGCTCGCCCGCCAGGGCCGGTTCGCTGAAATGCAGCAGTACATGTCGCAGGCCAAACAACTTACGTCCAACACGACCCAGGCCATGTCTGTCAGCCACTGGGACGAATGGATTGCGTGCCTGGACGAGATTGATGCCGGGGCGTTTCGAAGTGCGATATCGATACGGATAAAGTAGGCAGCATTTTTTCATTACTCCTGTTGGAGGGAGGGGGGAAAAGCCGTTCGCAGACGGTTTGCAAGTGGAGGATACAGGGAGGAAATCAACATGAAAAAGATAATCGTAATTGCACTGATTATTATGCTGACCGGAATATGCGGGGCGGTCTGGGCCGAACCCCTGGCACCGTTGGCCAAGCTTGACGACATGTTTGGGATGATGGTCTCACCGGCCGAGCGGGAGGTTCCCGATCTCTCGAAGGCCGGTATACCTGCCTATCCCGGAAGCCGGTTATGTACCGTAAAAACAGGTGGTTGGGGTGAGTCCGGGTGGAGTGAGGCCGTGCTCCTTTCAACGGATCCCTATGAAAAGGTTTCCGTCTGGTACCGGAAAAAAATGGACGGCTGGTACTGCAATGAATGGTCAAAGGGCATGAGTTTTAGCTGTTCGGACAAGGATCCGGGGCCGGCCGGCAACTACGATCCGGAGACGGCTAATGTGGTGGATGTGTCCAAGACAGATGTGTCGATGCCGTGCACCATGCCGGGCATGCAGAGCGGCATAAACATAAGGTTCCAGCCGGACTGAGAGATAAAGTAATGCGTTTGGGGTCGATATCAACAGTGATACCAGGAGGTGCTGGATGAAGAAGACATGTAAAATACTGGTGGCTTTTTTAATGCTTTTTGGCCTGGCCCTGCCTTCAATGGCACCGGCCGCGGACCTCACCCCTGACCAGGTGCAGGCCCTTAAAGATGCAGGCATCCCGGTCTACCCAGGGTCCAAATATGTTTCCGGTGACAACGATGCCGCTATTGTCATGTGGTTCGATACCGAAGATACCGTAGACAAGATCATGGATTGGTACGAGGACAAACTCCCGGGCTGGTCGGCAACGGCCATCAATGACCGGAGGGTCGTCTACAAGGGCCCCAAAGGCCTGGAGGTCAAGCAGCTTTCCACAAAGCCATATATTTTCGCAGTGAAAACAGACAATTATCCGGGGGACAACACCAGGGAAATAACGGTCCGCATACCCAAGTGAGGGTCGGAATTGTTTAAAGGAGATAAACGTTATGAAAAGAATGACAATTATTACATTGGCGATCTGCTTGTTACTGATCTTCTCAGCGGGGACAGTCCTGGCGGCCGACCTTCCGGCCAAGGACGTGAAGATACTGAAAGCGGCCGGGATACCCCTTTACGAGGGTGCTGAATTCACCAACGGCGGCCTGGGTGATGAGGTGATGGGCGCCCGTTTCGCCAGTTCGGCGCCGGTGGAGGATGTACGTGCGTTCTATAAAGGAAAATTCCCAGCCTGGGCGCTTAACGCCGAATACGGAAGCTGGATCCTTTACAACGGCGAACCAAGCAAAAGCCCGGCCGCTTACATGGGAAAACAGCAGATTATGGTGGTTAAAAACAAGAACCTCCCGGGCTGGTTCGGACTGAGCAAGAACATGACCACCGAGATCATGATAGTGGTGCCGCCCAAATAGCTTTATCTTGGGGTCAGACCTCACTCCACTCTTCCAGGAAGAGGTGAAACAATGAACATTTCAAGATCTAAAACTGTTTTTGCTGTTCTTGTCGCTGCCGGTGTTCTACTGGGCGGTCAATGGGCCTCTGCTGGAAACCTCCCCAAATGGGGCGGCGCGACGACCACTACTCAGCCCCAGCCAGTTCAGCAGCCCAGGCAGCCGCTTGTTTCTGCGCCGGCTCCCATTCAGACCCAGACGGTTCAGCCAACACAACCTCGTACCTGGACAACCCAAGGGACCACTTCTGGAACCGGTTCCGGCACCACGGTAATTACCCCCACGCAGCAGCCCCGTTCCTTCCAGCCAAAGGCCCGGTCCAGGTTCAATCGAAGCCCGTCAATAAAAGCACCCCCCCCAATAAGCACACAGCCGCAGCAGCCTGTTCAGGCCACTGTTGTCCAACAGCCCATACGCACTCAACCCTACACAATGCAGATTGCTCCCGCAGTTTGGCACTATATGGCTGACAGGGAAGGTAGGGTCAGCGGACCGGATAATTTGAGTATACGTTTGCAAGCAAACACCCCCCTTTGCCAGGGAAAACGGGTGAGATCAGTTTCTTTCGGCTATCTTATTTTAGTTGATGGTCATCCTCGGACTGGGGTATGGCACACAATGCCAGAGTTGGACGCGAACTTTGAGGGGGAACAACAATGTGTCCTCGACATCGACACTTCGTGGAATATCCCTCCATACTTTGGGGGCATGGGTTGTAACACAAAAGGTGATCCAAGGTTTCAAACTCTTACAGGCATTACTTTGAAAGCTACTATTGTTTTCTCTGGGACTAGAAATACAGAAACCGAAATCCCGGTGACGACTTATAATTCCTACGGCCCCCACACCCATATGATGCCAATAACGGTTTCAGATGCCGTGAGCTGGAAGGATGCAGTCGCTTCTCGTATACCTGTGAATTTTAACTGTGAGAGTGTGACTCCCAACCAGGGGCAATAGGAGAGTCTTGAGGGCCGGCCCACTCCCCCACCTCTTTAAAGGAGAAAACATGTCAGACGTAATTGATTACGAGATACACGGCAACGACATG
>CAYVSA010000093.1:0-2749 GCA_964454175.1 uncultured Pseudomonadota bacterium
TGTGGTTCACGAAGACGAATCTGCCCTCCCCGTCCACAACGGTGATCAGGTCATCCGTGCTCTCTACGAGCTCCCTGTACCTCTCCTCGCTTTCCGCCAGACTTTCCTGAACGAACTTCCTGTCCGTAACATCCTCGAACACCGCAACAAAGTATTCCGGTTCAGGACAGTAGGCCATGACCGAGTACCAGCGGTCGAGGGGTTCAGAATAACTTTCGAAACGTACCGATTCTCCTGTCAGGGCAACTTTTCCATAGGTGCCGATCCAGTCGAACTTGTCGTCCCTGATGCCGGGGAGGACCTGGGTCACTCTTCTTCCGATGATGTCACTCCTTATCAGACCGGTTAATTCCTCGAAGGAGGGGTTCGCCTCAACGAAGACGTAATCAATTGGCCGACCCTTTTCGTCGCATACAACTCGGTGCAGGGCAAAGGCGTTAATCATGTTCTCGAAAAGGGACCTGTACTGCTCACGGCTCCTGATTATCTCACTCACATATTTTTTCCGCTCGCTTACGTCACGAACAATTCCCTGGAGCCTGCCGTCGGGAAGGAGCTTTGCGGAGATCTCGGTGGGCACGATCGACCCGTCCTTTCGAAGGAGGTTCCGCTCTGCAATGGTGGTCTGACCATCAAGGAGGGTATCGATTGTCTCTGACTGACTTTCCAGCTCCTCGCCAGGGACCAGGTCGGGTAGTTTCAGGTCAAGGATCTCCTCCCTGGTGTATCCAAGCAGCTCACAGCCAGCCCTGTTTACATCTATATATCGTCCCTCTGTGTCGGTGATGAAAATCCCGTCGGACGCCTGCTCCATGAGAACCCGGTAGCTGTCCTCACCCGCCTCAGAGGTCATCTTTATTGCTTTCTGGTCCAGCTGCTCTCGAAGTGTATTGAGCTCTTCTATCAGCTGTTTTTTTGTCTTTCGCTCGTCTTTCACAACTTATTTCACTCTTTTTGTTAATGGTTGACCAGAAACCAGAAACTGCGGCATCACGCCGCGCTATCCTGAACCATACTTCAGTATCCACTCTTTATTCTTCTTTCGTTTTACCTTGGACCTATACATGTCGGCGTCGGCGCTGGACAGGAGTTCACTGAGTGTACAGGGGCTTACCGGATCGTAGTGCGCCATCCCTATACTGACAGCAAGCTCGAAGGGAAGGTCCCCTGAACTGTTCCTCTCTGCGAAGGCCTTGTAGAGGTTTTCCTGGAGCGTTTTTCCTCCTTCGACGGTGGAGTCGACGGCCATTATGGCGAACTCATCACCCCCCACCCTCGCAACGGTGTCCGATGCCCTCATGCTGCCCTTCAGAATGGAGGCGATGATCACCAGTGCCCTGTCACCGTTGAGGTGACCCAGGTTGTCGTTGATCCACTTCATATTGTCCATGTCCATGAAATAAAGATTGAGCTCCCTGCCTGAACGATCAGCGATACTGATCATCTTTTCCGCGATCACGAGAAATGCCCTCCTGTTCCTGATCCCCGTCAGTTCATCCTGGAAAGCAAGACCCTTTAACTTTTCTCTCATTTTTACGAGTTCGGTAATATCCCTGAAGGAGATGAGGAAGGCGTTTTTTCCCTCCCACTTGATAACAACCACTTTCATTTCAGCGACTGTGACATCATCGTCGGAACGCCTGATCTCTATCTCCCTGGTTCCCCCTATCTCGATGGGATATTCAAATTCACTTCCTAGCAGATGTGCTTTTGTTTTATTAAGGATGTACTCCGCGGCCGGGTTAATGAAGCTGACCCTGTTTTCCCGGTCGACAATGACTATACCGTCAGAGTTGCTGTAGATGATGTTGTAGAGCCTCTCTTCACTTACACTAAGTTGTTGGATGGTCTTTTTCAGCTCTCCTTTTATTTTCTGCCTTTCAATGGCGTGCCTGATGCATCTAACGAGAAGATTGGAGTCGAAGGTGCCCTTAATGAGGTAGTCCTGCGCCCCTTCCCTGAGCCCGACAAGCGCTGCAGCCTCGTTCTCAGAGCCAGCAAGGAGAATAACGGGTATATCAGGTAGTGATTCGTGAACGACTCTGATAGCACTGATCCTCCTTTCTCCTGGAAATAGAAGGTCAAGGAGGATGATATCGATCTCTTCCCTGCCGGCAATGGACAGGCCCCTGTTTATGTCCTCTGCAACCTCTATCTCCATGTCAACATCTCTGACACCGGAGATCAAACCCGTCAGCTGACGTACCTCCTGTCGATCGCTATCCATAATCAGGATCTTCATCTTGGTTACCATGGAAAGTTCCCCCAGGCAGTTCTCATACCATCCCTAAATCCTGTACTGGATTTTTCATATTGGTAACCCTTGAACAATATGCCTGCCCCCTTTTTGAAAAGTGCCGTTTTGTGCTTGTTGAACAACCTAACGGGGCTGTCGTAGGCGGTCTAAAGAGCCAGGAACGTGTCAAAAGCATCTGCCGGCAGTGTCAATTTAGCACATACTAATATATTTGACAATAATAAAAATTACCATAGTTTCCGGGTAATTATTGGACAGCGAGCCCTGACCTTGTCAGTTTCCGTGTAATTCCTGAGGTAATTATGTTCTGGTTTGGACACATACTGCCCAATTCTCTTCAGTCCATTAGACCAGGATTGACCGTCAATGGATCAGGAGTTAATATTGCCTTACCGATAAATTTTAGAAAGGAGATCCGACCATGTCAGATGATGCTAACACTATCTCCCTTAAGATCGAGGGAATGCACTGCGGAATGTGTGTTGGAAGGAT
>CAYVSA010000093.1:2849-5953 GCA_964454175.1 uncultured Pseudomonadota bacterium
TCTCCCTATCCACTTCCCTCGCGTAGAGCGGTTTGTCTGAAACTTTCAAAGCCGGTAGTGAATCCTCAAATGTAGATCTATCGGGGCTCCTGTACAGAACTCCCAGAGCCAGAGCGCCCCTCCTTATGGCAATTCGAAATGCCTCCAGACGGTCTTTCGGATCGTACGACTCGTCCATGTAATAGGTGTTTTCCTTGAACCACTTGTAGGTGTTCACCCTGTTGTAGGTCACGCAGGGCTGCAGGATATCCACGAGAGCATACCCTTCGTGCTCGATGGCTTTTGCGATCGTCTCCCTGGTTTTTTCAGGATCCCCGGCAAAAGCCCGGGCCACGAAGGACGCGTTCAGGGAGATCGCCATTGCTACCGGGTTTAAGGGCTCGTTGTGCACTCCGTGGACCTGCACAGGAGTTGTAAAACCCTCCTGGCTGGTCGGCGACGCCTGCCCTTTGGTCAGGCCGTAAACCATGTTGTTATGGACGATGTTGGTGATGTCAGGGTTGCGACGTATCGCGTGTATAAAGTGGTTACCGCCCTCCCCGTAGGTGTCGCCGTCCCCGCTCTCGGCTATGACCGTCATTGCCGGGTTGACTGCTTTGACTGCCGTCGCCAAAGGCAATATCCGCCCGTGGAGGCCGTTGAAGAAGTTGCACCGAAGGTAGTGGGGTATCTTCCCTGCCTGCCCGATACCTGAGACCATGACGATATCCCGGGGTTTTAGTCCCGCATGGCTCAGGGTGTCCTTCAGGATATCCAGGATAGAGTAATTCCCGCACCCGGGGCACCAGGAGATCTCGATATTTCCCATGTTGAATTTGTTTTTACCCATTAATAACCTCTCTGTCTTTCACTCAACTCCTCAGAAATTACATAAATATAGCATTTCGAGGATTATCCCTTTAAACCTTAACGCAGAGGGCCGCAGGGAGGGCTATTCAGCCCTGACCGCAGGGAACCGCGGGGGAAACCAACATGCAATTAAGCTTCTCTTGGCAAAAACCTAACACAGAGTATATTTCTCTGTGACCCCCAGAGATCCACCTATATGGGCGACCTGCGATACCCTGCATTGAGCTCTTTTCGCTTTCAATGTCCTATAAAAACCAAAAATCATAATTCTTCTTTGCGGTCCCCTGCGATCCGCCCGCATGGGCGCCCCGCGGCCCTCTGCGTTAAAGCTTTTCCCTGGTTTTTCTGATTCTCCGTTTTCCATTCTCCAATTTCTAATTTTCCAATTTCTGCTCTATAGCAGTTCATCTATCTCACCCGCCAGTGTATCAGCCGCGAAGGGCCGGCCGTCGAATTTCAGTATGTTCTCGTGGGCACAGATCCCCGTGTTGGCCCTCAGGACCCTGCAGAACTGTGCTGTCGCATTGTTCTCTACTGCGATTATCCTCTCGGCCCTCCCCAGGTACTCCTCTGTGGCCGGCGGAAGAGGATATACCTGCGAAAAGTGCATGAAGGCAACGTCATCCCTGCACAGGGAGTTAACTGCCTCGGCTATAACATGGAAAGTTGAACCCCATCCTATCACCAGGATTGAGTAGTCCTTCCTGCCCACAAGGGTCGGCGGCACTGATTCGGCTCTTATCGCCTCAAGTTTGCTCAGCCTCTTTTTGACCATGCTGTTTCGAAGCCCCACATCCTCGGTTATGTGCCCATCCTCCGTATGTTCGTGGCTGTCGACACCGACAAGCCCCTCCCCGAATCCAGGCACTCCCCTGGGAGAAAGTCCGTTTTCCGCAAGTTGATATCTCATATAATCCACGCCGGTCTCGACTATGTGCTCCTCGGCTTTGGCCTGGTCGACGTCGAGGCGCGGGATATTGTAATATGAATCAACGAAGTACTGGTCCGTGAGGATGAACACCGGGACCTGGTGCTCGGCCGCCTTGTTAAATGCCCTGGCTGTCAATAAAAAAGCGTCCTCAGTGGTTCCGGGCGCATAGATAATCCTGGGAAACTCACCATGCCCTGAGTAGAGGACCATTTCCAGGTCTGCCTGCTCCGTTCGCGTGGCCATGCCAGTTGCGGGCCCCGGCCTCTGGGCCAGGTGAACCACAAGGGGTGTTTCGGTCATGCCCGCCAGGCTTATCCCCTCTTCCATCAGGGAAAATCCTCCGCCTGATGTCGTCACCAGGGCCCTGGCCCCGCCATACCAGGCACCGATAGCCATGTTCACGGCGGCGATCTCATCTTCGGCCTGCTCGGCAATAACCCCGAACTCCTCATCGTGAGAGGAAAGATATGTCAGTACTCCCGTTCCGGGAGACATTGGATAGGCGGAGATGAAGTTACAGCCGCCCGCCAGGGCGCCGACGGCCACAGCTTCGGTACCGCTCAGGAGGATCTCTCCGGATACTTCGGGGTCTTTTTCCAGGGAGATGTTAACCTTGCCCGAAGTCCTTAGATCGCAGCCTATCCGGTAGCCTTTTCTGGCGGCCCTCAGGTTGTTTTCCAATACTTGAGAACCCCTGGGCGCAAAGTGCTCATTGAGGTACCCATCCAGACAGGCGATGTCGCCCTCCAGTATGCCCGAAAGGAGACCCACAGCAACGGTATTCCCGTAGATGCTTCCCCCGGCCTCCTCGCCCAATGCCTGAAAGGGCACATCCACAACCTTCAGGTCTGAATCCAGTTTTGTCCTTTCTCCAAGAATGAGGGTGTTGTCTGTTATGCGGCTTCTCAAGCGCTCAAGGGTATGGACGTCGAAGGGGACCAGCAAGTCGATACGGTCGACATAGGCGTTTACCCGACCGGACCCCACTCTGATAGTTGCGGAGTTGCTCCCGCCCCTGATGCGGGACATGTACTCTTTCGTGGAGAAAACATTAAAGCCGCACCGCTTCAGGACCCTGGCCAGTATATACTCGATTGTCTGAATTCCCTGACCAGCCTGGCCGCCCACGACAATTGTGACGTCGTTAGTTTCCGTTGCGCCTTTACCTGGCATTCAGTTGTTCCTTCTCATCGGATCCCGTGGTTTGCAAGTCAGTATCATATACAGAGATTGTTTATGCCAGAGGGGTTTATGTCAAGTTTTGGTTTTACAAGAGCCTGTAACGCAGATGGCCGCAGAGAGGGCTAGTCAGCCCTTACCGCTG
>CAYVSA010000094.1:0-4428 GCA_964454175.1 uncultured Pseudomonadota bacterium
AGTGATAGGTTGAGCTTCTGCGTAAGCCTCTTGAGTTTCCTCAGCGCGGTTGCCTCTATCTGACGGATCCTCTCCCTGGTCACACCGTAGTCTCTTCCGATGGCCTCCAGGGTTTTGGGCTCTCCGTTGTCCAGTCCAAAGCGCATGATGATTATCTTTCTTTCGTTTTCGGCAAGCTCCATGAGCCAGCCCGATATGAGATCGAATTTTCGCTCGACCTCCACCATTTCAGATGGAAGCTCGGCTTTTTCGTCCTCGATCATATCGATGAGTTCCTGTTCTTCCTCCTCACCTATGCGCGCTTCAATGGAAGTGGTTCTCTTTACCAGGTTCATGATGTGAAGGATCCTGGCCTCACTCTCTTCGAGTTCCTCTGCAACATCCCTGTAATTTGGTTCCCTCCCAAGTGTCTGGTAAAGCTTCCTTTCGGCCTTGAGCACCTTGTTGATGTCCTCCGAGACGTGGACAGGGAGCCTGATTATCCTGGACTGATTAACGATGGATCTTTCTACGGACTGACGAATCCACCACGTGGCATAGGTACTGAACCTGAAACCCCGCTTGTAATCGAATTTCTCGACAGCTCGGATGAGGCCGAGATTGCCCTCCTCTATGAGATCAAGGAGTGGAAGACCCCTGTTAACATAACGTTTGGCTATGTTTACGACGAGGCGAAGGTTTGACTCTATCATGGTCTGCCGGGCCCCCTCATCACCTTCAGAGACCTTTTTGGCAAGATCCAGCTCTTCGGCAGCAGTCAGCAACTTTGTCCGGCGAATCTCCTCAAGGTAGATCCTAACCGGATCTTTCCAGGAAGAGCGTCCTGAGCCTGATCCCTTGTTTTTACCGTCCTGGCTCATACCCCGTCCTTCACCGCCGAAGGTAGTTCAGCGGATTCTGCGCTACCCCTCGCCTGCGAATCTCAAAATGGAGGTGAGGCCCAGTTGCATGTCCGGTTCTTCCGACTCGGCCAATTACCTGGCCCTTTACAACCCTATCACCCAGCCTGACCATATTAACCGAATTGTGAGCGTAAACGGTTGAAAGATCCCCCGGGTGCTTTAACACGATGACCTTGCCGTAGCCTCTCATCCCGTTACCGCTGTACGCAACCTTCCCGCCGGCAGCTGCAGCAAACTCGGTCCCCTTTGGTGCCGGGAGGTCTACTCCTTGATGCTCACGGTTCCGTCTTGGACCAAAGCCCGATGAAAGCGATGCCCGCAAGGGCCAGACAAAGGAAACGGCTGGGGCCGACACTAGCGGATCCGCCGCACCCGGGCTGTATGGTATCACTTTTTTCACTTTGTCGGCACCGGGAATAAAAAGTTTTTTCCCAATGGGGATGTTGGTTACATCGTCAATGTTATTAACCCACTGCACCGTCTCCAGATCAACTCCGTAGACCCTCGATATCCTCCAGAGTGTCTGCCCCTTTTCCACCACGTGATATATACCCCCGAAGTCTTTCGGAGTGATCTTCCCGGAGGGCCCGAAGGGCCGCGGTTGAGCACAGCCCAGGGACAGGATCAATACAGCGGCTGCAGTCCAGCCAAACTTTCCCATCTTCAATCCTGGTCCGGTACCTGTAACCGGGGACTTTTCTGATGCCTGTTCAATATCGGTTTGACAGCAAAGAATCCGCCGACAAGCAGTATCACAAAAGCCAGTGTGAGCCAGTTGAAGTACTTTTCGAGGAAGAGTTTCATTGTTTCACCCCATAAGTATATGACCGAACTGACCAGGAAAAACCGTGCGCTCCTGCTTACTGCCGATGCCGCGAGGAAAGGGCGAAACGGGATATCGAAAGTGCCGGCAGATATAGTGAACACCTTGTACGGAATAGGTGTAAATCCAGCTATGGCAATGGCCCACACTTCGTATTTTTCGAAAGCTTTTTTAACGGCATGTATCTTTTCCTGGGAGAAAAACCTGTTGAGAAGGGGCCTGCCGCCCAGCCATCCCAGGTAAAAACCAAGGACACCGCCAAGGATCGAACCTGCTGAGCAGATCAAAGCCAGCCAGAATGCCTCTTCCGGTCTCAGGATGGCCATTGCTATGAGTAGCACATCAGGGGGTACCGGAAAGAAGGAAGATTCAGCAAAAGCAAGGAAAAACAGAGCGGTCGCCCCTGCCGGGCTCTGGGCCCAGCCCACTACCCAGTTGATGAGTTCGCTCATTTCCCTGTCCCCTGCCAGCCGTGCTTGCCCACGAGTTTTACGAAAACGCAGCCGTCCATCTTCTCCTCTGTCAGTTGGCCATTCTTGCCCTTCCTGACCCTTGTGAGTGTCTGGCTGTAGTCACCGCCCACCGGGATGACCATCATTCCTCCTTCAGCAAGCTGTTCGACCAGCGGAATCGGTACGCCGGGAGCTCCAGCAGCAACGAGGATCCGGTCGTAGGGGGCGTATTCATCCCATCCCATCGTTCCATCGGAAAGCCGCACCAGGACATTTCGATATCCCATAGAGTCCAGGGTCTTTCTCGCCTTGCCGGCAAGTGAGGGTATCCGCTCCATCGAGTAAACTCTTGCACACAGCTCAGCAAGCACCGCAGTCTGGTAGCCCGAACCGGTACCTACCTCGAGCACAGACTCGCTTCCCTTCAGTTTAAGGCTCTGCGTCATGAGTGCGACCATATACGGCTGGGATATTGTCTGGTCCTCACCGATGGGAAGTGGAAAATCCTCATAAGCCCGGCTCCTGAGGGTATCCTGGACGAACAGGTGTCTGGGCACCTTTCGCATGACCTCTATCACCCTTGCATCGCTGATCCCTCTGCCCTCAATGTCCTTTTCGACCATTCTGTTCCTGGCCCACTCGGGTCTCGAATTTTTCCTGGTCACTTTTCAATATCCTTATTCCAGGACGATATCCTGTCCATGGCGCTGTAGTTAGTCATATCACTGTGCAGCGGGGTGATACTAATGTATCCCCTGGCGACCGCACCCACGTCAGTTTCCAGGCCGCCATCCGGGGGGATCGGGGCCCCTCCGATCCAGAAGTATTTTCGCTCTCTTGGGTCGGTCTTTTCCACGACGCTTTCAGCAAATCTTTTTCTCCCCTGATGGGTTATACAATAATGATCCAGGGCAATTTCAGGATCATCGGGTACATTGATATTCAGGATTGTATCGGACGGAAGGCCGAAGTTTCCTATCCAGGTGCTGACCTGTACGGCGAACTGTGCAGCGGGCTTGTAATCAGAATACTCTCCATCCACAAGGGAGATGGCAAAGGAGGGAACGCCCATGAGATTACCTTCCAGAGCAGCCCAGACGGTTCCTGAGTATGTGATATCACCACCCAGGTTCGCTCCCCTGTTGATACCTGACACAAGGAGGTCCGGTTTTCGGTCCAGCACTACATGAACTGCAAGGTGGATACAGTCAGTGGGAGTTCCGTCTACCGCATAGCGGTCCTCTGCGATCTCCTCCAGCCGCAGGGGGTGGTGGAGGGTCAGAGAGTGGCTTGCGGCGCTTCGTTCCCTGTCAGGTGCTGCAACAACTACTCTTCCCAGGTCCTTGAGAGCCTCGGACAGGGCAGTTATTCCAGGGGCATAGATCCCGTCGTCGTTGGTCACAAGTATCAGCATCGTGAGGCAGGGATCTCCTTCAGGTAATGTACTTAATTCATGGATCCAAATATCTGTTTTTGCCCTGAGCCCGGAAAAGCAATAATTTTGGGATGTTACCGTTTTCTGAAATCGTTTTCAACTGTCCAATCTGCAGAGCTCTCATAAATCCTTCCAATTGCCCAAAGCCTAAAGCCCCAGGCCAGCAGCGGTAATCACGCAGCCATCCCGGACCTTGAATGCCGAAGCACCGCTGTCCGAGTAGACCTCTTCGAAACACTCTCCGTTTCCCTTAATCCAGCTATATAGAGGTTTTGATATATCACTTTGAGGTTCAGGGGGAAATTTGTGGGCAGCTGATATCAAGAGATACTGCGGTTTGTAATCCTTAAGCATTTTGATTATCTTTTCCCTGCCCACATTCTCTGGTGAGAGTTCATCGGTACTCAGCGCAAATCGAACCTCGTTCTCCCACTTATGATCGTAAAGCCCGTAGGGGAACAGACCGGAAGCGTAGATCTTCACCGGACCGTCCAGACCCTGCGCATAGCTGTATATTGACGATTCGGGGATGTTCCTGAAATTTTCGTAACCCGGCATCCCCTCTGTAGGATATTTGGCCCAGTACCAGCCTGTGGTATTTACAAGGACAAACAATAAAACCAGAGAAAGATTCAGCAGTGTTTTTCTGCCGCCAATTTCTATCATCTTTCGTTGTACTTTTTCCAGAAAAGCAGGCGGTTTCCAGTCCGACCCTGCAGTCTCATTAGATACTTCTTTTTTGGAATGAAGCAGGATCAGAATGCCGATAAGCATGGCGGTTACCAGCATCATCCCCTGTCTGAAATCCAGCGTGGC
>CAYVSA010000094.1:4528-5949 GCA_964454175.1 uncultured Pseudomonadota bacterium
CCGCCTGTCGCCATGGCGATCAGGAAAAATACTGCCGAGTGAATGACAGGCTGTATGGTCACCCTGCCGTGCTCCTTTTCTTTCATGAAAAGGCCGAAAAGCAGTCCCAGGGGGAGAAACAGTACAAAACCCAGGGAGTTGGGCTTGACAGAAAGGGCGAGCCCTGCGGAAAGGGACGAAACAGCAAAGAGCCAGCGGTACCTCCTCCCTGTTGTCACGCCCCTCTCGCCTAGAACCATCTCCAGTACCAGCAAAAAGGACGTCAGGATACAAGCATTCAGGAATATCCCGTTCTTGCCTACGTGGAGTTTATCGGGCCTGAAAAGGTAGAACCAGGATGTCCAGAGGACGATAAAATACGGCCATACCCTGCATGCAGCTCCAGGGCGCCATATCCTGAGGACACTTTTTGTCAGGTTGAAAAGAACACTGGTGATAAAGATGATCGAGAAGAGGTCTGCAAGGTAAAGGTGCCAGTGGGACTTGAAAAAATATGCGGGAAAACCCCCGATCAGTTCGTACCCGAAGCTGTAGCTGGCAAAAGGCCCTTTCATGGACCAGAGGGTCTTGTCCTGGATGAACTTTATAAAACCTGGAAGATTATGGACAACAACATCCAGGGTCAGGGGCCTCTGTGGATCGAACAGACCCCACAGGATCCTGAAAATATACCTTGCGGCAAGGATAACTCCGATCAGGGAGAAAAAGGCCGCTGCTGCTATGAGTGGTTTTCCTGCTCGAGCGCTGACACACCTGTCCCCGGGATCGTCAATGTCTATCTTTGCCGATAAGGGATCAGGAGATATTAAACCCAGCAGATAGATGGCAGCCAGGGCAAGTGTGATACTGGCAGTCGAAACGCTTACCGGTGTGAGGATCCCGAGGACCCCCGGTACCAGTGAAGATATAAATATGAGAAAACACACGAGAACAAAACCGGCCGGGATAATGGGCAGCCCAACAGTCCCTAACCAGGGAAAAAGCCTCCAGACAAAGAGCATAATGGCAATAAGAGAAATATTGAATAGTAAGAGATTAAATATATCTATATTCATTATTTTCCATATTCTGCTTACAGTTAGCCAATATCCAATGTTTTTTTAACAATCCTCAGGCGAGATAATGAATCATCCTCTCCTAACCTCTCCCCTCATCAGTCTTCCCTTAAGCTACGCCCCGACGGGAGGGAGAGGGATTAATTTAAAGGTTCCGGCAAAACCCCTGAAGCGAAGCTCAAGGCACTTGCGAAGGCGAAGGGGTTCTTGCCTGAACCCTTTAGTTAGTGCTCAGACCACAATATCTATAGTTCTACACTCCTTTGGAATAAAAAAAACCGTCCCGAGTATAGTCTCAGGACGGCATCTTTATCAATGGTCGGGGCGAGAGGATTTGAACCTCCGACCACCTGAACCCCATTCAGG
>CAYVSA010000095.1:0-5867 GCA_964454175.1 uncultured Pseudomonadota bacterium
TCCTCGGCCTGGTGGCGGACGATCTCACCGGTGATCATGTAAATCACATCCTCAGCGATGTTCGTCGCGTGGTCGGCCACCCTCTCCAGGTGTCTGGTGGCAGACAGGTGGTGTATTAGGACTTCGGCCTTGTGGGGAACCTCCCTTATGCGCTTGTAAATGACCTCGAACATCTTCCTGTTCATCTCGTCGACAATATCGTCCATATCGATAACTCTCATTGCGGTGTCAGCGTCCATGTTGATAAGCGCATCGATTGCCAGCTTCAGCATCTCCTGGGCTTTTTGTGACATCTTCGACAGGTCGATAGGCACCTGCAGCCGAGGATTGGAGCTGATAAAGGAAGCTCTTTCAGCAAGGTTTACGGCAAGGTCGCCGATCCTTTCCAGATCGCTGTTGATGCGAAGGACCGCTACGATGAACCTCAGGTCAATGGCAACTGGCTGGTGCAGGGCAAGGATCTTGAGGCCTTCTTCCTCGATCTCGACTTCCATTTCGTCGACAACGTAGTCCCCCTGGATGATCTTCCTTGCAAGGGCAAGATCCCTGGTCACAAGGGAAATCACGGCCTTGTCAAGGTTCTCCTCTACTATCGCGGTAAGGGTCAGGATGAGTTTCTTGAGCTTCTCGATCTCTTTTTGAAGTATACCGGTCATTGTTTCTTCTCCTTGATATTGCCGGTTTAACCGAAGCGTCCTGTTATGTAATCTTCCGTCTGCTGTTTGTCCGGCCGGGTAAAGAGCTTTTTGGTGGCTCCAAACTCTACGACCCGGCCCTCATAGAAGAAGGCCGTGTAATCTGATATCCGTGCAGCCTGCTGCATGTTGTGGGTAACTACTACCAGGGTGTATCTGTCCTTCAGTTCGCTCACCAGCTCTTCGATCCTGGAGGTGGCCACTGGGTCTACTGCCGAAGTGGGCTCGTCCATGAGGATGACTTCCGGTTCTACTGCGATGGCCCTTGCTATGCACAGCCGCTGCTGCTGACCACCGGAGAGGGCGGTGCCGGAACTGTTCAACTTGTCCTTGACCTCGTCCCAGAGAGCAGCCTGGATCAGGGCCTTTTCGACCCTTTCGGCCAGTTCCGACCTGTTCAGGCTGTAGTGGAGTTTAAGGCCGTAGGCGACGTTCTCGAAGATGCTGAGGGCAAAGGGCGTCGGTTTCTGAAAGATCATTCCCACGCGCCGCCTAAGCTCCAGTATGTCGCGGGAGGGGTGCAAAATATCCTCTCCGTCCAGGATCACCTTGCCCTCGGCTGTCTGGTTGCGATAGAGCTCGAAGATCCTGTTGTAGACCCTCAGGTGGGTGGACTTGCCGCATCCGGACGGTCCGATTATGGCAGTCACCCTGTTTGCGGCGATCTCAAGGCTGTTGTTAAAGAGCGCCTGGTGCTCCCCGTAGTAGAAATTCAGATTGCGGACGGCGATCTTTATCTCTTCATCGGACTTCAGCAGTGAAACCAGCGGTGTCGGCCCGGTTTCAATCATCTGTTGGATATCCGACAGATCAGTGTTCATGGTCAATGGTTTCTCCTTCCCAATAAAATCCTTACAAAGATCGTTGTCCCGAGAACCCCGGCGGTAATGAGAAAGGATGCTCCCCAGGCCATGGCCTGCCAATCGGCGTAGGGGGACATGGCGTAGTTGAAGATCGTGACGGTGAGGTTTGCCGTCGGCTCGTTAATGGATCCGGGCCAGAACTGGCTGTTGAGGGCCGTAAACAGAAGCGGTGCCGTCTCGCCGCTGACCCTGGCCACCGCGAGCATCCCTCCTGTGATCAACCCCGCCCTGGCTGCTCTGAACACAACCCCTGAAGTCACCTTCCACCTTGGTGCTCCCAGGGCGAGGGCCGACTCCCGAAGCTCGTCAGGGACCATGTTGAGCATGTCTTCGGTGGATCTGGCTACTACAGGGAGCATAATAATTGCCAGGGCCAGAGCGCCTGCATACCCGGAAAAGTTCCCCGCTGGAACGACTATTATTACGTAGACGAACACTCCGATAATGATAGATGGCGTGCCCATTAGAATGTTCGCAGCAAAGCGGACAGCCCCGGCGAGTTTCGTACCCCTTGCGAACTCAGCCAGGAACACCCCTGTCAGCATCCCGAGGGGAACCCCCGCTACGGTCGCGAGGACGGTCATGATCAGGGTCCCCAGTATCGCATTGCCCAGCCCGCCTCCAGGTACCATGGGCGGTGCTGGAAGCTGCGTGAAAAGTTCCACATTGATGGCCGCAAATCCCCGTGCCATAACGACGTAGAGTATCCAGCCCAGGAAACCGATACTGACTGCCGCCGCCGCAGTGGACACAACCCTTGCTGCGTTGTCCGTTGCCCTGCGCCTCCTGATGGAACGTTCCTTCATGACTTGGCCACCATCTTATTCTGCGCCCTGGCAAGCCAGAGGTGTGCTGCAAGCTGAATGATGAATGTAAGGACGAAAAGTATCAGTCCCAGTTCCACCAGGGAGGAGAGGTAGAGGCTGTCGTAGGCCTCCGTGAACTCGTTGGCCAGGGTCGATGCGATGCTGTTTCCGGGGGCCATCAGTGATGCTGAGATCCTGTGGGTGTTGCCGATGACGAAAGTGACGGCCATGGTCTCGCCTATGGCCCTTCCGAGGCCGAGGAAGCATGCTCCAACTATACCCGTTATGCCGTGCCTCACCGTAACCTTACTGGTTACTTCCCAGGTGGTAGCGCCCATGCCGTAGGCGGATTCCTTGACTATACCGGGGACCATTGTGAAGATATCCCTTGTGACGGAGGTGATAAAGGGCAGGATCATGAGGGCCAGGATTATCCCCGCTGTGAGCATCCCGATGCCAATGGGTGGCCCCTGGAAAAGAGGAATACTGCCGAAGTATTTTATCAGAGAGGGCTGAACATGCCGAGACATGACCGGCGCGAGGATAAAGAGGCCCCACATGCCGTAGATAATGCTGGGAATTGCGGCCAGGAGTTCGATGGCGCTGCCGACGATCCGTGAGAGCATCGGGGGCGCCAGTTCCACAAGGAAAAGGGCCAGTATAAGGCTTAAGGGAACAGCGATGGCCATGGCAATGGCCGTCGACATCAGGGTCCCGAAAATGCTGCTCAACGCCCCGTAGCCGCCGGTTACCGGGTTCCACTCCTGGGAGAAAACAAAGCCGGGTCCGAACTCGGCCATGGACATCCTGGAACCGTGAATCATCTCCAGGAAAATACCGGCCAGTAAAAGAACGAGCACGACTGCCCCGAGTGCAGTCGCGCTGATAAACAATCTGTCAGAAAGTCTGTTTTTCACATCGATCTCATTAACTAAAGTACACTCTACTACGGCCACACCGGCTTCCCGTCGGCTTTGACACCCTCTGTCCAGGTTTTTTCAACCAGTTTGAAAACGCTTTCAGGTATCGGCACGTAGTCGAGGGCCTGGGCCATCTCCCGGCCGTGCCTGTAGGACCAGTCGAAAAAAGAGAGCATCGCTTTCGTCCTCGCCTGGTCCTTCCGGCTTTCGTGGATGAGGATGAATGACGCGCCTGTTATGGGCCAGCTCTTTGCTCCTGGCTGGTTTGTGAGCACGACATAATAACCTGCCGAATTCTCCCAATCAGCGTTGGCAGCAGCTGCCTGAAACGTCTCGGAAGAGGGTAGTACAAATTCACCCGAGCTGTTTGCCAGAGCGATATAGCTCAGCTTGTTCTGAAGGGCGTAGGCGTACTCGACGTAACCGATGGAGCCGGGTACCTGCTTGACATATGCTGCCACTCCCTCGTTGCCCTTGCCGCCGACTCCCACCGGCCACTTCACGGCCTTGGCGGTCCCAACTTTCCCGTGCCAGTCTGTGGAAACTTTATCCAGGTAGTTGGTGAAGATCCAGGTTGTCCCGGAACCGTCTGAGCGGTGGACTACCGTAATGGCCTGGTCCGGTAATGAAAGGCTTTTGTTACTCTTTGCAATACTGGGATCGTTCCACTTTTTTATCTTTCCCATAAAGATGTCGGCAAGCAGATCTGGTGTCAGACGCAGGGCGCCAGGCTGGAGGCCTTCTACGTTTACGACGGGTATCACACCACCCATGATCATGGGAAACTGTATGAGGCCTGCTTCTTCCAGTTCGGCGGGTTTCAAGGGAGCGTCAGATGCTCCGAAATCAACGGTGCTGGCCCTGATCTGTCTGATGCCGCCTCCGGAACCGATGGACTGATAGTTGATCCTGATGCCCTTGAGCTTTCCGTACTTGTAGGCCCACTGGGCATAAACAGGGAAGGGAAAACTGGCACCGGCACCGTTGAGGGTGACGGGCCTTGCGAGAGCGGAGCCTCCTGCCAGGGTGAGGGCTGTAAATACAGCCAGAGCAGTGAAGAACCTTCTGGTCATTTTATTTCCTCCTTTTGCTGTTCAGTCTTGTTATGGTCTTTCATCGTTAAAAGAAGGATAGGTCCTCATTGTTAAGGTTTTGTTAGGGTTGCGTTTATTTAAAGTGAAATTAAAGCATGGAGGTGAAAAGGTTCCCGGATCAGCTCTGCAGGAACATCCTGAAAGTACTGCCCTTTCCAGGGACACTGACGACCTCCACGTCCCCGCCATGGGCCTGGGCTATGTGTTTTACTATTGCCAGTCCGAGGCCGGTGCCTCCAAGTTCCCGGCTTCTGGAGCTGTCGACCCTGTAGAAACGCTCGAAGATGCGGCTGGCGTGCTTCTGCGAAATGCCGGGGCCGTTGTCGCGGACACTGACAGACTGTTGGCCGCCCGTTGATTCGCAGGCGACGTATACCTGGCTTCCAGGATCGCTGTACTTGACGGCGTTGTCGATCAGGTTGACAATCGCTTGTACGAGGAGTGCCCGGTCAATGAGGGCAGTGGCGTGCTCCGGGCATTCTATGTTGATCGTAATATCCTTTAATTCTGCTGATACGCTACAGATATGGGCGGCTTCTCCAAGGACGTCCATCAGTGGGCTTTCAATCAGTTTTATCTCCCCCTTTTCCCTCTCCTCTTCTATCCTGGAAAGGCTCAGGAGGTCCTCAACAATGGCATTCAGGCGGTCGGAATGCCTGCAGATGACATTGAGGAACTTCTCAACCGCTTCCGGATCCTGAACGGCTCCTTCGATGAGTGTCTCTGCCGAGCCCTTGATGGCAGTCACCGGAGTGCGTATCTCGTGGGAAGCGTTTGCCACAAAATCCCTCCTGATCCTTTCCAGGTTCCGTATCCTGGTGATGTCGTTTAAAACAACCATGGCCCCAGTCCTGCTGCCGGCTGCGTCTTTGATGACGGTGCCGTGAATCTGGAGAAATCTGCCTTCGCTACCACTCAGGTGGACCTCGGTCTCGACAGGCCCCTCGGCACTTCCCATTTGTGAGATGAAGGCCTGAAGGTCTGCGTTTCTTATGACCTCCTGGCAGCTTCGGCCTGCAACATCTCCGGTGTCCAGGGCGAGAAGCCTCACTGCGGCTTCGTTAATGATGATGACCCTGTCCTCGTTGTCAAAGGCTATGAGTCCCTCCACCATGGAGGACATGATGGCGTCCAGTTCACTTCTCCTCTTTTCAGCTGCCTCTATCCTGTACTGGATCTCCGAGGCCAGACTGTTCATATCCTCGGCAAGGGCTGCAAACTCCTCGGTGCCCGGTACGTGGAGCCTGGTAGAAAGATCCCCGTCGGCGAACCGTTGTGCTCCCACCCTGAGTTCCGCCAGTGGTCTGACGAGCCACCGGGACACACCGAAGCTGGCAATGGCGGCAAGGAATGCTGCAATGAGGACCCCACCGGCAAGTCTACCCCTGATGCCGGAAAGGGCCTTGTCCAGGAATGAGACCGGGAGAGCCGCCCGTACTATACCCAGGCCCGGGTCGCCGTCGAGTGGAACTGCCACGTACATGAGGTT
>CAYVSA010000096.1:0-5718 GCA_964454175.1 uncultured Pseudomonadota bacterium
TTTTTGTAGGTAATAGATTTTAGAAATTGAAACATTAGATATTTGAAAATATGGCAATTCGCAATTGGCAATTGGCTGTAGGCGATAGGCGATAGGCGATGCGAAATGGGGTGGGATGTCGTTAAAAGGTGTCGAAGTATTGAGGTGCAGGATCAACTGGAAACAAGAAACTACTCTTTACAGCATTGAGCCTTGGACTGGATTCAAACAGCTATGGACCCGAAATACCTTCTGGAGCTAAAAAACTGCACCGAAAAAGCCCTGAATGAGGATCCTCCAGACGGGCTGATGGGTATCACCTCCGCCTGGGCCCTCTGGGAGGCGGTCAGGAGGCGCCTGTTGGTAATGGCGTGTAAGAATGAGGGCTGGACAGTTGAGCAGGCTAAAAGAGCCCTTGCCGGAGAGCGGATCAATAATGAGCGCTTTGTCAAGCTGTTCGAGTGCATAACAAGCAACAGCCCGTGGGAGGACTCCCTGCCCATGTCGGCGCACAGGCTGTGGCCGCGGATAATCAGGGTAAAGGATCTCCGAAGGAGGATCATCAATGGCACCACAAGGGTGGGGGATGCAAAACTTCAGAAATACGCCTGGGATGTGCTCAGGTTTGTAAACGCGCTCAGGGACCACTCGCTGGGCGACCCCTTGAAGAGGCTGCCTAAAAAGGCCCGGAAAACAAAGTCGGACCGGAGTCTTAAAAACAGGATTAAGAAGGCTGAAGAATAGGCAGGTGGGGGTGGCGCAGGCAGGAGGCGGGGTCTCAGGATAACGGGGTGATTGACCCGTATTGAAGTAACTGCGTGCCGGGGTATGGGAGTTTATCCCTCTCCCTCTTGTCAGGTCGCAGCTTTAGCGAAGACTGATGATGGGAGAGGTCAGGAGAGGGTGAGCCACTGTAACATTGAACCTTGAACCTTGGTCGTTGGACGCTGGCCATAGGCCGGTTAACCTGGGTCCTGGGACTCCAGCCGAAGCCAGATAAAAAGAAGGAGGAGTAACGTATGTGCAGTTATGAGGGTGAGGAAAGAAGGGAAAAGCCGGAAGACAGGAGGCAGTCTGGAGACAGGAGAGAGGGACAGGAGAGGAGAAAGAGACAGGATCCGTCCTGGACGGGGGAAAAAGACCGCAGGAGGAATAACGAGAGGCGCTCGGATTCCGGATGCAGGCGGGATGAGCCTGACAGGCGCAAGGTTTGACAGGCCGGATTGCCGAGAAACCGAAACGGACCAGTATAATTACGCCGCACGAAGTACGCGGTCCATGGAGCTGCTGATGGGTTCTGACGACAATAAGGAAAGAAGAATTGCCGAAGAGAAACGCCGCAAGGAAAAAAACGAGCGCAGGCAGGAAAAGGACTTTGCGTGGCTCGAGATGATGGAGAGAAGAAAAGCAGAGGAGGCGAGGCGAAGGGGACCAGACGACCGGCGTAATAAGGACGCCGGTGATGGAGGGAATGAAGAGAAGGTTACCTGACAGCAGGGGTTTGGGAGCTTAACCCTGTCTCAGGATCCTTTGCAGTACGTATCCCGAGCTTCAGATCAAAATGCAGGCTATAAAATTCTCTCGGCCGGTGTGCCGTAGAGCAGCGTTCCCGCCATGATAGCTTTTTTGCTCCGGTTATTTTCTGTGGAAAGGCTCCGGAGTTCTGAGATCGTCAAAACATCAACATCCAGTGACATTCCAGTCCTGTCATATAACGACTGCACCTCATTATACGCCGTGCTCCTCGCAATGCCCGCGGCCCCCTTGTTAGCAGTAATTATATAAATACACCTCGCACTGCCCGTGCTGGTGATATCAGGAGCATCTGTAAGAATAATGGAGACGGCGGATTTCCGGAGCCTGGAAACATGGGGGCTGATCTGGTCCCTGAAAAAGACGCTCTCCTTCCTGAACAGGGGCAGGAGGAGTTCTTTGACCACCGGGTTGTTTTTTTTTAGTTCGTACAGGGACGCCCGCCCGGCCTGCCGGACGTCGAGAACGCCCGCATCTTTGAGCCGCATGAGGGCATTGTGGCAGGTCATGGTGTTCAGGTCCGCTTTCAGCGCGATCTGGCGTCCGGTCAGATCCATGTCCGATTCAAAAAGTACCCTGAGAATCCCGATGTTGGCTTTATATCCCAGTACGTTATCAATTACATGCCGGAGTTCCATGAATTATCCTCTGGTTATAAATATATATATGGTAATAGTATATATTTATATAATAATATCAATATATATTTACATAAAATTTCTGTTATCGTAAATATATGTTATAAAAGCCTCAAGTGTTAAGATCTCTGGAAACCATGATCCAGTAACAGCAAACTGAGCGATCTGTAATATTCGAACCTGCTTAAGGATGGAGGGAACGAAATTAAATCCAACAATCTAACCTGGCGCAGGCTGACAATATTCTACTGGCGCCTCCACGGCTGGAGGGGTATCAGTCCTCTCCTCAAAACACTTAAATCGGATGATGAGAGAACCTGGCGTGCGGCTTCCGGTGCTCTTTCCAGCATGGGAGAAACGGCGGTTCCGTCCATTGTCATGGCGATGAAAGATGGCAGTGTTAATTATCGGGTTCGATTAGTAAAGACCCTCGCTGCCATGGGCCGGGAAACCATCCATGAACTGACAACTGCCCTTAAGGATGCAGCAGAGCCCGTCCGGGGCGAGGCTATCAGAGCGCTGGTTGGTTTTGCCAAAGAACCGGGACAGGCGGTCCTCATTCTGACCGGCATTCTCAAACAATACGATGTTAATGTGACCGCCCAGACGCTTGATATCCTCGGACAGTTAGGTACGGACACGGTTGATATCCTTCTGGACCTTTACTTTTCGGGGGACCTTGAGGTTACAGAAAAGACCGCCGAGATCTTCCGGGCAGTTGGGTGGAGCAGTACGCCCCGCTTGATAGAACTCCTGAACGAATCGGATGATCTCACCAGCCGCAGGGCAGGGGACGTCCTCGTTGCGATAGGAAAGGACTCTGTCGAGCCGCTTGCTCATGCACTGTCGGGTACGTCAAGGGACACCAGGAGAGCAGCTGCCCTGAGCCTGGCAAGAATAGGTACGTTGGCCCTGGATGCGGCGCCTTCCCTGAGGATAGCTTTGTCAGATGAAGATGAGAGCGTCCGATTCAGGGCTGCCTATACCTTGAGGCTCATCGGGCTGATTGAGGACTGGTCTCCTGCCGAATCGGTTATAAGAGAGCTGGCTGAGCCCATAGCAGGAATAGAGACGATGGAAGTTTTCGTTATGGGCAGCCAGCTGAAACGAGCCCGGATACTTCCTGAGAACCCGATCACGGGTGAGCTCGGGATGGACTCGGCAGGGATGAAATACCTGATGCCGGAAGAGGGCTACAGGGGCGGCGGCATGGGCAGCATCAGGGTCAGGGGGCGGTCGAACGTTGTTAACACCATGATCGGAAAAGTAGTGAAGATCTCCGGCTTCTACGACCGGAACCTGGGACTTTTTGCGGAGAAGATTGATAAGGTATAAGCCAGAAGCTACTTCTTTCCGTCTACCTCATTTCCCTCACGATCAATATAAAAAACTCTTTCTTCTGCCGTCACCAGACATTTTCCTCCAGTAAACTGTCCGACTTTTTCGAACTGAGGTTCAATAACCATCTTGCCCGTGGTATCGATAAATCCCCATTTGCCGTCGAGTAAAACAGCCGCCAGACCCTCACTGAATATACTGGCGCCGTCGAACCCCGGGTTGATCTGCCACTTGGCCTGTTTATTTATGTACCCGATCTTCTCTCCGAATTTGACTGCGGCCAGCCCTTCAGAAAAATTCCCGGCATCGGACAGGGTGGGCTTGATAAGGAACCTTCCGTCTCTATTCATGTAGCCCCACATTCCGTTGGACTTGACTGCGGCGATACCCTCGTAAAAACCTCTGACCAGGTCCAGTGTCGGTTCTACGATTATTTCGCCATTCAGTCCAACAAAACCGTATTTGCCTTCTAAAGTCTTTATGGGAGCAATGCCGAGGTCGTTGAAATTGAACGGGACAAGCTGATCGTAGCCCAGGTCGTATTCTGGAGGAACCACGAAGCTGCCCTTCTCGTCGACGTAGCCCCATAACTTTCCTGATTTCACCGAAGCCCTTTTATTTGAGAAGCCGCGGGCGTAGTTGAAGTCGAAGTCGAGTTTAGTCTTTCCAGACCGGTCGATGTAGCCCCAGCTGTTGCCTTTCCTCACAGGGGCCAGGCCGTCTGTGAAGCAGTACGCTCTGGAAAACGTGTTCTTGTGGAGGCGCTTGAACTTGTGGGAGGTGCTGTCTATCCGGTAATACATGTATTCCCTGTTTGTCTTTCGGCGCAGGATGATGCCGTCACCGCAGTTGTAGAGCGTGATGCCTTTCAGAGTGTCGGTGACTTTGCCGTCCTTGCCGCGCAGGTCGAGGTACCTTGCCAGCTTTCCGTCACTGGTATAGATCTTACCCGGCGCTGCTGCAGCCGGCATGGCGACAGTGAGTGCCAGAATGGCAATTATAACGGTTCTTTTCATAAGGAGACCCCCTCTATCAAATGGACTGTAAGCGGCGCGATTATACCATGTTTTGCCCGGCTCGCATTAACTGGCTATAGCACACCATACAATGTAATATGATGGTATCTCAGATAAGGTCAACTCAACCCGACGCTGGATGAGGAGGTGCAATGCCCCGGAGGATTATTTTCGCAATGCTGCTGCTGGCAGGTACCCTTGCTGCCTGCTCATCCCCCAAAGCACCCGACAGCCTGTTTATAGACGACATCCAGCGGATGGTGATGGTGGACCGGGAGATGGGTTTTGAGGAGAATGTTGCAGAAATAAGGATAGTGAGCAGAACGATGCACGACAAAATATTAGAGGTCGAGGTCAGGGTGATAGGAAGCGCTACGCATCCTGATATCAGTATAGGCGCCACTCTTCCTGCCGGGGATGAACCGCGGGACTCCTGGGCCACCTGGAAATATTTCTCCGAAAGAAAAGGTAAGGTCTGGAAGATCAATAATAAATTCAAGGTCGATGAAGGTTTTTATTGAGCTGTTGTATCGTAAAGAGTGAGTGCATGAGTTATCGCCCATTGATACTGAACCCACACTAAACGGAAAGGCGGCAGCGTGGCTAAGCCGAATTACAAATTCGCAAAAAGACAAAAGGAGCTTGCAAAACTGAAAAAGAGAGAAGAGAAAAGAAAACGCAAAGAGGAAAAAAGAGCAGAAAAAGCTGAATCTGAAAATATAGGATCCCAGGAGAGCGAGTCCATGTAACCCGAAACGTGAAACTATGCAAGGTTATTTTTAATCGTTCTCAATACTTTCCATGGCGGCTGATACGATAAAAACCCTCTCGTTGTTATCGTTGGGGTCGCACGGCATTAGAAAAAATCCAATTCGATCCGGATCGTAGCCCAGCACCGATCCCACCATAACCTCGCCGTCCTTAAAGGTAATTTTAACCTTCCGTCCCTGCACAACCTGCCCATCGTCGAAGGACTTTTTCCTCTCCTTGCCGGGAGTTCCCTCGAAATCCTTCACGAAGAAGATCGCCTTGAGATCCGCAACGTTGATCTCTTCTCCCCGCTCGGCCGGGTTTGATCCAATGTGGAAATTTGGTTTTTTTGGAAAGAAATCGTTAGAGAATCCCTTCAACAACCTTCCATCCTGGTAGTGCACAACGATCCTGACAGCCATCTCAACCCTCCCTGCGTTACCGCCCCCGTGGGTTCAGGGTGC
>CAYVSA010000097.1:0-1657 GCA_964454175.1 uncultured Pseudomonadota bacterium
CTCGCAGCGAAGCCATGAAAAAGGAACGCCAGATCAAGAGAAGGGGTATAGGCCGTTTCCTGGATGGTAGCTCAGTTGGTAGAGTCACGCCTTAGGTCCCGCTGAAAGCGGGATCACCGGTTCGCGTGCCACGGCGAAGTCCGACTTGTGAGGGCATCTTGTCACGGCGAAGTCTTGAGCTTGTCGCAGGACGAAGAAGGAAGCCATCAACTAAAAGCCCAGCCTTATGGCTGGGCTTTTTCATGATGGGGCCCTTCGATCCTTCGACTTAGCTCAAGATGGTGAGCTTGCCGAACCACAGGCTCAGGGCAGGCGACACGGAGAGGAGATGAGGGGGAGAGCAAACCCAAATCGCTAAACAAGTTTGAGATCAATTCTAACACTGCCACACTACGTGCCGATTGATAGTGAAATTGACAATTAGCACCAAGCCTATTATAGTTTCACCATGATCCGTAGGGAGATTGAAGATACGGTTAAGCGATACGCCAGGGAGTATCCCGTGGTGACCATTACGGGTCCGCGCCAGTCGGGGAAAACGACCCTGTGCAAAATGGTCTTTACAGAAATGCCCTACGCCTCCCTCGAGGATCCGGAAGAGAGGGAGTTTGCGTTAAACGATCCCAGAGGGTTCCTGGGACGCTTTCCGGATGGCGCCGTGCTCGACGAGATCCAGCGAGCCCCGGATTTGCTCTCCTATATCCAGGGCATTGTGGATGAAAAGAAGCGACCGGGCCAGTTCATCATCACGGGCAGCCAGAACTTCGAACTCCTTCAAACCGTCAGCCAGTCTTTGGCCGGTCGGACCGCCATCGCAAGGCTGCTTCCCTTTTCCCTTGCCGAGATAAGGAAGCTACGTCCGTCAACACTCTCCATGGATGAAGCTATCTTCACCGGTTCCTATCCCAGAATATTCGACCAGGATCTTGATCCCAGGGAAGCGCTTGCCTTTTACTTTGCCACCTACGTTGAGCGGGACCTGCGTCAGCTCATCAACGTCCGAGATCTTTCCGGCTTTGAAAAGTTCATGAAACTCTGTGCCGCCAGGTGCGGACAGATGGTTAACCTTTCTTCCCTGGGCAACGACTGTGGGGTGTCCCACAACACTGCAAAGCAGTGGCTCTCCATCCTGGAAGCCAGCTATATCATCAAACTGCTCCCACCCTACTACCGGAACCTTGGAAGGAGGCTGATAAAGACACCCAAAATTTACTTTATCGACACCGGCCTTGCGTCCTATCTCCTTGGCATACAAAAGGTAGAGCACGTTTCAGCCCACCACCTGCGAGGCCCCCTGTTTGAAAACCTCGTTCTTTCGGAACTTCTTAAGAAACGTTTCAACAGGGGGGAAACTGACCACCTCTATTTCCTGAGGGATCGCAAAGGCAACGAGGTGGATTTCCTGCTGGACTACGGTCCCTTCCTTGACCTCGTTGAAGTTAAGGCGGGGCAAACTGTATCGAGCAGTTTTTTTTCCGGGATCGAATACTATCGCCGCATTTACGGGGAAGTGAGAAACAGCATGCTCCTTTATGGGGGAGACAAGGACCACATACGGGAAAATGTGAGGATTATCCCCTGGAAAGGACTTCCTGACCTGGATATCGAATAACTAAAGGGAGAAACACCCACTCCCCCCTCGGATGATTCCTCCTCA
>CAYVSA010000097.1:1757-5667 GCA_964454175.1 uncultured Pseudomonadota bacterium
CGGCCATACTCCTCAGGTCGGGAAAAGCTCTCTCGCGGCCCTCTCCCTGACGGCCCTTGGAGTAGTCTTCGGCGACATCGGGACCAGTCCGCTTTACGCCCTGAAAGAAAGCTTCCACTTGACTCACGGTCTTTTACCGACTCAGGATAATATCCTGGGCATCCTGTCCCTGATCTTCTGGGCACTTATCCTGGTCATTTCCATCAAATATCTCAGCTTTGTACTTCGTGCCGACAACCAGGGTGAGGGAGGGATAATGGCCCTGACGGCCCTTCTCCTGCATCAAAAAGCGCGAAACGGGGGGAACCGTAAATATCTGATCATCCTCGGCCTGTTCGGGGCAGCGCTCCTTTACGGTGACGGCATGATCACTCCTGCAATTTCGGTCCTCTCGGCGATTGAAGGCCTCAAGCTGGTGACGCCGGTAGTTTCTCCATACATTATCCCGCTGACAGTGGTTGTTCTCGTCCTCCTGTTTCTATTTCAGCATCGAGGTACGGGAAAGGTCGGTGCGGTCTTCGGCCCGGTGACCCTGATATGGTTCCTGGTCCTGGCCGTTCTCGGCATTCGACAGATAATGAAATATCCGTCGATCCTGGTGGCTGTGAGTCCGCATTTTGCTGTCCGATTTCTGGCAAATAACGGCTGGTCGGCGTTCCTGGTCCTCGGCGCGGTATTTCTCGTGGTAACCGGTGGAGAGGCCCTTTATGCCGACATAGGCCATTTCGGTATTAAACCGATCCGTCTGGTCTGGTTCACGCTGGTCCTGCCATCGCTGGTTATCAACTATTTCGGACAGGGAGCCCTGCTGCTGGCCAAGCCAGAGGTTCTGGAAAACCCCTTTTACTACCTTGCCCCGGAATGGGCGCTGATCCCGCTGATAGTGCTTGCCACTTTCGCCACGATCATTGCCTCCCAGGCTGTTATCTCCGGAGCTTTTTCAATAACATCTCAGGCGGTACAGTTGGGCTTCAGCCCGAGATTGGCGGTGGCTCACACCTCGGCCAGGGAATCAGGGCAGATATACGTGCCGGCAATCAACTGGGTGTTGATGTTAAGCTGTATCGGGCTGGTGATCGGATTCGGTTCCGCAAGTAACCTTGCCGCCGCCTATGGGTTCTCAGTGACCACCGACATGGTGATCACCACCTTGCTGTTCTTCTTCGTAGTCCGGGAGCACTTTCACTGGTCCCTTAGGGGGGCCCTACTGCTCTGCGGGGGATTTCTGGTATTTGATCTAGCCTTTTTTGGAGCCAATTTCGCTAAAATTCTCCATGGCGGCTGGTTCCCCCTGCTGGTGGCAATCGTGGTTTTCACACTGATGTCGACGTGGAAAACAGGAAGGAATATCCTGGCGAAACGGCTGCGTGAGGAAGCGATGTCCGTCGCAAGCTTCCTGGCCGAGATCCAGTCGTCCAAGTATAAGAGGGTCGATGGAACGGCCATCTTCATGACCAGCAACCTCAACGTCGTGCCCATGGCGTTACTGCATAATCTGAAGCACAATCAGGTGTTGCACCAGCGTGTTGTCATTCTTTCAGTCGTCACGGAGGATGTGCCCCACGTTCCGAAAATACAGCGCTGTGAGATAGAAAATGCCGGAGAAGGACTCTACCTGCTGGTGGCGCACTACGGCTTCATGGATGAACCTAACCTTCCGAAACTTCTCAAGGAGATCAAAGTAGGCAGCGAATCATTCCTGATGATGGAGACTACCTTCTTCCTCGGAAGTGAGACACTTATTCCTTCGGAGAAACCGGCCATGGCAGTCTGGCGGGACCACCTTTTCAGGCTGATGTCACGCAACGCCCGCAGCGCTACCAGCTATTTCGGTCTGCCCCCTAACAGGGTGGTCGAACTGGGGATACAGCTCGAACTGTGATCAGCAGGGTCATGGAACCGGACGAGGGCCCGGCAACCCACGATCAGCCAGTTCAATTCGGAAAGACAGGTTAAGAAAGGTGCCTATGAACAAGACCATCACATTGACGGACGGCAGGGTACTGGGTTTTGCCGAGTACGGTGACCGGGCCGGAAAGGCAGTGCTTCACTTCCACGGCTCGGCCGGCTCACGGATGGAGCGACCCCCGAACCTCAATGCTGTCAGTAACATGGGTGTCAGGTTTATTTCCGTTGACAGACCGGGACACGGTCTGTCGGACATGCAGCCGGGGCGTCGGCTCCTGGACTGGCCCGAAGACATTGCCAGTCTGGCAGACATCCTGGAAATTGAACGTTTTTTCGTCACAGGGTGGTCATCCGGAGGCCCCTACGCTCTTGCCTGTGCCCACGCAATGCCGGACAGGGTTCTGGCGGGAGCTGTAGTCAGCGGACCGGCTCCTCCCAACCGCCCTCACCCCTACAGAGGCCTTCCCTTTGCCAACCGTGTGATGATGTTCTCCATGAGGCGTCTCCCTGCCGTGGTGGCGCACTTCAGGCGCACCGGGCACAAGATGATGACAAGCGACCCGGAATATCTAGGGGACAAGATCAAGGCCTCCGTTCCTCCTGTGGACAGGGAGGTGCTGTGGGTCCCGGAGAACCTTGAGGTACTGAAGGAAGATATTGCCGGGGGATACATTCAGGGGTGGGAGGGCCCCGCGGCAGATGACATCATTATAAACAGGACCTGGGGCTTCAGACTCGAGGAGGTTCAGACGAGGTTCGAGATCTGGCACGGTGAGATGGACGGCAACATCCCCATCAGCCACGGACAATATCTGGCCGAAAAGCTTCCCGATGGAAGGCTTAACACCGTCCCCGGATCTGGACACCTGCTCCTGCTGGCAAAATGGAATGAAGTGCTGCGGTCCCTGGTCAGGTAGGCATGTCGCAGCTATAGGGTTGTTTACTCCCTCACTGTTGCTTTATTGCTCATGAACCGAAACGTTATCCTTCTCAGCCTTGGCATGGCCCTGGGTACTTCCGGGGCTCCGGCGGTTGTACTTCTGGGGGGCATTGTCGGTGCGGCGCTGGCGCCGGATGCGTCCTGGGCAACCGTACCGGTGGCATCCATGGTTGTGGGTGTGGCCACCTTCACGGTTCCTGCAGCCCTTCTGATGAGAAAGATCGGCAGGAGGCCTGGTTTCATGATCGCCTCCGCGGTCACCGGTGCGGCCTGTCTGGGGGGTATTTACGCCATCCACACCGGAAGCTTCATTCTCTTCTGCCTGACGGCCTTCTTCATCGGGGGGAACACGGCTTTCGTGCAGCAGTACAGGTTTGCTGCGGCCGAGAGCGTGGATGAGACTGACGTTAGCAAAGCCATTTCCTTCGTCCTCCTGGGGGGGATAGTGGCGGCCTTCCTGGGGCCGGAGCTGGCCAGGAGGGCCGATGAACTTCTGCCATACGGCCTTTACAGTGGATCCTTCGCGGCCCTGGCGGTTGTGTATCTACTTAATACGGGCCTTCTGTCTTTTCTGAAAGAGCCGGGGGCCAGGGAAGCCGGATCGGGGCTCGTCGGGCGCCCCACTGGAGAGATTATCAGGCAGCCCGTCTATCTCACGGCGGTTCTTTCGGCCATGGCGGCCTATGCGGTAATGTCTTTCATAATGACAGCCGCACCAGTGAGCATGCACATAATTGACCACTATTCTATCCGTGAGACGGCGTGGGTCATACAGAGTCATGTCATGGCAATGTTTATCCCGTCCCTGTTTACCGGCTATCTTGTCGCTCGCTTCGGTATGTCGAGGATAATGATGGCGGGAGTGGCCCTGCTCATGGCCTGCGCGGCAGTTGCCTTCGTGAACCGGCATTTCGTGCACTACTGGGCCGGTATGGTGCTGCTGGGGGTTGGGTGGAACTTCCTCTTCGTTGGGGCAACGTCACTGCTCACAAAATGCTACCGTCCGTCAGAGCGCTTCCGGGCCCAGGCGGTGAATGACTTTGCGGTGTTCGGGTTCCAGGC
>CAYVSA010000098.1:0-5622 GCA_964454175.1 uncultured Pseudomonadota bacterium
TTCCGTCTCCGTCGATGGTCGCCAGGTGCACCAGGTTGTGATTCTTCAGTACCGAATTCACCTTCTCTTTCAGACTCATGGCGTGCCCTCCTTGCAGGTCGAATGATCGGACAAATAACTGAGAGCGCCAATAATAGACCGGTCGTCTACAATTGTCAAGTGGGGTCACAACGATCAAGAAGCCTGTCCTTGAAGGGAGAAACCGTACCCTTTACAATGCTATTTACTTTTTCGGGTATACTCAAGTGGAAATCGGTAATTATTTAAAGCTTGACAGGACTACAGTCAGCAAGATTATTAGTCGCAGTGGATAATAAAAATAAAAATGTCGCAATTCACCTCCTGACCCCAAAGAGGGCCTTCTTTTTCGCCCTGCTGCTGCTGCCGGTTGCCATCACAGCCTTCATAACATACAGGAGCACCAACTTTGAAACGGGTCTGGTGGAGGAGAGCCTCTATCGCCAAGCTGAAATGATATCGAGGGGCCTGGAGGCCAGCATGAACATCGGCATGATGCACGCCGACTGGACACGCGACGTGCTCCAGGACATTCTAAACGCCAACATCAATGAGTCCGGCGCAAAACTAATCTACCTCTCGAGTCCGGACGGCCTTATAGCGTCCAGCAGCGGATCTCTGACCATACAGGGCCTGCCGGCAAAAATATTGCCAGGCCCCGATGAAATGAGAATTCCTCAGAGGGGGGTGTTTCTCAAAGACCCCGACCTCTACGTTTTCAGGAAACCCGTGTCAACCGGCACAGCCCCTGCGGGACGGTTCCGCGGCATGGGTGGGATGATGATGCGAAGGGCAATGTCGATTCTGCCGGAGGAGACTGCAATTACAGTAGTCCTGGACGCTGAGGGAGCCTCCTTCCTGAAAAGGAACCAGGTTCGAGTCAATCTCATTACTGCTTTCTTCCTGCTCATGTCCATCGCAGGCATTGCCGGGTGGGGTTTCTGGAGCCAGAGAGCAAGGGAGACCGCGCTGGCACTTTCCAGGACCAGGTCCTACGCGGCCGAGATAGTCATGCGAATGCCCGCCGGTCTGATAGTCTGTGGCATTGACGGGAAGATCTCCGTCACCAACCCTGGGGCAGCGCAGATACTGGGAATGCCCGAAGAGAGCCTGGCAGGAAGATCTGCCCAGTCCATATTCCCGCCGCAGATCCTCCCGTGCGAATCCCTCAGACAGGGAAAGGAGCACCCGGTCACTGAAGGGACCATGGAACTCAACGGTCGTCATCTTCGCATAAACCTCTCCGCCACTCCCATTCCCGGTGAGGGTGAAGAGTCTGGCGGTTTTCTGATCCTTTTCCAGGACATAAGCGAAATGGAGAGCCTCAAGGACCAGTTGGCAAGGTCCGAAAGGTTAGCTGAGATCGGTGAGCTGTCGTCCACCGTCGCCCATGAGATAAGAAACCCGCTCAGCAGTATCAGGGGCCTGGCCCAGCTGCTTTCGGGAAAGGTGCCTGAAGAGCAGCGCTCCATGACCACCGTAATTATGCAGGAAGTGGAACGACTCAACAGGGTGGTAAGCGGGCTCCTTTCCTATGCACGACACGAAGACCTGTACATCAGGGTACAGGAGGTCGGAGACTTGCTCAGGCACGCCGCTGTCCTCGCAGAAGGCGACGCCCGCATAAGGGATGTCGAGCTGAAGGTGGAACTCAACCCGGCCGCTATACAGTGGCCGCTGGATCGTGACCTTGTGATCCAGGCGATATTGAACCTGCTGATCAATTCAATAGAGGCTTCATCAGCCGGCCAGACCGTGCTGGTGACCGCTGAGGCTGCCCAGGACGGACTGTGGTTGAGAGTAGTGGACAAGGGAGCCGGAGTACCGGAAGACAGTGAGAAGCTTTTCTCCCTTTTCGAGACGACCAAGGAGAGCGGCACCGGCCTTGGCCTGCCTCTGGTCAGAAAAGTTGCCCAGCTGCACGGGGGATCAGCCGACATTCGAAGGAGGGAAGAGGGCGGCTCGGTGGCTGTCATTTTCCTTCCGGGGAGGGGTGAAGATTGAGGGGAGGACGTGAGAGGGAGAAAAGGTCGATCCTCATTGTTGACGACGACAGCGCTCACAGACTCATGCTGAGGGAGACTGTGTCCAGCTGGGATATGGTGCCCGTGGAAGCGGGCTCCGGCAAAGAGGCACTCGATTCCCTGGGATCGGAAACTGTTGATCTGGTCCTGCTGGACGTAAAGATGCCTGGAATGGGTGGACTGGAGGCGTTGAAACAGATAAAGGCCATTAACCCTGCCCTGCCAGTGATTATGATGACGGCCTTTGCCACAGTGCAGACGGCTGTCGATGCGCTCAAACTGGGAGCCGGTGATTATCTGGTCAAACCCCTGGACACTCAGGAGCTTCGCGACGCGGTCAATGCCGCCATCCTGTCACCGGACGGGATGGAGCCTGAAGAAGCATCACCCCTGCCTGAACTGGAAGGGCTTGACCTGGTCGCAGCCAGCTCTGTAATGAAGGAAGTGGTCAACGAGGCTGTTAACGTCGCAGCCACCGATGCCACTGTCCTTCTCACCGGCGAAAGCGGATCGGGAAAGGAGGTCGTTGCGGAAATAATCCATCAACTGAGCCCGAGGTCCGCCAGACAAATCATGTCTGTGAACTGCGCGGCCATCCCGGAGAACCTCATTGAAAGTGAGATGTTCGGTCATGTAAAGGGTGCTTTTACCGGGGCGGACCGCGACAGGGAGGGCAGGTTCCAGGCCGCCGAGGGAGGGACCCTCTTCCTTGACGAGATCGGGGAGCTGCCCCTTCCGGCCCAGGCCAAGCTCCTCAGGGTTCTGCAGGACGGGAAAGTGACCCCGGTCGGCGGGACCCGGGAAGTTGCCACTGACGTCCGGATAGTGGCGGCCACCAACAGGAACCTGGAACATGAGGTTGGTGAGGGCCGGTTCCGCGAAGACCTCTTCTACCGGATCTCGGTGATTCCCATCCACATACCTCCACTCAGGGAGAGGAAGATCGACATCCCCCCGCTGGCAGAGCTTTTTCTGAAACGCTTCGCTGGAAGGCACGGTATGAATATAAAGGGGTTCACCCCGGGAGCACTTGCCATGCTTTTGTCCCACGACTGGCCGGGCAACGTGCGCGAACTGATGAACGTCATAGAGAGGGCCGTAGTACTCACAAGGAACGAATACCTGGATGCTGACGACCTTCCCGGGATAAGCAGGGAATCCGCCGCCGCCAGGGAGGTCATTTCCGCCCACGGCTCAGGTATAACCCTCAGGGAAATGGAAAGGATCCTCATCGAGAGGACCCTTGCGGACACGGACAGTAACAGGACCCACGCTGCGAGAATCCTCGGCATCACCAGAAAGACCCTCCTCTCGAAGATCAGGGAATACGGCATAGAGGGGTAGTCCCCAGCCGTGCATTCCGAACCGGGTAATTTTGTTACACCGCCCGTCCCGTCCGCTGTGTAGTTTCGACCCGGCCTGGCAGACAAAATTCCGGTCCTTTTGCCAGCGTTGTTATTTTCTGCTTTAAATTCAATAAGTTATAATTTCTTAACTGCTCCGGCAGGTTTTGGCACGGCTGATGCTTTATACGAGTGCAAAAGCAGTCACGCATCAACCCAAATTAACTTGCAGGAGGTAATAAAATGAAAAGGACAGCACTGATAGCAGTAATCGCACTGGCAGTAATCGGCACCGGTTTCGGTATTGCAGGCGCCCACGGCGGGTCTTCCTGGGGCCGCTCCGGCCACATGGGCTTTTCCGATCGCATGGGCGGATACGGCGGCCACATGGGATCCGGCGACCGCATGGGCGGCTACGACGGCCACATGATGGACTTTAAAGGGCCCGGCTACGGCCAGGCTGATGCACCCTGCTGGGAAACATCCGAGAAAAGGGCAGACCTGACGGAAAAGGACGCCCAGGAGCTCATCTCCAACCGCGTAACACGCTCCAACCCCAACCTCACGGTGGGCAAGGTCAAGGTCACCGAGGACGGATTCGAGGTCCAGGTGGTCACGAAGAAGGGAAACGCCCTGGTGGACAGGCTGCTTGTTGAAAAAGAGACCGGTAGAGTCTACAGGATCTACGAATAAGCGTTCCAACTCAGGAGAGATCATCCTCCCGGAGTCGCTTAACACAAGACGTCAACACAGAAGTCATACACAACTTTACAGGCAGGGCGATAGCCCTGCCTTTTTTTTATGTCCGCAGGACATGAATAAACCTGCCAGGGTACCTTCTTGCGCAGGATTTCAGGCTGCAACAAAGGCCTTGCATACCATAGGGGGGTATGGTAGATAGGCCTAAAGAACAATTGGGCTAAACGTTGATGGCTTCGCAAAGAGTCATCAACGCGCCCATTCAGGGGCGCCCAAATTATTAACCTGCACCGCAAGTTTATAATTTGAGAGGAAAGTGAAAACCACGCTTTTCACTTTCCGAGGAGTAAAAAGCCACGGATGGACTTTTTACGACCCTAACATTGTTGTGAGAGAACACTGCCTGAAGAGGAGAACAGGGAGACAAGTTAAGGGAGGAATAAAATGGGAAAGAAAAGAAAAAGCAGGGAACATGAAACCTGCGAACACGAATCTTCCGACATCGTCATAAAACTCACCGCTGCAAGTTTCTGGAAAAGTATCATGATATTAAGTGCAGGCATGATTTTTATCAGTGCGGGTGTTGCCTTTCTTGACAAGGAAAATCCTCCCGTTGTCAGTCAGGAGAATCTAAATCAACCAGCGCCGGTTATTCAGAGCACATCAGGTAGAACCGATTCCGATGCGTCACCCAAAACTGCCGGCCTGGAATACAACCTCAGGTATCTTCAACTCAATCCCTGGAATGTGCAAGCTCACCTGCTTGTTGGAAACTACTATCTTGAAGAGACAAGAAACCAGGAGGCTCTAGTCCATTTCCGAGCCGCAGCCGAATATGAACCTGATAGTGCACGCGTGTTGATCCCGCTTGGGAAGACATACAGACAGATGAAAGAGATCGACCTTGCAATAGAAAAATTCCAGGCAGTCCTGGATGCCGAACCTTTAAACCCCGAACCTCTATATTATCTGGGTTTGATCTATGGTTACGATAAAAATGACACGGAAAAAGCTGTAGAATTTTTTAAAGAGTTACTTTCAAAAAAACCCGATGAGTCACTTCGCGCAGCGGCACAGAAGGAACTGGATAAATTAGAGAAGGCTGACAGCTGAAATCCAGATATCAATCCTGGAAATCCATTTTACAAACAACCCAGGAAACTGATTTTTTTAAATATTTTTGAACATTAGTGTATTTTGCCAAGCCGTAGAGGGGAGAGACAGGAGGTTTTTTTATGAGAAGATCTATTGCGCAGCTGTTTCTCTTGCTGGTGGTGCTCATGCTCATTGCAGCACCAGCCTTCGCCGGGTTCGATCTGAGAGGAACCCAGCAGATCGATCTGGGTGTAAAATCCCTGGACACAGCCGTTTCAGATGACGGCAGGTGGACCTTCGTTCTGACCGAAGGCGGAAAGATCCAGGTCCGTACCTGGAGAGGAGAACTGGCCCAGGTCATCGAGACAGGAAAGGACTACAACAGGATCGAGTACTCCACCGCCGGAAACAGGCTCTTTCTGTCCGGAGGGGACTCGAAGGAA
>CAYVSA010000099.1:0-5166 GCA_964454175.1 uncultured Pseudomonadota bacterium
AAAGGTAAAGAAACCCTTGACTCGCCTATTACGGCCAGTATAATTGCAGTTTCCTTATCGAGAGTGGTGGAGGGACGGGCCCCTTGAAACCACAGCAACCGGTCATGCACAGTGAGTGACAGCCGGTGCTAATTCCCGCAAGAATGCTTGGAAGATAAGGAGACGGGTAACGCAACTACCCCCTCCTGCTTTTAGGAGGGGGTTTTTTATTAACCCGAACACAGGAGTGAAGAGATGGCTGAAGTAAGAAAAAGCTTCGAGGAAATCAACGAGAAGATAAGGACAGGTAAGGCGGTGGTTGTCACTGCCGAGGAGATGTCCGATATCGTTGATGAGAAGGGTACCAGGGAAGCCGCGGCTGAAGTAGATGTGGTTACCACAGGGACCTTCGGGATGATGTGTTCCTCGGGCGCCATGTTCAACTTCGGTCACTCCTCCCCGAAGATAAAGGCGTCCAATGTGTGGTTGAATGATGTTCCGGCTTATGCCGGGTACGCGGCTGTTGATATGTACCTTGGCGCCACTGAGCCCAGGATCGACGACCCCTTGAACAAGGTCCACCCGGGGGAGTTCCCATACGGCGGGGGTCATGTGATCGAGGACCTGGTTTCTGGTAAGTCGGTTCACATGCGGGCCGATGCCTACGGTACCGATTGCTATCCTGAGACTAAACTGGAAAAAGACGTCACTTTGGATGACCTGCCATATGCAGTACTGATGAATCCCAGGAATTGTTACCAGAACTACAACTGCGCGGTGAACACCAGCGACAAGACGATCTACACTTATCTTGGTGTTCTGAAGCCGGAAATCGGCAACGGGAACTACTGCAGTGCCGGTCAGCTGTCGCCCCTGCTCAACGATCCGTACTACAGGACTATCGGAGTGGGAACGAAGATCTTCCTGGGCGGAGGTCTCGGGGCAGTTATCTGGCACGGAACTCAGCACAATCCCGGGGCCGAGCGAAGCGACAACGGTGTTACCATGGCCCCGGCCGGCACGATAGCCGTCATCGGTGATCTTAAGACCATGAGTCAGAAGTACATCAGGGGCGCCAGCATGCTGGGCTATGGGTTGAGCCTCTTTGTGGGCATGGGAATCCCCATCCCCATCCTCGACGAGGAAATGGCGCGCTACACATCCGTTCGCGATCGGGACATATTCACCAAGATCGTCGACTACTCGGTGGATTACCCACAGGGCACCGGAAAAGTTCTGGGCGAGGTCAACTATGAGCAGCTCAGGAGCGGCAGCTTCCAGTTCAATGGCAAGGACGTCCCCGCTTCGCCCCTTTCCAGCTACACGATGGCAAGGCAGATTGCCGAGGAGTTAAAGCGCTGGGTTACTGAAGAGGGGTTCACACTGGGTGAGCCACAGATAAAGCTGCCTGGTTCCAAATGATCGGAACCGGTTTCCAGGAAAGGACCTACCGGGAAAAGGTTACGCCACCAGTGGGGCTAACGTCATTCCGGGTGATCGAGGAGCAGACGGACCTGTGGATAGCCGCCCGAAAGGATCTGACGGGAAAAGCCAGAAGATCGGTCAAGGGCCACCGGAAAGTTCTTAAAAGCTACATCGAAAGGCACCCAGGGTTCGGAGCATCCATGATCCCCCTGGAAGCCGGCGTCGACGCTGGCGGCATGGTGGTGGAGATGCTCAAGGCAGCAAAGGCTGTGGGCACCGGGCCAATGGCGGCAGTAGCAGGCGCCATCGCCGAGTCGGTGGCAAGGGACCTGTCCCAATTCAGCGATACCGTTATTGTCGAGAATGGCGGCGACCTGTATCTAATAGGCGATGGGTTTCGAACCATTGGCATCTGGGCGGGCGATTCGCCCCTGTCCGGTCAGGTTGGTCTTAAGGTTGAACCGGGAGAAGGTCTTTCGGTGTGCACATCGTCAGGAACGGTGGGGCCGTCAAAGAGTTTCGGCAGGGCGGATGCAGCGCTGGTTGTGTCCGAGTCAGGTGCTCTTGCTGACGCAGCTGCAACAGCCCTGGGGAATATGATAAATACCAGTGATGACATCGAAGAGGCGATCAACGAGATACTCAAGGTAGACGGCGTCACGGGAGCTGTCGCCCTGGTGGCAGATGCAATCGGTGCAGCGGGGAATGTCGAACTTGCAAGTATAGATAGTGGAACCGGTCCATGATCAAAGGTCCAATATCCAGGATCACCTGGAATGCAGAACTTTGGTCCGGATTTCATACGTTAGACATTGGACATTGGACGTTGGGCTGATTTTAAACACAGGAGGCAAGAAATGGAAAAGACCCTTATACTGAGGTTTTCGAAAAGGACGTGGAACAGGCCCGTCATACACGGGTTGTACCAGGAATCGGGCCTGGTCTTTAATATACTGGAGGCCAAGGTTTTGCCCAGGCAGGAGGCTTATGCCATCATGAGACTGGAGGGGAGCGAGGACGAGTTCGAAAAGGGCCTCGATTACCTCAAGACCGCAAATGTAGACTGGGAAGAGGTTTCTGACAAGGTGCAGAGGAATGATGAAGTCTGCATGCACTGCGGGACCTGCACTGCGACGTGTCCGTCGGGCGCCCTCTCTGTAGGCGGCCCCCCCGATTTCGATGTGCCCCTTGACCTCGACCTGTGCGTGGCCTGCGGCACTTGCGTCAAGGTCTGTCCCGTCAACGCCATGCAGGTGTTCGTGATCTGACGGCTGCTTTTAATAATCGTACGACAAACGGTGGGGTGGTTTTTTCGCCCCCCGTTTTTTTTGTGATTTACATCCCCCTCTCCCTTGATGGCCTTTCGACAAGCTCAAGGTCCCGAGTCCCGCCCCAGGCGGGACCGAAGGAGAGGGGAACACAAGGAGAGAGTGGTATTACCTGGTGTCAGCCGCCACTATAGATAGTTTATATAATGCTACCGAAAACTGACTCCTGACTCCCTTCTCAACATAACAAGAAACTAGAAATCAGAAACAAGAAATAAGAAACTTTGACCTTAACCTGGAACCTGGAACTGAAACAGACCACCCCCACTTGATTCGACTTCACAAGTGCATATATGATGGCCCTATATCCTGCTGATTATCCACAAGGGGAAATAAAATGAAGAACATTCAGGTTGTGGACACAACCAGGAGACGTTAGACGATGCCTCAATGGACGGGTACGAATATGCCATCGACTTTTGAGAGAGAGTGTGGAAAAAGTAGCCTGCTGTGAACGAGCCGCTGCCCAACTTCAATAGAATAGTCACCCACGATGACTTCGACGGTGTGGTCAGCGCTGCCGTAGTGTCCTCGGCTACCGGCATCGAGTCCTTTTTCTTCACTGGTCCGGTGGCGATCCAGAGACGCCAGACCCAGACCACGGAAAGCGATATAATATGCGATCTGCCCTGCCCCGTGAGGTTCGGCCTCTGGTTCGACCACCATGTCGGCAACCTCGAGGATGTCAAGCTCCGCGGCCTCGATCCGGGGGTGATCCCCGGACAGTTCGAGCCCGCACCGTCCTGTTCCCGTGTGGTTCTGGAACATTTCGGTAAGGATCATGAATTCCCACCGTTCATTGAAGAGACTGTCGCCGGAGCAGACAGGGTTGATTCCTTCGACTACAGAACCATGGCCGAGTGGAAAGAACCCCTGCCGGAGAGGCTGATCTCCGACTCCCTGTTTGCGGCTTCGGTCGACCGATCGGCGTTTCCCGGCTACCTGAGAAAGATCGTTCTCAAGCTGAGGGATAATCCCATGGAGGACATACTGAACGAGCCGGCAGTGTCCTCTTTTGTAGAGTCCTACAGATTAATGGAGGAGCGAAGCCTGTCCCTGGTGGAAAATGGTTCGTACTTTCATCCTGAAGACCCCGACCATGAAGTGGTCATTGTTGACCTCACAGCACACAATCGTAAACCGGACATTATCAGGAACACTGCATTCATGCTCCACCCCGAGGCGCTGGCAGTCCTCCTGGTCCAGAACCTTTTTAACCGGGGGCGAAAGACCAATAACCTTTCCTTTTCCATGTCCCTTTCCTTTCTCATGAATTCCAGGGAGCATGGGAAGGATGTGGGCGAGATCATGCGGGGCCTTAACATTGGAGACGGCCATGCCGGGGCCGGGGCAGGACAGATCCGCTGCTCCAGCAAGGACGAGATGCTGAGGGTTAAGGAAAAGACGGTGGAGCACATCGTGAAAGAATGGTATGTAATGTAGGGAGATTCGTATCGGCGTGCTCACCCCTCCCTCGAGGGGAGGGGAACAAAAGGGGAGCGTGGTAATAACTCCCATTACCACAAAGAAGACTTAACGAAGATGAATAAGCAAAATTTTTTTTAACAGGGATAAATGGGCTTCAGGCCTTGGGCTTTGGGCCTTGGGCCCTGGGACTTGTGACAGGAGCAACGCGACCAATGGCTGAAACAGGAAAAGAGCAGTTCGAAGTTCAGGTAAGGGATGTTGAACCCCTGACCGTGGCATCTGTGGAGTATGCCGGCCCATACGAGGACGTGGGAAGACTCCTCACAGACCTCTTTAAGTGGGTGCTCATCCAGAGGGGAAAGGTTGCATCCTATCCCATGGCGGTATTTCCCGAGGGTGCCGACAGGAAGCCCGGCGAGGGGACTGAATACCAGGTGTGTATCCCACTTGACGCATCCCTGGCGGTGGCAGGCGACAGGGACGTAAAGATCAGGGAATTGCCGGCCGCTACAGTAGTTGCTGCACGCCACGAGGGCCCGCATGCCAGCATAGGTGAAACCTATGACCAGCTTCTCACCTGGGTCCAGGAGAATGGTTTCGAAGCGGTGGGCCCAGCGAGGGAGCTTTACCTGACAAATCCAACCCAACACACCGACGAGGAGCTCCTCACCGAGGTCCAGATGGTCGTTCTCGACAAACGCCATTAACTGGTAAAGATGACGCTTGTCGGGTTCCAGGTTTCAAGTTCCATGTTCCAGGTCATAGTTCTATGAATTCATGTGTCATGGACCAGAAACTAGAAATTAGAAACCAGAAACTGGTTCGGCGGTTACAAAACCGCCGAACCAATTGACAGTAAAATATTAAAGTGTTAGAAAAACACCTCTTTGAAAACGGGGGGTCAGCTCGAAACCCCGAAAAAATTATGGTGGGCGTAGCTCAAGTGGTTAGAGCGCTGGATTGTGGTTCCAGAGGCTGAGGGTTCAAGTCCCTCCGTTCACCCCAG
>CAYVSA010000100.1:0-5037 GCA_964454175.1 uncultured Pseudomonadota bacterium
GTCGACATTATCTGGTAGGAGTAATTGGCCGCTTTCATAGTTCCATTGATTAGCTATATGAACTGCTCTGACACCTTTAAGTTGCTCCCATATCTATAATCCTGCCTTATCTCCCCCAACTTCGTGGATCAGTCGTTTCAATTAGATACTTTGACTCCGTTTGCCGGAAGCGCTTCGTTCATGCTCCCCTGGCGGTATCCCATGAGATCCATCGTGACGTAAGTGAAACCGAGCCCGGTCATGTACTCAAGAATACGCTCCCTGTCCTGGAGCATCAGTTTTTTGATATCACCTGCCTCAACCTCTATGCGAGCCAGGTCCCCATGGTGACGAACCCTGCACTGCCCTACTCCCAGGTCCCGAAGGAAATCTTCAGCCAGCTCAACTTTTTGCAGCTTTTCCTCTGTAATATCCTGGCTGTATGGGAACCGGCTGGCAAGGCAGGCATATGCGGGCTTGTCCCATGTAGGCAATTGCAAAGTTCTGGACAGCTGTCGTACCTCTTCCTTTGAAAGTCCTGCCTCAAGGATGGGTGACGCCACACCCAACTCCCTGGCAGCCTTCCTACCGGGGCGATAATCGTCAAGGTCGCTTGCAGTGGTCCCGTCCACCAAGTGAAGAAGTCCCTCCTGGTTTGCTATTTCACGGAGTGTCCTGAAAAGCTCCGACTTGCAAAAGTAACATCTGTCCGGTGGGTTGCTGCTGAAGCCAGGGATGCCCAATTCGGATGTAGCTATAATACGATGCCGGAAACCGAATCTTTTTGCCATGAGCACAGCTTCGGCCCTCTCCCACGCGGGGTACGTTTCGGAGCGGGCTGTTACTGCCAGTGCCATGTCTCCCAGCTCTTCTGCGGCGACCTTCATGAGGAATGTGCTGTCCACGCCGCCGGAGTAGGCGACCGCTACGGAACCGAGATCCCGAAGGATCTTACGCATCTTGTTTAGTTTTTCTGAAGCAACCTTTTCTATCGTCACTATACGATCGTCCCCTTCAGCCTCATGCCTCAAGGTCGGAAGCAAGCATCCTGTTCAGTTCCACATTGGTATCACAAAGTCATTATAGAGTAAAAAACCGACCTGTGCGCATGCGGGGTCATCAGAGGACAGAAAGTTTATGGGTATTAGAGTGTGGGTGCATGGAGGTACTCTGGCCCCACTTGACCCCATTATCTATTTCAAATCCCTCCAGGAAGTGTCAGACTCCTGAAAATTGAATCAATGGACTACTGGTGATAGTATCCGAAATATGAGAGTGACCTGGTCAGCCTGTATTTTTTTAACAGCATTGATTATTGCGGCTCCTGCAGCGGCCACACAAGATTATGCCCTTGAAACAGGGCAAAAGTGTGCTGTCTGTCACATCTCCGAATCGGGGGGCGGTGGGCTCACAACAGATGGAGAAGCCTTTCTCAATGATCCTGAAAACTGGGAGCCGCCCACTGAACCCGTATTGAAGACTCCCCTGCTCTTAAAAGCCGTCCATACAATCATCCTCTACGCCCACATCCTTTTCGGGATCGTCTGGGTAGGAACCATCCTCTACGTCCACCTTGTATTAAAACCGAAGTATGCCCTAGGCGGACTTCCCAGATCTGAGCTGCGATTGGCCTGGTTATCAATGCCGATCATCGCTATTACGGGCATCCTGCTGACTATCTGGAGGTTCAAACTGAACAGCGGGTTATTTTCTACACTGTTTGGAAAGCTTTTGTTTTTCAAGATCGCCATTTTCACCCTTATGTTTTTTTCAGCGACCTTTGTCACTCTGTTCATCGGACCACGCTTGAAAAAGCTTGTCGAATCACGCGGACAGACTGAGCATGCCGTTGATGATCCAAACTACACCCTGGCCGAACTCAAGGCCTACGATGGGGAGCACGGGGAAAGGATACTCATCGGCGCCAGCGGAAATATTTATGACGTCACTGAAAGCCGAATGTGGCAGGGAGGGGTCCACGCCAGACGGCACAAAGCCGGGGACGACCTGACAGAATTTATCCAGCAGGCGCCCCACGATGCTAGTGTGCTCGAAAGAGTGAATAAAGTGGGAGTCCTGTCTTCCGGACCGGCAATTGTCCCCATGGTGGTGAGAGTGTTCACTGTAAACGCCTACTTCAACCTCACCGGTTGTTTCCTCATCATTCTGGTCCTCGTGTTGTGGCGTTGGTGAGCCAAGGCTACCAATGTACAACGAAACGATCATCGGCTAGCGCTGCTGGATCCTTCTCGTTGACAGTGAGGGATCGCCGATATGGCTGATCACATAAATATCATCGGCGCCGGACCGGCGGGACTCGTTGCTGCTATCGTTCTTCGCCGTCACGGGTTACCCGTCACGGTTTTCGATAAATCTCCCGACGTAGGCCACAGGCTCAGCGGCGATTTTCAGGGGCTGGAGAACTGGAGTTCTGAAGGCGATGTCCTGGGATCATTAAAAGACATCGGGGTGGACGTAAACTTCCTGTGCGCCCCATACAGCGAGGGTACAATCTACTCGGTCGGCATGGATCCCGTGCAGGTAAAATCCGGGAAGCCCATGTTCTATCTGGTTAAAAGAGGGTCCATGGCCGGCACGCTGGACACCGGTTTGAAGGAACAGGCCCTTGACCTGGGTGCTGAGATAATTTTCAACCGACCCATGGAGCACATCACGGGCAAATCTATTGTGAGTATCGGCCCCAGGGGAGGAGATGTTATCGCAGTCGGCATTACCTTCGACACTTCCATGGAGGACACCGCAGTAGTGGTTCTCGATAATGATATCGCTCCTAAAGGATATGCCTATCTTCTCGTGAATCAGGGATATGGAACATTGGCCACCGTCCTGTTCAGGGAATACAGAAAGGGTGAAGAGTGTTTCAGTAAATTGAGGAGATACCTGGATTCTCTAATGGAACTGGACATAAAAAGCGAAAAGCATTTCGGAGGTTTCGGTAACTTTTTCCTCCGCGATACGCTGGCACGTCAGAATAAACTCTACATCGGCGAATCGGCAGGCTTTCAGGATTGCCTCTGGGGCTTCGGAATGAGGTTCGCCATCACTTCAGGCTACCTGGCCGCAAAAAGCCTTATCGACGGCTCCGATTACGATACGCTCTGGAAGAAGGAATTAAAACCGATGCTGGAGACATCCCTTATCAACCGGTTCCTGTTTGAAAAACTGGGCCATGCCGGCTTCAGATTCCTGACGAAAAAGTTCGCCGGAGGCGACCCCTGCAATTTTCTCATCAAACACTACAACTATTCCCCTTTAAAGCACCTGCTGCTTCCCATCGCAAAGAAAAACTTTACGAACAAGGTCACCGACAAAAGCTGCAACCACGAAAACTGCACCTGCGTCTGGTGCAAATGCGAAGACAGAGCATTTGTCTAGTTGTGGGTGACTGGGTATGGGGTGTGGGAGTGGAAATCGGGACATTGAAAATTGGAGGCTGGATATAGCATGAACAGTGCCGGGTTGCTTTCACGCCGCCTCCTGTGCGGTGCAGTGCTTATCGCATTGATCGCTACCGTCTATTTCATCCTCCACAGGACCGGGACCCTCTCACTTTTCATGGACAGTGAGCGTCTTCACGCATTTATCAAAGACGCCGGGATCATGGGCCCTCTGGTGATCATAGGATTCTTTATGATAGCCGTGGTGATCAACCCCCTGCCCAGCGCCCCCATCGCCCTGGCCGCGGGTTTTGCCTATGGGCACACCTTGGGAACTGTCTACGTTGTGATCGGTTCAGTTTCAGGCGCCTTTTTAGCTTTCCTCATCGCAAGGCTTCTGGGCCACGATCTTCTGTATAAATGGTTCGGGGAGAAACTCAAGTTAGGGCTCCTGGGCTCCCAATGGGGTCTTATGGGGATGATCGTAGTACTGCGTCTGCTGCCCTTCGTTTCCTTTGACATCGTAAGTTACGCAGCGGGACTGACGGAGATCCGGTGGTGGCGGTTTCTGATAGCAACGATCACAGGGATCATTCCAGTAAGTTTCATTCTGGCCCACCTCGGGAGCGAGATGGCCACTGGAAACTCTGCCAGGATCTCGCTAACCATACTACTCCTTGGTCTTTTCACCGCCGTCCCCATAACGGTCAAGGTTATTTACGACAGGAAACAAAAGAAAAAAAACGAAAAGATCCAATCCACTGAATCCTGACCAACCTGCTCTGACCCCGATTATGGCTTCCTCCTGGTGGGTCCTGCCACAAATCTGGCCTCTTTATCCGTCTTGGAAGGGTTTCTCGGGAAAAGAGCAATGGCCATCTATCTGGCTGTCATCACTGTCATGAGTGTCCAGGCTGGCCTGGCTCTGGATCAGGTCTATAGTCTGGCAGGATATCTCCTCAGGCAGTGATCGGCCAGGCAGCGGGCATAGTTCCCTGCTGGGTGAAAATTGCCGGGGCCGCAGCCCTTTTGATCCTGTCCATAAAACCCCTGTCAGGTATTCTCAGTAGACCATATAAAAATCCGCATCAGTCCTCAACTGCACCATCTCCGGGATTGTGACCGGCTTAAAGAACTTTGCGGACACTTTCCCCAAAAGGTTATCCGGCGTCCCGATATTCGACACGATGAGGAACCCGGCGTTGATGTAGAACTCGGCCCCCTTGTCATGAAGCAGTGTCAGGAACTCACCGTAGGTCTTTGGCACTGTGTCAAGGGATACGGAAAACTGCTTGCCCAGCGCAACCCGGAGCCTCTCCGGGATCTTGTACTTCTCTATGTCATCCTTGCCTCGCCACCCGATTTTAAATGTACTGATGGCATCGGCATCCACCAGGACCTTTACATTGTACCCTTCCTCAAGAGCCGCCCAGATGACATTGTACGCGACGCAGATCTGCGCGTCGTCTTTCTTCAAACTGGTCTTGAGATGGACAAGAAAAGTCTCCTGGCCGGCCGACAGAACTGGTACAGAAAGTTGTGATCCAAGAAAAACCAGCAGACTGACGATCAAGATAACATTTCTTTTCATAATGAACCTCCTGAGGCCGGTTCTCTCAGTATGACTTTTCCCTTAAACCCGCTCTTTTCGACGGCCTGC
>CAYVSA010000101.1:0-3212 GCA_964454175.1 uncultured Pseudomonadota bacterium
TCGGGGGGGCCGAGGGATCATGGGTAAGGAGGGTTTTTACAGGAAAAAAGGGAATAAAGGGAATAGATCCCCCACGGGATTTTTATTTCGGGTTTTAGCCCACCCCCTCCATCCCTGCCAAGCCACTTGAAATGAACGTCTCGGTGTTGGGTTTATCGCCAGCAATGTGGTAGCACTAGAAAGCCCGGTATTGTGAGTATTTCGTACCTGGATATAACCAGCTAATTTTAAGATGAACCGAAAAATGTAATAAATCATGCGCTTATCAGGTCTAAATGGATAAAGTATGTCGAAAACGCTTGTAAAAAGGACAGATTTAATTCTGGGTACGGCCCTGTGCCTACTTATCGCGGCCGGGTCGCAGGGAATGGCCATGTCCCGGAAGGCCCCTGAACCGGCCTATGCTCCCGGGCAGGTATTGGTCAAATTTGACGATAAAGCTTCCCAGGAGCGCATCACCCGGATTATTTCGGCCGAAAAGAGTAAAGTTTCCAAAGTCCTGGGAAGGACCGGGATCTATCTTGTCCTGCTTCCCGACAACCTTTCAGTGGAAAAAGCGGTAAAGAGGTTCTCCTCATACCCTGAAGTGAAATACGCCGAGCCAAACTACCGTGCCAGAGTACCGGAGAAATAGATGAAACCAACTAAGATCTTCCCTGCACTACTGCTGAGCCTGGCTGTCACCGCTCTAGCCGTTTCTCCCTTGTATTCGAAGCCTACCCGAAAAAACACCCGGAACTATGCTCACGGAGAGGTCCTGGTGAAATTTCGAGAGAGGGCAAATTCCTGGGAAAAGGACTTGGCACTGTCAGTATTGCATGTCAGAAGAGTTGGCATACTTCGCAACGTCGGGGTCCAGCGCCTCCAGTTACCCCGCGGTACATCAGTTCTGGATGCTGTGGACGAGCTGAGGCGGGATCCCGCTGTTGAGTTTGCCGAACCCAACTGGAAGGCCGAGTGGTTGGGGAGGGTGACTCCCGACGACCCCAAGTTCGCGGATGGAAGCCAGTGGTATCTGGACACTGCCACGGTTTCAGGCTACATCGGGACGGTGGGTAATACCTTTTCCATCGACGTGGACATCGACGCCCCTGAAGCCTGGGGTTTCATGAATTCACTCTCTTCGATATTCGACGTCGGGAATGTTGTGTCGGTGGGTGTTCTCGACTCCGGTGTTGGGGAGTCGGGGTCTTTTTCCACGACAACCGGGTTCGACACCGGTCATTTGGACATACTGAACTCCAGCATATTTGCCAACACGGCAGAAGCGCTTCCGGCTGATGGCTTTGACAGTGCTGCCGACAGCAACTCCCTTGTAGATGACAGGAACGGGTGGGACTGGATCGGAGACGACAACAGTCCTGCTGATTCCGATGCTGCCGACAATCTTCATGGGACATTCATAACGGGTATCATTGCCGCTGAGTACAACAACACCACCGATGTCGCGGGGATAGGTAAGGAACACCTGAGGGTGCTGCCTCTGAGAACCTTTATACTAGCTGATATTCTCCAGGGGGTCGATTATGCGATCGAGATGGTTTCAGCAGGAAAAAAGGTGCCTGTCCTTAACGCTTCCTGGCTGATCACTGAGAATTCACTTCTCAGTGACGCTATCGCCAGGGCCGGGGCTGCGGGGATTGTTTTTGTGGCGGCCGCCGGAAACGACGGGGTCAACAACGACGATAGCACTGTGTATTACCCTGCCAAGTATTCAGTGAGCCTGACTAATGTACTCGCTGTCGCCGCTTCGGATAGCTCAGGTGATCTGGCAACATTTTCCTCAGGCGGGTCTAACTTCGGGCCGTCTTCGGTGCAGATGGCGGCCCCGGGCAAAAATATTGTTTCCACCTACAAGGCGTCTCCGGCAGGGAGCAGGGTCGGGACAGGTTCTGGGACATCCTTTGCCGCCCCCATAGCTGCTTCAGTCCTGGGCCTTGTCATGGCTGCAGACAGTTCACTTTCGCCGGCCCAGGCCATTGACCGCCTGATAAATGGCGGATACTACGACGCACGTATTGCAGGGAAGGTCAGTTCAGGCAAGAGGGTTAACCTGGAAGGTGCGCTGGCGCCTTTCTACCCATATTCGGGCCTGGCACCCATGGGCACGAGACAATCGGTATCCATGTACGCCGACTCCATCGGAGCACTCTTCGGTACTATCAGTTCTGCCGTGAGCAGCAGCAACACGATCGCTGTGATGAACACTGATGCTTCAGGTGCATGGGCTGTATCCCCCGTCAACCCCGGGATAGCAAGCTTTACCGTGACGTTCCTGTCGGGCCCTGTATCGTCCATGGACACCGGTGGATGGAGGGTTACGGGAATAACGCCCTTTTCATCCAGGCTGCAGGTGGGACAGACAGTTGATTTTAATGTCTCAGGCTCTGTTGCCGGTACGATAACGTGGAGTGTAGACGACAGTTCGGTGGGCACTATAGATGCCAACGGACTCTTTTCAGCAGTGGGGACCGGTGAGGCGAGGGTGATACTGAAGATCAACGGAAGCCCGATAGACAACACCGGACCGGTGGTTGTGGTGGCAGCAGTGTCCTCCGGCGGGGGCGGCGGGTGCGGAACGGTTACCCTGCCCCCGGGGTCCTCCGACTGGCCGTGGCTTGTGGAGTTCTGCCTGCTGGTGCTGCTGCTGGTTCTTACCAGAAGGATCTACGGCTTGAGGGCTGCCAGGGTATCCGTAAATCATAGACCAACGACCAATGTCCATTGACCAACGTGTTTACAGTGATTATCGAAATTTACTTCCTTTGAACTCGGACTCTTTAAGGTACCTCATCAATCCTCCAATTACCTGACTCGTTCTGACCGAATCTTGTGATAATTTATCAACAACTTCCTTACTGAGGTACTCCAGATCCATTGCTGCATAAAGATGGGATCGGACTTCACCGCATGACCCCTTTGCCAATGAAAGGAATTGAAGGAACTCTTTATCTCCTTCACGTTCAAATCCCTCTGATATGTTGGCCATAACAGATACTGAAGCTCTGCGGATTTGTCTGCGGAGGTCGAAATCCTGCGAGAATGGGCCTGAAGAAGTTACATCATAAACGGCTTTTACCAGTTTTCTGGCTTTTTCCCAGGCAATAAGATCTTCAAATCTATTTACTTTTTTCACTTCGTCTCACCTCTCGTAGTAATTCGCTCGATATGAGACAAAGTGGAATTCAAGAAATATGCCAGTTGAATTGCCT
>CAYVSA010000101.1:3312-5013 GCA_964454175.1 uncultured Pseudomonadota bacterium
CCATTGGTCATTGGCCCTTGGTCGTTGGACGCGCTCTATCTATCCCTTAACCACACACATCGGTCTTAATCTCGCCACTTTAGCAGCGATGCCGGCGTTATGGACTACTTCCACGACCTGGGAGACGTCCTTGTAGGCCTCCGGCATCTCCTCGGCGAGGGAGAGTTTTCCGGCCGCACGGACGAAGATCCCCCTGTCCTCCATCTCCCTGGAAATGGACCTGCCTCTGGCAGCTTTTTTGGCCGCGCTCCTGGAAAGGACTCTTCCAGCTCCATGGCAGCAGCTTCCGAAGGTTTCGTCCATGGCCTCTTCGGTGCCTCTGAGAAGGTACGAGCTGGTTCCCATGTCTCCCGGGATAATGACGGGCTGTCCGAAGGGGCGGTAAGCAGCGGGTATCTCCGGATGGCCCGGGCCGAAGGCCCTGGTGGCTCCCTTCCTGTGAACGGCCAGGGTTCTCTCCTTGCCCTCTACCAGATGTTTTTCTTCTTTCACGATGTTGTGTGCCACGTCGTAGATGAGCCGGAAGCGCAAGTCACCCGGTCCCATGCCGAAGAACTCCATCATGGATTCGGAGACTTTGTGCATAAGGCACTGCCTGTTAGCCCAGGCGTAATTAGCGGCGCACTTCATGGCGTTCCAGTATCTTTTACCTTCGGGTGAACTGAAAGGAGCGCATACGAGCTGCCTGTCGGGCAGATCGATGCCGTATTTTTTCACCGCCCCGTTCATGACTTCAAGATAGTCCGTACACACCTGGTGGCCAAACCCCCTGGAACCGGAATGTATCATCACGGCGATCTGTCCCGGGGTTACGCCGAAGGCCGAAGCTGCTGCTGTATCGTAGATCTCATCAACGTACTGGATCTCTATAAAATGATTTCCTGAGCCGAGGGTGCCCTGTTGGGGCCTTCCTCGCAACAGCGCCTTATCGCTGACCGTACCGGGGTCTGCTCCCTCCATGCACCCGCCGGCCTCTGTGTGCTCCAGGTCCAGAGGTGTACCCATACCTTTTTCAATGGCCCAGCGCGCACCCTTTGTGAGAACCTGGGTCTCGTCCGTTTTCGAAAGACGGATCGAGCTTTTTGAGCCTATCCCGGTTGGGACTTTCGAAAAGAGGGAATCGGTCAGGCGCTGTAATGTGTCCTTGCTGTTTATCTCGTCTCTGGACAGGGCGGTAGTGGCAAGCCTGACACCGCAGTTGATATCGTAGCCGGTGCCTCCGGGCGATATCACCCCGCCTTCATCGATGTCGGTAGCCACAACTCCGCCGATGGGAAGGCCGTACCCGAAATGCATGTCCGGCATTGCCATGGAAGCACCAACTATGCCCGGTAGTGTCGCGCCGTTGGCCACCTGAAGGGAGCTCTTGTCCCGCTGAATGTCCCTGATAAGTTTGTCGTCGGCGTATATCACCCCGTGCACCCTCATGCCCGGAACTGTGCCGATCGGGATCTCCCATTTATATTTGTCTATCTTCTGTAATTTTACTTTGATACCCATTTTCCAACCCCCCCTTTGATCACGCCTATGGTGTGACTCAGGGCAGGAATTTCCAATTTCGGTTCATCTTCAAATTAATTGGTCATATACAAACATCGAATACTCATAATACCGGGCTTTCTAGTGCCACCACATTACAGGCGATAAACCCAACACCGAGACGTCCATTCCTCATTGTTTTGCAGGGATGAAGGGGATATA
>CAYVSA010000102.1:0-4908 GCA_964454175.1 uncultured Pseudomonadota bacterium
CCGCCCGGGGAGAGGATGAGATGAATAATGACTGATATGAATAGATGCCGGATCCTGGACGTTGGACTTTGGACGTTGGGCATTGGACCGGAGCGGTCCACAGCGGAGACGTACATGCGGTACTTCGCACAAGGAAATCTGAAGACTGACGCAGAGATGGCTGAAAAGGCCCGCTCTACAACCCTGAAAAAGGAGGCGCCTGTTTACAATTACCCCCGTATTATAGAGTGGGTCAGGAGGGATTTTAAAAAACCATATTAAAATATTGAATTAACTGTTTTAAATTTTTTAGGTGTTGTGAGCGAGGAATTTTAAGTCAGGTCAAGGAAGTCGAGGATTTTCGCGGAGACGTACATGCGGTACTTCGCACAAGGAAATCTGAAGACTGACGCAGAGATGGCTGAAAAGGCCCGCTCTACAACCCTGAAAAAGGAGGCGCCTGTTTACAATTACCCCCGTATTATAGAGTGGGTCAGGAGGGATTTTAAAAAACCATATTAAAATATTGAATTAACTGTTTTAAATTTTTTAGGTGTTGTGAGCGAGGAATTTTAAGTCAGGTCAAGGAAGTCGAGGATTTTCGCGGAGGCGTACATACTGGTACGCCGCACAAGGGAGCCCGAAATCTGATGAAGAGATGGCAGGAAAAGACCGGTATCCTGCCCAAATAAAGGAGGCGCCCCCGTTACCCGATGCAACGGGGGCTGTTTAGAAGGAGGTTCCCGCCTCGGGGTTACCCCCGGAGGTCTAGCAATTGTCGAGGGGCTTACCAAGGCTGAATAAATATTGAAGGCTCCCCCGCTATCACCACACTGCTAAATCTGCAAATTCCGTACCTTTCGAAAGTGAAGGCCTCAATGACCGCCAACCCTTGTTTTTGCTTGATCTAAAGCGGATGCGGACATACGCTGATAGGCTGTCTTCATCTGGTTTTGGGGGAAATGACACACTTTCTGGAGGTTTTTCACCCTATATCGTTTGACCCGACCATTCTTATCTGTTATCTATCCGGGGTTTAATCTTGAGTTGGAAGTTGAGAACCATTAGGTGCGAGTGAAAATCCCCAGGGAAAAGGACAGGGCTCTGTCTTTTAACCACCTTCAAAGTGTGGCAGAGAAGTGAAAGATTCGAGGAACATATTCTGGCCTGAGGACACCGCCCTTTTAATTTATCTTACGGTCATTTCTGTCACCCTGACACTCTTTCACAAGGGTGTTGCCAACTGGTGGGTTTACCTGGTCGTCCATTCGGCAGCATTTATCCTCATCGTCTACTGGCTGCGATTTGCATCGGCGAGAGAAGGAAAGGTAGTGCGGTTCTTCCGGTACTGGTACATCCCGATAATCTACACGTTCCTTTATGAAGAGGCCGATGCTTTTGTGCTGGGGATCCACGGGAAGTACCTGGATCCACTGATCTACAACCTGGAGTTATCCGTTCTCGGTTTCCATCCCTCAGTCTGGATGGAGCAATTTGCAACAAGATGGTTGACTGAGATCATGAATGTAGCATATCATTCCTATTACTGGCTGATTCCGGTACTGGGTTTTTCCCTCTACCTAAAGGGGGATCTAAAGCCCTTCCGCAGGATGGTTTTTTCGGTTTCAACAGCATTTTTTGTGTCCTATTTCGGATTCATGCTTTTTCCTGTAGAAGGTCCCCGATACGCTCTTGCACACCTGTACCGTGGACCCCTGGTGGGCTACGCAGTAACCTCTACGCAGAATCTGATAATGAAGTACGGTTCGATGCACGGTGGCTGTATGCCCAGTTCCCATGTTGCAGTTGCTTTGGTGGTACTCATGCTTGCGTGGGTGTATCGAAAGAGGATGGCGCTTTTCATGACCCCATTCGTCCTGGGGCTTTTCGCGGCAACTGTCTACAATCGCTATCATTACGTGAGCGATGTCGTTGCTGGATTGGCTGTCGGTCTGGCTGCGTTCTTCATAGGCCGCCTTGTTTATCCAGAGGATCCGGACCTGGTCTGAGTCTTCCGGCCAGAGGGTTTCAGGACATAAATATTAACGTTCCTCCAGTGAGAACCTTGGAATTATGGCGACTATCAGGATAGATATTCAGAAGTGCAAAGGCTGTGTGCTGTGTGTTGGGGTATGCCCCCACACACTGATAAAACAGGGCAGGGAGATCAACGATCACGGCTACCAGTACGTGATACTCGATGATGAAGAGGACCGGTGCACTGGTTGTACCGTCTGTGCCGTTATGTGTCCGGATATATGTATTGAGGTGTTCAAATAGAGGGGTCATGATCTTGAGTGAGAACAGCAGGAAGCTGGTGAAGGGAAACGAAGCTCTGGCTATGGGGGCGATCAACGCAGGCTGCAAGTATTACTTCGGCTACCCAATAACACCGCAGAATGAAGTGCCGGAGTACATGTCAAGAGAACTGCCGAAGATCGGTGGTGAGTTTGTACAGGCAGAGAGTGAGCTTGCTTCCATCAACATGGTTCTGGGTGCTTCGGCCGTGGGGGTAAGGTCGATGACCTCCTCTTCCAGTCCAGGCATATCCCTGATGCAGGAGGGCCTTTCCTATATGGCTGGTCAGGAGCTGCCGGCAGTCCTGGTGAACGTGACCCGCTGCGGACCGGGGTTAGGCGGGATAGCCGCCTCCCAGGGTGATTATTTCCAGGCTGTCAAGGGCGGAGGGCACGGTGATTACCATCTCATCGTCCTTGCACCTGCCAGCGTTCAGGAGATGTACGGTCATACGATGCTCGCCTTCGAACTGGCAGACAAGTACCGTAACCCGGTTATGGTACTGGCCGATGCAGTTCTCGGCCAGATGCAGGAGCCGATCGTAGAGGAAGAGCCATTGGGCGATCCTCCTGTAAAGATGTGGGCCCTGGATGGTGCAGAGGGAAGGCCTGCGAGACATATTAAATCCCTCCTTCTCAAGGAAGGCGAACTGGAAGCCCACAACAGGCTTCTCCAGGAGAAGTACCGGGAGATCGAAAAGCACGAGGTGCGATCGGAAGAATTCCTCACCGAGGACGCCGATATTGTTGTGGCGGCGTTCGGCACTTCTGCAAGGATCGCCAGAACCGCCGTCCAGATGGCGAGGGACAAGGGAATGAAAGCTGGCCTTTTCAGGCCTGTTACCCTGTATCCCTTCCCGGGCAAAAAACTCGCATCGCTTTCTAAAAGGACCCCGAGGCTTCTCGTGGTGGAGATGAACACTGGTCAGATGGTGGAGGATGTCAGGCTCAGCGTCGCCGGGGGCACAGAAGTGTACTTCCACGGGCGACCAGGGGGAGGTATCCCTACGCCTGTTGAGATCCTCAAAAAAATCGAAAAGTACTACCCCGCCGGTAACTGACGGATAGAGCGGATAGAGATGGGAGGGGTATTGGAGAACGGGATTATGGAAAAGGTATTTGCCAAACCGGAAAGTTTAAACGATGAGATCATGCACTACTGCCCTGGCTGCAGCCACGGGGTTGCCCACCGTCTTGTCGCCGAGGCCCTGGATCATTACGGGATAACAGGAAGGACAGTTGGAATTGCTCCAGTAGGATGTGCAGTTCTCATGTACGATTATTTTGAGTGCGACATCCTGGAGGCGCCCCACGGGCGTCCGCCTGCAGTGGCCACCGGCGTAAAGCGTTCCAGGCCCGACATGGTGGTTTTTTCCTACCAGGGGGACGGTGACCTTGCTTCCATCGGTCTTGCCGAGATTGTCCACGCTGCCAACAGGGGAGAGAACATAACAGTGATCTTCGTCAACAACACAGTCTACGGGATGACCGGGGGACAGATGGCCCCAACCACCCTCCTCGGGCAGCAGACTACAACCTCCCCATACGGGAGAAATTTAAACTCAGATGGGTACCCCATAAAAATGGCCGAGATGCTGGCTACGCTGGAGGGCACTTCCTACGTGACCCGGGTGGCCCTCGACAAACCGGCCAACATACTCAGGGCCAGAAAAGCTGTTTTCAAGGCTTTTGACATGCAGCTAAAAAACATGGGTTTTTCCTTTGTGGAAATGCTATCAACATGTCCGACTAACTGGGGGGTGAGCCCCCAGGATGCTATCAAACAGCTCCAGGACGAAATGATCCCCTACTTCCCGCTTGGAGTCTTCAAGGAGAAGGAAGTGGCGGACTACATTTGATCAGAAGAGACCGGGTCCAACGTCTAACGTCCAACGTCCAACGTGTAGGATTAACTTGGAACATGGAACATGGAACCTGGGCCTTGGGACTGGACCATAGCGACCCACCTGGGACTTGGGACCTGGGTCTAGGGACTGGAGCATAGCGACAATGTACTACGACGTCTTCATAAGCGGTTTCGGCGGCCAGGGCATACTCCTCGCAGGGCAGCTCCTAGCCGAAGCAGCGATGAAAAAAGGCCACGAGGTCACCTTCTTCCCGTCCTACGGGGTGGAAATGAGGGGCGGTACCGCCAGGTGTACCGTTGTGTTTTCAGATGAGCAGATAGGTTCTCCCATTGTGGACAATCCCAAGTGTGTAATAGCCATGAACCAGCCCTCACTTGTCAAGTTCCAGGAGTCACTTCCTGAGGACGGACTCCTTATTGTGAATGATTCCCTTGCCAAAATTGAAGATGTGTTACGGAGCGACATTTTGGTTCGCGGTATTTCAATGAGCGGGATCGCCATTGACCTTGGTAATGCCCGACTCGCCAATATGGTCGGACTTGGGGCCTTTGCGCAGCTGTCCGGAGCTATTGCTCCTGATGAAGTCGCGTCGGCTCTCGAATCGGTGGTATCGGCACGCAACAGGGCTTTGATACCGTTGAATGAAAAAGCCATTCTGGAGGGGGCAAGAGTAGCTTCGGAAATCTCAGGTCAGGGGAGCGGGTGAGCAGGCCAAGAGGTAGACCGATTACCATGAAAATGACCCAGATCAGATGGGCGATCAT
>CAYVSA010000103.1:0-4793 GCA_964454175.1 uncultured Pseudomonadota bacterium
TGTAGATCTTCCTGACGTTCAGGATGCCGTTCCTTGAAAACTCCTCCCACTTCTCCTCGTCGGATATTATCTCCCGGATCGCCGATGCGATCTCTTTCTCATCTGTGGGATCAGCCAGGATGCCGCAGTCACAGTTTCTGAAAATGTCCTTCGGGCCTCCGTCGTGGGTGGCCACAACAGGCAGGCCTGTAGCTGCGGCCTCCAGGATGGTCAGGCCAAAGGGCTCTGTCAGGGCCGGGTTTACAAAGACGCCCTTTCCCTCAGCAGCAATACGGTAAAGTTCCGGAACCTCGTTTTCGAAGTCGTGTTTCTTCGGGATGGCCATTTTGCCATAGAGGTCATACTTGTCCATGAGCAGGAGCATCTCTGTGAGCACCTCCTGCTCGTTATCGTCCATGCTGCTGATGTCCTTTCGGATGCCGGCGAAGATTGCAAGGTTAGCCATTGCCTGCAGCTCCTTGTCGCCGCCGTAGGCGTTAACGAGACCGGCTATGTTTTTCCTCTTGTCCGGCCTGCACAGGGCAAGGACCAGCGGTTTTTCGGGGTTCAGGAAGAAACGGTAAAGCTCCTTGTAAACCGATGCCTTCGCGTGCATTGCTTCATCCGATGGTTCCTTTTGCTCAACCTTATCTCTGTAAAAGGGGTAAAAGACCTCGATGTCCAGCCCGGGGGGGATCACACTGTATCGCGGAACCTCCTGAAACCTGTACATCCCGTACTGCTCATGGACCTCCTGGCTGGTACTGGCGATGACCAGGTCTGCCTGCTGGAGGATGTCCTCCTCCACCTGGATGCGGTGATCCATTTTGTAGGCGCGTTTAATCTCATCATAACTCAGGCCCTCGGCAAGAAGTTTCTGCTCTTTGGCGCGCCCGAGAGAGTGCCCTGTGAAGATAAATGGGATACCGAAAATGGAAGAAAGGTGCATGGCCACGTAGCCCGCGTCGGCATAGTGACCGTGGACGATATCCGGTATGGAATTTTCCCTCTTGATGAACCTGATGGTCTTGTCGATATACTCGTCAAGGTGGGGCCAGAGGGCCTCCTTTTTCCTGTATTTCTTTCCGCCGCACTGGATACGAATTATCCTGAGGCCGTCTTCAACCTCGACGATGGGCTGGGAATAATCGGATGATACTATCTTGTCGGATATCAGCCTGGTAAAAAGATCCACCCTCCGGATGGCTTCGTGCCTGGCCAGGTTCCTGGCAAGCTCGAGGACGTATTTTACCTGCCCTCCCGTGTCCGCGTCGCGTCCCATCTCCAGGTTATCGTCCCTGATAAGGCCGTGGATGCTGAACATCTGTATGTAAAGCCCCCTGTCACTCACTTTCAGACCCCCTTGAAAACTCGTTATACTGTTCGTAGAACTTTCTGTTCTCGGGTAGAGCGCCCCTTAGGCCGCAGACACCCGCAGCGAACCTGGAAGCGGCGATCAGAATATCATCCGGTTCCCACTTATTAATATAACCTATGGAAAGGATGGCTGTGTAGGCATCCCCCGCGCCAACTGTGTCGGCTGTCTCTCCTGAGACCGCCGGCCCGATACTGTATTTTTTTCCTCCCACGTACAGCTCGCTGCCATCACCTCCACAGGTCACCGAAAGCATTTCAAGACCGTGCTCTTCCATCAGGTGTGCAGGAAAGTCCTCATGGGAAGTGCCGGGAGCGAGAATCTGCCGGACTTCCTCCAGCTCCTTTTCGTTGAGTTTGAGGATGTCCGCTGCGGTGACAGACCGGGCGACGACCTCACTATCGTAGCACCCCTTTCGCAGGTTGATATCGCACAGGGCAGCGGTTTCCGGCCCCTTAAATGAAAGTACTTCCTCCACGAAATCCCTGCCGGGCCCCGTCCTCTGTATAAGTGTCCCGAAGTAAATAACCTGAAGCGGCTCAGCCAGAAGAGACAGTAACCTCTCGTTCATTTCCAGGTAGTCGTAAGCTGCTCCCGGAAGGATCTCAAAGTCGGGGACCCCCTGCCCGTCCAGTTTAACGACTACTTTGCCTGTGGAATGTTTTTTGTCGATCTGTATATCGTTTCCCCCGAATCCTGCATCGGTGATGACTTTTATCAACTCCCTGCCGTCCGGATCTGAGCCCACACGGGATATGAAGCGCACCGGAAAGCCGAGGTTCTTCAGGTGATAGGAGAAGTTAAAGGGAGCCCCTCCCACTCTCCTGTAGTCTGGGAACTGGTCGAACAGAATTTCACCAACGGACAGGATCTCTGGGGTCAGGTCCCACCTTCTTACATCCAGTGTCATATCCCCCACTTTTCAGTTTGGCCCCATCCTTGCTCCCCTCTCATGCATTAGAAATGGAGGTGTTACCTTGGCAAGAATGTTGAGATTTGAATTTGAAGGCGCACTCTACCATATCATAAACCGGGGTGTCGGAAGTATGATGATCTTCCATATGGACAAGGACTGGCAGAAGTTCCTTGTGTTCATAGAGCGGGTTATCCGGCAGTTCAACTGGAAATGTCACGTATATTGCCTTATGGGAAACCACTATCACCTGCTGATCGAGACTCCTCACCCCAACCTCTCCATGGAAAGCAACCTGGAGGATTCACCTCTGGAAGAGGCAAGGGATCAGATCTTCCCTGAATGCGAATCTTTCGTACTTGAAACAATCAACAAATTAAATAGCAACGATTTCCGTAATGACCTGACCCCGGGATCTATACGTCAACAAACCCGGAAACCCGCTTGTTAACCTATGTTAACTTTTATATTTCCACTATCTCCAGCATTTACATTCCATATCAATCTAACGGGCTGGTGGGTTGCCTGTCGGGGAGAAAAATTGGATAATGCCGCTTGCATCCTGTCCACACAGGCTTCGGCTTGCTTTATGCCGGACATTCCGGAACAATGTCACCTTGGGGACGGCCCGAACAGTATTCATGGAGGACCCACTATGAGAGCAGCAGTGCTGGACCAGACAGCAGCCCTGTCTGTACGTAACATTCCCGATCCGGTACCGGAATCGGGAGAGGTTATCATCGCCGTTACCTTTGCCGGTCTCTGCGGCACTGACTACTCGCTGTATCATGGGGTGTTCGGTGTCCCCCTTCCCGTTGTACCTGGTCACGAGGGGATGGGGATCATTAAAGAGGTTGGGTCCGGTGTTTCGAATGTGTCTGTGGGACAAAGGGTGGTTATCCAGCCCAACTTCCCCTGTGGGAGTTGTGATCTGTGCAGCTCCGGGATGGATAATATCTGCTCCGAAAAAATACGCCTCGGTATAGACACAAACGGCGTGTTCGCACAGTACGTGAAGGTCCCTTCCAGGTATGTGTGGCCTGTCCCTGATGCTCTCGATGACCGTACTGCCGCGCTTGCGGAACCACTGGCAGTTGCTGCCCACGCTGTAAAAAAATTGACACCGTCCGAGGAGGACCGGGTCCTGATCATCGGTGCCGGCGTCATTGGGCTGATGACGCTCCTGCTCGCAAAAAACAAAGGAGCCGATCTGACCGTGTCGGACCTTATTGCAGAGCACCTTTCAATGGCAGCGGATATGGGGGCTGACAGGACCTTCAAGGTTGGCGGTGACAGGGAGTTGAAACCATCCTCCTTTGACCTGATCTATGAGACCAGCGGAGCACCATCCGGCCTGGCCAATGCCGTCGGCCTCGCAGCCCCGGGTGCGCGTATTGCCCTGCTGGGCCTGCCGGGTAAGGAACACCCTGTCCTTTCAACCCAGATCGTACGCAAGGAGCTCTCTGTCGTTGGTTCCATGATCTACACCGACGAGTTCCCCGATGTTCTGGAGCTCCTCCAAAGCGGGCGAATTGACCCCAGTCCACTTATCTCAGACGTGATCGGACTTGTTGACCTTGATAGCGCCATAAAGAACTTTAACGCGCCGGACCGGTTCAAGGTCCTGGTATCCCCCTGAGGAACAAGGCGCTATAAATCCCTGACTCCCCACTCAGGATATTGATGCTGCAAGGGTGCTGAATCCCGTAATGGCATCCGGGCCATCCGCAATTATCTCTCCAAGCCCTTCAGCTGCTGTTTTCGGAATTTTCCAGGCCTGCTAATATTCCCATCAGATCTTCAGCAACTGTTTCCGGACTTTTTTCGGAAGTAACAAATTGGAAAAACTCACCGTAGCCCTTTTTCCGCTGCTGCAGAAGTTCTACGATATGCTCAAGAGGGTCAGGCACCTGGAGCAGTGGGCGAACGTGGCTGTCGTTCTCAACGCGTTTAAGGATTTCCTCTGGTGTCGCCACCAGGCAGAAAACTCTGCCGGCTTTCCCGAGCGTGGCGGCATTGTCGCCATCCAGCATGAATCGGCCTCCGGTTGCTATGACAAGCCCGCTCCGACCGGCAAGCTCCCGGGCGAGGTCCGCCTCCATTTTCCTGAAGGCAGCCTCACCTTTTTCCTGAAAGAGTTCGGCGATGGTCATCCCTATCCGTGATTCGATCAACTCATCGGTATCGACAAAATCATAGCCAAGATGCGAAGCCAGGGTCCTGCCAACGGAGGTCTTCCCAGTGGCCATAAACCCTGTCAATATGATGTTCTTTTTGTCATCGTTTTGCATAATTTCAACTCAGGATAAGGACAGTATAGAACAGCCAGCGTGTGATAAGGCGAGTTTATTAACCAGCGCCAGTACAATGTTACAAGTTTAATGCTATCACATTATCGGTCTGCTTTGACTTCAGTCTCTACTAAAAGGGATCAATGTTTGCCAACTAAATATGATTTACTCACAAATACCACCTGAACTGGCAGGACATCATCACGATCCTGGAACTCTGTTAAAGGGGTCAGAG
>CAYVSA010000104.1:0-4776 GCA_964454175.1 uncultured Pseudomonadota bacterium
GACCGCAGTTCGGTCAGAACATCTTCAACATTTGCGTATCTATCATCGGCTTCCTTGGCCATGCAGCGCATGATCAGTCCGGATATATCGGAAGGTACTGAGCTTTCGATCTCGTGAGGCGGAGTCGCACTGGTATGGACCTGGTGGTATAGAACGTCCCCCTCGGTGAACGGAACAGTGCCGGTGAGAAACTCGTAAAAGGTCACGCCGGCTGCATACAGATCGGCCCTATGGTCTACTGTGCCGCCAAGTATCTGTTCTGGCGCCATGTAATAAGGCGTTCCTGCCATCTGTGTATGGGTTCTTCTCCCCTCCTCGATAACTCTTGCCAGGCCGAAGTCTGTGATCTTAACCTGTTTGTCCTCTGCCGCCCAAAGGAGGTTCGCCGGTTTAATATCCCTGTGGACAATTCCCCTGCTGTGAGCATAAGCAAGGGCTCTGAAGACCTGGGTTATGAGGAGGATCGCCGCTTTCAGGTCAAATTTATCCTGGTCTTCCAGGAGTTCCTTAAGCGATTTGCCGGCCACCAGTTCCATGATAATGAAATACTCATCATCGCTTTTATCCGCATCAAATATAGTCACAATGTTGGGGTGAGACAGCCTTGCCGCCGCCTTGGCTTCCCTGAGAAACATGTCCAGAATACGCTGATTCCGCTGGACCTGAGGCGGAAGTACCTTGTAGGCGACGATCCTGTCCAGCACACTGTCTCTGGCCTTGTAAACAACGCCCATCCCTCCTCTGCCTATCTCCTCCATGATCTCATACCTTGCCGACTGTCTGCGGGGGGTATCCTGGACGATCGTTTCGGCTCCGGAAGCAGTCCCGGGCTGCTGTTTTGTCCCGGTGGAGACAGGTGAGGTTGCAAGCAGTCCTTTTATTGACTGGAGCTGGTCTTTAACGTCTCTATAGTGATAGTCCACAAGGAGGATCTTCTCCAGGAGAGAAAGGGCACCCTGAAGCTGCCCGTCTTCCTTCAGGCATATCGCAAATCTGTAGTAGGACTCAAGGTTTTCGCGTCCCACATCTCCATTCTGAAGGGCCTTTTGATAGCTTGATATGGCAAGAGGCCACATCTTTTTCCCATAAAACAGCTCCCCCAGAAGTCTGTTGGCTTCAGGAAAGTTCGGGTCCTTTTCGTCCACCTTCTGGAGGGCGTCTGTCGCTGCCTGGTTGTTTCCAAGCTCCATGAGCCGCCTCGCAGACTGATAGTATAGCCCCGCTGTCTGCAGTGCCTTTACCTCGAGGCCGTTTTCACCCAGATCTTTATATATCCCTGCTGCTTGTGCTGCCTCACCTGCGGAGACCAGAAGTTCGGCGGCCTCGCTGGCCCTGTCCAGCTCGATCAAAATGCCTGCCGCTGCCGAATACTTGCCAGCCTTTTGAAATGCCTCGGCTGCGCTCTCCCTGTTGCCCGCCTGTGCAAAGATCTGTCCGGCTTTTTCCCAGTCTTCCAGTCGTGAGAAGAGTTCGGCGGCTTCTGCAAGCTTCCCTTCCTCGAGGAGAGCTTCTGCAATGTCGTACCCACCTTCGTCAGGATGATCCGAAGATTCAAGAACCCTTGCTGCCGATTCAATGTCTCTTGCCTTCATGTAGAGTTGGGACGCTTTGCTTTTGTCGCCGCACTCTTCGTAAAGCCTGGCAGCCTGCAAAATCAAGCCTCCAGCCTCAAGTATCTGCGCCGCCTGCTGTCCTCTGCCCGATCCCACAAGGCTGGCGGCGGCAAGCTTCGCCAGGTTCCTTGCAACAGCGTCATCATCCGGGGAAACCGAACTATCCCTTCTGCTGATCCTCTCCTGGAGTGCTCTGGTCAGGTAAGGCGCCGCTCCCTCATGGTCGCTGCAGTCCGAAAGGAGCTGCCCCGCCTTCATATACAGGCCCATTTTTCCATAGCACTCGGCGGCTTTCGCCGGGTCCCCTCCCCTCTCGAAATAAGGGGCAGCTTGTTGGAAAAGCCCGGCTTTAAGGAGGATATTTCCTGCGTTGATGTAATCTTTCCCCTTTGTGTAGAGTCTTGCGGCACCTCTGTAATCTTCAACTTTTACCAGGCACTCGGCTGCGTTTGGATAATCGCCGTTTTTTAAATATGCCTCTGACGCCTTCCGGTAGTCCCAGATCTGAAAATACGACCTGGCAGCGGCATCATAGCTTTTGGCCGCCATGAAGAGATCGCCGGCATCCTTGTAGTTTCCCTTTTTCTCGGCTTTTTTTGCTTTTTTGAGGATAGCTCGAGCTGGGCTATTGGTCTCCGATCTGGAGGGAAGATTTCTGAAGGCAAACATTATGAAGAAGATCAAGGACAGGCTGGCAGCTGAGAAAGTGAGCGTATCAACCGTCCCCAACTCCCATGGCGAAGGAAGACCGCGGCTGCTGAGAAAAAGTTCAACTGTGGACCTGATGATCAGGTAAAATTCCATAGGTGGGGATTATATTGAAAAGCTTGATGATTAACAAGTCAGGAAGAGTAGGCTATCGAAGCAGGTGCATCCCCAGGAATGTGACTAAAAGCTGCAGACCCACTATACCGCTTGTGCACACTTTGGCGGGTTTGGAGACAATTGAGTAATCCCCTTCGCGTATAGCCTGGAAAATAGAATCCTGGTCCATTTCCGAATCGATAAGTGTATATGTGTAGTCTAGCTGCTTCAGGGAATGGGCGTCACTCAGCCCAAGGATAGGCTTGTGGTGTCTTATGGAAAAATCCTGTGCTTTGTGATTGAAATTGACGTTTTTCGTGTAGAGGTGCGAGAACTCAACCGCATCGAACAGGTGTGGAAATCGGTTCAGTATGCTTCCGAGGCAGTTGTAATTCGGGTAATAAGGGTGTGGTGCAACGGTGAAAGCACCCATGGATCTGATCCTGCGCAGGTCAAACAGGGTGAGGCTGTCCCACTTCTCTACCATCTCCCCTACCCCGTAGATCAGAACATGTTTGCCCATTACCGTTGCTTCAACGCCGGGTATCAGCAGAACACCCTTTGATGAAGCATATTCCCCAAGTTCAGGAGTGAAAGTCACCGTATTGTGGTTTGTGATCGAGATGACGTCGTAGCCATGAGCGGATGTTTCGTCGATCAGGTCCCTGGCTGAATAGTGGAGTTGATGCCTGGGATCCTCTTTTGTATGTATGTGGAAGTCGCATTTAAGCCGCATTATGATAACCTTTTCTCTAGATATATTGCCCCTGGATTCAGTCCAGACAACCCAGCTTGATAACAAATATGAAACTGAGTGTCAATGTGTCTTAGCAGGGCTACATTTCCCATTTGTCGTCCTCGGGAGGCCGACCGTCATACCTGAAGGGGCTGTTTCTCCGGTAACCGGACAGTTCCTGCATTTTAGAGTCAGCTGCCCTCTTTAGTACCCTTCTTTTGAACAGAAGGACAACTGCGGCTGCCAGAAGGAGCGCCGGCAGAATTATCCTCCTGATACGGCTCTTCCAGGTGGATGAAGCTCCTTCTTCTCCAGCGGGTCTCCGGGAATCAGCAGTTGGCGCCACACCGCCCGGCAAAATATCCACCAGTTTTTTAAACACCCAGACATGCTGGCCGTCAACGGTAGCGATCTGGCACCAAAGGCCCTCCGTCTTTATCAGGGGATATATCTGGCCTGCTTCGGCTTGAAAAATGACAGGATAACTTGTTCCCGGCCCCTGACGCATGTTCACAGGTGTACCCATTATCCTGACACTCTCGGCATGTACAGCCTCCGGAACAAACACCGTCAGGATAAAAACAGCCATAACTGGAATGAGGGCGATCGCGAGTGGATTTCTTCTGGTGATCATGGCATCAGAACTCTAGACACTGTTGGAATTTATGTCAAGGAGCTGTTCCTCCATGATCGACCGGATCTTGTCAGCAAGCTGATCCCTGTCTCTATAGGTATATTCGGAGGTCGGGACAGGTCTTCCTATGGTCAACAGAACATTACCGCCGGATGGGGTTAGAGATCCTTTTGGCATGATCTGCCTTGTACCCTCAATAGTCACGGGAAGGATAGGCAGCCCTGCTTCAATCGCCATCACGAAGGCCCCCTTTTTAAACCTGAGCAGCTTACCGTCCTCAGAGCGAGTCCCCTCTGGTGCCAGTACGACCGACACACCCAGTTCCTTCAGGGTCCTGCCCGCTTTCCTGATGCCATCCATGGCATCTTTACGATCAGAGCGCTCTATAAAGATATTTCCGCAGCGCCTTGCCGCACTTCCAAAAAAAGGTATTTTCAACAGTTCCCTCTTTGCCACGAACCTCACCTGAAAAGGAAGTCCCTGAACGATCACCGGGATGTCCATATAGCTCTGGTGGTTCATGACAACGATGTAGGGGCCGCCTATCACTCTCAGGTTATCCAACCCGGCTACTTCGAAACGGGTTCCGGCAAGCATCAGCACGAACCTCGTCCAGGTCACGCCAATCCACCTGTAGGTTCTGAAACCGCCATGGTCCCATAAACTGACCACCGCTGCAGCAGTGCCCCATATAATCAGTGTAAAGGGAAGGATCAGGAGAAATCTTACCCGGATGAATAATCTTGGAAGGTCCGCCATGAAGACCGACACTATCACAGGGAATTTTAATTTGACATTGTTAATTGATGGCTTCGTAAAAAGCCACTCATGGACTTTTTACAAAGTCATCAACGCGTCCTATAAAGGGCGCCCGAATCAAATACTTGCAGGGCAAGTTATTGATTCGAGAGGAAAGGGAAAATGACACTTTTCACTTTCCGAGGAGTAAAAAGCCACTCATGGACTTTTTACGACACTATCAATATTGA
>CAYVSA010000105.1:0-4771 GCA_964454175.1 uncultured Pseudomonadota bacterium
GTCCTGCAGCCTGCCGAGATCCCCGTCTCAACATCCCGCCATCTATCCCCCACCATGAAGCTTTTGTCCAATTCTATTGAATGACGCCCGGCAGCGTCAAGCAGCATTCCCGGCCGCGGCTTCCGGCATTCACATCCGTCTATATCATCATGGTAACAGACAACGATCTCATCGAGTTCCAGTGAATCCATGAGATAATTGTGCATCTTTTCGATCACTTCCCTGCTCTGCCTGCCCCTCGGCACGTCTGGCTGGTTCGTGACACAGATGAGCATGAATCCCTCATTTTTCAACGATTCGAGTGCCTCCTTAACCCCAGGAAGGATCTCGAACTCCTCCATGGACTGGGGCGATTCAGGCTTTCCGTCCACCACAGGGGCTCTGTTTATAACGCCGTCCCTATCCAGGAAAACAGCCCTTTTGAGTTCACTTTTCATGGCTGACTATTCACTTCACCGATTCCCACTTGGTTTCGGCTCTTTTTAATCTTGGATGGGACACGAGCAGGTGCCACACTACGGACTGGAACGACTCGGTGTGAGGGGTTGTGTGTGAGGGATTCGGTGTGGGTATAACCACACAGGCATCAGCCGCCTTTGCAGTGTGACCGCCATCCCTTCCGACAACACCACAGACCTTTGCTCCCACTTTCTTTGCGTACTGGATGGCAGAAACAAGATTCGGACTTACGTTCTTTTCCAGGTTTCCGCCGCCAACGGAGAATATGAATACCATGTCGTTGTTATTTAGACCGCTTGTTTTGAGCCACTCTTCAAAAACACTCCCCCAGCCCTCGTCGTTTGTACGTGCAGTCAGCTCAGAAACGTTGTCTGTTGGGGCGTAGGCCTCAATACCGACGATCTTTCGAAAGTCGTTAACTGCATGGGAGGCATTAGCCGCGCTTCCCCCTACGCCGAGAATAAACATTCGGCCATTCTTTTCCCGGGTCTCTTCTATGAGGATAGCGACTCTTTCGATGTCATCTGCATCGAGTTGATCAATAAGCTCCTTCGCTTCCTGTAAATATCCCCTGATAAATTCCATTTCAATCCCTTTCACCCGATTATCGTAGATGGTTCAACCAGTCTGATCACCTTCAGCCAGAAGCCCCTTCAGATCCTCAAGGCCCTCGAATGAACCGATCTCAAAGAAACGCTCGTTGACTTCAAAAGCAGCAAGCTCTCCTTTTTCCAGCAGGCTCCTGTAGATGTCGGCCAGATCGCTGGCGGTGTTCCCAGGAACAGAGTCAAATGCTGCCTTGTTAAATACTCCCAGACCGTAGTCAATGTGCCTCAGGCGAGGGTTTTCCTGCTGTTTTTCATAAACCAGTATTTCACCGTCTTTGAATTCCACGTTGCTTGCATCACCGGCCCCGTCGTTTTTATAGACCGTCATCATTGCCTGCCTGCCGCAGCTCTCGAAGGCAGCTTCAATGGCCCGATAATCGCACGGCAGATAGGAATCACCGTAGAGCACGAAGAATCTCTCTCCTAAAAGGGTGATGGCCTTTTTTACAGCGCCGCCAGTTCCAAGGGGCTGTTCACCATCAAAGGAGTACTGTACCTGGACATTGAATAGACTGCCGTCACCGGCAAAGTCATGGATCATCTCCCCCAGGTATCCGGCGCAGATCACTGCCTTTTCGATTCCCCTGGACTTTAACAGGCGAAGTTGGTGGGCAATGAACGGTTCTCCGTTGATATCAACCAGGGATTTAGGGATATGCTCCGTAACCGGCAGTAGGCGTGTTGCTTTTCCACCGGCTAAAATGGCCACAGGCAAGCTCATGACATCAGGATCTTCGTACCTTCGAAATCAAAACGAAAGCGGACCTCTTCCAGACCGGCTTTTGCCATGGCTTTTCGAAGCTTACTTCGTTCTCGTGTATAGAACATGAGGAAACCCCCACCGCCGGCGCCAACCAGTTTGCCCCCCATAGCTCCATTATTTCTCGCTATTTCGTACCATTCGTTTATCTCAGGGTTGCTAATGCCCCCGGAACGCTTCTTCTTGTGTTCCCAGTGCTCATGCATGATCTCTGCAAATCTTACAGCATCACCTTCTTCAAGTGATTCTTTACTTCTTAACCCTAACTCTTTGATATAATGTAGGTTATCGAGCATATCCTTGTCAGACTCAGTCGTGCGGCTCTCCTGATCCTTCAGGATGCTCCCCGCGCTTCGAGAACGACCCGTGAAAAAGAGAAGCAGGTTGTCTTCCAGATCAAAAAGAGTATCCATACTGATATCAAGGGGGGCAGCAACAACTTCATCGTTGGCAAGAAATTCAAAACAGGTTATCCCACCGAAGGCAGCTATGTATTGATCCTGCTTACCAACCGGCTCTTTGAGCTTCTCGATCTCAATCTCACATGCGATCCTTGCCAGCTCCTCAGGATGTATTAGCCTGCGCCGATGACCGTAGAGGCACTTGATCAGCGCTGTCGTGAAGCTGCCTGACGATCCCAGGCCGGTCCCGGCCGGTATGTCGGCCAGGGTCGTTATCTCGATCTGGGGTGTATTCAGCTCCATCAGGCGCAGTGCCTCCCTGATAATTGGGTGCTGAACCTCGTCTACTTTATCAACGTGCTCCAGTTGGGAGTATTTTAGATATATCCCCTCTGTAAAAGGACGCATGATCGTTACATACACATACTTGTCGATAGCCGCCGATACGAGAAACCCACCGTGGTCACGGTAGTATGAAGGCAGGTCCGTCCCTCCGCCTCCCAGGGATATTCTCAGCGGGCTGCGTGTGATGATCATATTCCTGACTCCTCGTAAACCCTCTCGACTATCCTGAGGGCCTCCCTTGCATCCTCGAGGCCGGGCGATGTTTTTCTTCCAAGACGGATGTCATCGCCAAATTCCTTCAGTTCAACCTCCCACGATCTGTCCGGAAAAGGGTACTCCCATGTGGTTGTCTCCGGCGGGCCCATCTCCGGCAGCATTTTGTAATATGTCAGCTTCTCCGTGCCGTAGCTTCCCCCAAGGCCGGTTATTTCCAGCTTTGCATCTTCCCCGTATACCTCAAAGGAGAAAGTGTTCTTCCATTCGGTCCAGCTTGCGTGAAGAAAAGCGGTCTGCTTTTCAGGAGTTGTGAGGATCATGAACCCGTTGTCTTCCACCTTCATATCCCAGAAGTAGGTGTGGGCAAAGCCCCTTACATCGGTGAAATCACCCAGGAACATCCTGGAAAGATCTATCAGGTGCATCCCCTGGTCGATCATTTCCCCGCCACCTGAGACTTTTTTGTCGGCCCTCCACTCCTTTTCGTATCCTGTGCGGCCGCCGTGCCCGTAACGTCCCCTGAGGAACATCAATGGCCCCATCTCACCAGACTCGATGATCTCCCGCGCCTTGATGAATGCAGGATGATTACGGTGGTTAAATCCCACCCGGACTAGCACGCCTTCTTGTTCTGCTGCCCTGATCACCGGTTCTATCTCGGCGGCATTTCTTGCGGCAGGCTTTTCAACAAGCACGTGTTTGCCGGCCCTTATGGCATCAAGACTTACCTCGCAAAGGAAGTCGTGGCTGGTAGCCACTATAACCATGTCAACGTCAGAGTTCTTAACCGCGGTTTGCCAGTCTGGAGCCATTTCGGCCTCGGGCCATTTTGCAGAAAACTCTTGAGCACGTTTCCTGTCCCTGTCTGTAAAAGCAACGACCCTGCCTTCTTGCAGGGCTTCGGCCCGCTTGTGTCCAATGAGTCCACACCCTATTATCGCAACATTCATCTCAACCCCAGTCCTTCCCACGCTCTTTTGGGATGATCCGCCGCAGGGTGAAAATATCCGTGCCTTTCAGGTCGTCTATCCTCTGGGGGAATTCCGGCCACGGATCCCAGACGGCGCTAATGAGTTTTCCGGTTATGCCGTCACTTTCGTCTGAAGCGAGAAACACACAGAGCTCAGCTCCTGCTTCGAGAGGCGCTCCGCCACCCTCCTTCACCTTCTGCATCTGCTCGAAATATTCGGCTCCCACCTTCTCGGGACCCGCCTTTATAACTTCATCGATCATATCCGTGTTCAATGCTCCTGGTGCGACGGCGTTCACCGATATATTAAATCCTTCTACTTCCTGTGCAAGAGTTTCAGAAAAACGAACTACGGCAGCTTTTGAGGCCGCATAAGCGCTCAGAAACGGCATGGGCTTGGTGGCCCCACCCCCGGACATGATAATAATTTTCCCGCCTCCCATTTCCTTCATGTGGGGAATTACCGCACTACAGACAATCACAGTACCGTATAGATTCACCTCGACCGTTCTGGTCCAGTTTGAGAACTCCAGTTCATCAACTGACCCAACAGGGCCCAATATGCCAGCGTTCGACAAAAGTACGTCAATACTTCCCAGTTCACTTACTGTCAGGTCTACAAAATTACTCATCTCACTCTTGTCAGAGACGTCTGTCGGAAAAGCAAATATTTTCGCCTTATTCTTCGCAGCTGATACAAGTTCTTTTTTTGCTTCTTCCAGCTTCTTCCTGTTCCTCGCACAAATGGCAACGTTTGCGCCTTCGCTCAGGAAGGTCCTTGCAGCTGCTTTACCAAAACCTCGGCTGGCACCCGTTACGAGGATATTTTTACCTGCCAGTTTCACCCGTGTCCTCCAACTGACGAATAAGTTCTTCTTTGAACAAACACCAGTCAATCAGAATGTCAATATAACTAATCCTCATACACGCGCATCCAACAGCCATCTGTTCTCCTTGAGGTAGTCAAGAGTCTTGATGATGCCTTCTTTGATGGAGACATCCGGGGTCCAGC
>CAYVSA010000106.1:0-4683 GCA_964454175.1 uncultured Pseudomonadota bacterium
TGGTGGGGGATAGATGGCGGGATGTTGAGACGGGGATCTCGGCAGGCTGCAGGACGTTTTTTATCGACTACGGATATGATGAGAAGCAACCAGGCAATGATGTGGTGAGGGTTTCCTCACTTGAAGAGGCGGTGCAAATAATATTAAGGGGAGCCGAAAGTGAAAAAAATTGATGAACTAAGAGTTAAGATCTTTGCCGACGGTGCTGACAGGGAAGGAATGCTGGAGATGTACAACACCGACTACATCAAGGGGCTGACCACGAACCCGACCCTGATGAAAAAGGCGGGCGTGTCTGACTACCGGGAGTTCGCACTGGACATACTCAAGGTAATAACTGACAAACCCATCTCATTCGAGGTCTTCTCCGACGACTTTTCCGAGATGGAAGCCCAGGCACTGGAGATCGCCGGCTGGGGGGAGAACGTTTACGTAAAAATACCTGTCACGAACACGAAGCGGGAGAGCAGCTGCGAACTGGTTGCAAGGCTGGTCGGGCAGAAGGTAAAGGTTAACGTAACTGCCATGATGGCCCTGGAGCAGGTGAGAGGGGTCTTGGAAGTCCTCGATCCGGGGGTGCCCAGCTACGTATCCCTTTTTGCGGGCCGCATCGCAGACACTGGCCTGGACCCTGTACCCATAATGGCCGAAGCTGTCCAGCTTTGCTCGGCCAACCCGGGTACGGAGCTTCTGTGGGCCAGCCCAAGGGAGCTTCTGAACATCTTCCAGGCCGACTCCATAGGCTGCCACATCATTACCGCCACCAATGATGTACTGAAAAAACTGGCCCTCGTGGGCAAGGATCTGCATGAGTTCTCGCTGGACACCGTGAAGATGTTCTATAACGATGCAGCGGCGGCTGGGTATAAGATCTGAGGAAATATCGCAGAGGATTTATATGTCTGAAAGCGTTGATATATCTGTAGTTGTTCCCGTCTACAGGGAAGAAGCAAGCATCGGGCCCTTCCTTGAGCGCACTGAAGCTGTAATGGAAAAGATGGGCGTCAGCTACGAAGTCATCTTTGCCATGGACCCGTCCCCCGACAGCACCGAAGAAGTAATCATGGAGGAGATCAACCGCAACAAAAATATCAAATTGCTTGTGTTTTCGAGGCACTTCGGTCAGCCGGCGGCCACAATGGCCGGGATCCTTACCTGCACCGGCGATACATGCGTGGTGATCGATGTAGACCTTCAGGACCAGCCCGAGCTGATAGAAGAGCTTTATGGGCGGTTGGCCGGGGGTTTCGAGGTCGTATACGCCAGGCGGCGGTCACGTAAAGGCGAAACCCTTGTCAAAAGGGTTATCTCGTATTTTGGATATGCTGTGATCAACCGCCTCAGTGACGTGAAGATCCCCCGCAATACAGGGGACTTTCGCATAATGACCAGGCGTGTCATTGAAGAGCTAAGGCGCCTGAACGAGACCCATGGTTTCCTGCGAGGCCTTGTGGCCTATGTGGGCTTCCGGCAGACTTTCGTAGAGTATGACAGGGATGAGAGGTTCGCGGGCAAGGGCAAGTACAACCGGCTCACGGGCTCTCTCAAGATCGGCCTGAACGGCCTTATAAGCTTTTCCAGCAGGCCTCTTCAGTTAATGTCCATCGCGGGCTTTATCATGGCAAGCTTTTCTTTTCTCCTTGGCGCCTGGTACGTTATCCAGCGCCTCATCGGCGTGAACCTTACACCGGGCCTTCCAACAACTGTCCTGGTAATTACTTTCTTTTCCGGCACCCAGCTGCTGGCCCTGGGGCTTATAGGCGAATATGTAGGCCGCATCTACGACGAGGTAAAGAGACGCCCCCTGTACATACTGGATAAAAAGGTCAATTTTGATGATTGACTTTCCTCCCTTGCCTTCAGGGGAGAAGCCGGTATGGGATGGCGAGGGTTTCCAGCTTGGAGAAAGATCAGTTAGAGTAATTTCCTACTCCTCAGATTATTCAGGGTGGGACGATGATCTGACTGATCTGCACGAATCGGAGACCGACAGCGGCCGGCACCCCATCGACATTGCCTCAAGGAAAAAAGCAGTAGACTCCCTTGTTCGCTGCCGTTTCCCTGAAAAGGGAAAACTTCTGGAGATCGGTTGTTCCTCAGGTTTCCTCCTTCAGGATCTTAAAGGATCGTTTCCTGATGCAGATATCATCGGATCGGATGTAACACTTGCAAACCTCGACCGTCTCGGAGAAAACCTGCCGGGGATTCCGCTGCTTCAGATGGATATACTTCAGTGCCCTCTGCGCGGGCAGCAGTTCGACGCAGTAGTTGCCCTGAACGTCCTTGAACACATCGATGATGACAGGGAAGCGCTCAGGACGGTGGCCGGACTGCTCAAACCAGGCGGGATTCTTGTTCTTGAAGTGCCCTACGGCCGGAACCTCTACGATTATTTCGATGCCTACCTCCGTCATGTCAGGCGATATGCTAAGAAGGAACTCAGGGAAAAGATCCAAAATTCTGGATTTGAGGTACTGGAACTGGGCTGTCTCGGTTTTTTCCCTTATCCGGCGTTCTGGCTGGTAAAAAAAATGAACAGGATCCGATTCGGTCCCGGAGATGAAAAGCCGGGTGACAGCGATAGCAGGGTTAGAAAACAGATCCGCCAGACGGCGGGAAGCAGGGTTCTTGAGTATGCATTCCTCCTGGAAAGGACAGTGTTCAAAAAGGTCCCCGCGCCTGCAGGCATCCGCTGCATCGCTGTCGCACGAAGGTTATTGAGTCAGGGTTGAAGGTCGCGAGTTTACAGGGCCCACAGTATTCTGGAGAAAAGGCAACGCGTGGAATTTGAGTACAGGAAATATCTGAAATTTGCTTCAGTGGGTGCTGCAACAGCAGGCATCTATTTCAGTATTCTGGCGCTCCTCCTGGAGATCATCAAGACCGATTACAAGCTGGGTGTGAGTGTTGCGTATACAGTGTCTGTAGTATTTCAGTTCCTTGGCAACAAGTACTTCACTTTCCAGTCGAGATCGCGGAACATCCCACGGCAGTTCACAAGGTTCCTGGCACTCCTCCTGCTCAACTATGTTTTGACCATGTTAATTGTCCGGTATGTAGTGGAAAACCTTGGCTTTAACCCGTACATCGGTGTTGCCGCCTCAGTTCCCGTTATTTTCGTTACCGGATTTGTGCTCTCGAGGTACTGGATCTATACTGATAAACTAGGTTAAGAGAATCTGAGCTATGAATAAACATCTCTGTAAGCCTTCAAGCTATAATATCTCCTAAAAAAGCCCCGACCATACCAGGACTAAAACTCAACACGATCAGAGAAAACAGAAGCGGTATGAATAATGCAAGACCAATTAAATAAAGGGAAAACCATCTTGCAGGGATAAAGGGGATTGGTGGGATAAGAACACGGATTAGAATCCCTCACCCGGCCGCTCCCTTGCAGGAGCGGGATTTCCCTGAAATCGGCTGATATCCTTGCGGCCTGGATAAAAGTTAACTTTCATCCACAGCATCAAGGATTAGCAGCAAACTGGGTGAGGGTTTATGAAAAGGATCAAACCATGTCTATTAAACAGGGATTAAAACAAGAGAAACACCGATTCCGGGCATGTAGATCTGTAATTTATCCCCACTCATCCCATTCATCCCTGCTAGACCATGAAGGATGGACATCTCGGTATTGGTTTAACCCACCCCAACAATCCCCTTTATCCCTGCCAAGCGGTATGGAATGAATGTCTCGGTATGGGTTTAACCCACCCCCTATATACCCTTCATCTTTGCCTGAAAGGTACGGGTCTGATTGAGTGGAATATAAAGATCTTACTTCAAAGATATTAAGTGCCTGTTTTGAGGTCAGTAACGAACTTGGAAGCGGATTCCTCGAATCTGTGTACGAAAAAGCCTTGATTCTGGTTCTTCGTGAAAAAGGTCTTCTCGTCGAATCACAAGCTCCATTACAAGTAAAATTCCGTGAGTATGTAGTCGGAGAGTTTTACCCTGACATAATTGTTGAGGACAAAATCTTGCTGGAGTTAAAGGCTGTGAGAAAAATAGCCCCGGAGCATATTGCCCAGACCTTGAATTATCTTAAAGCAACAGGGAAACCCTTGGGAATGTTGATTAATTTTGGTAATGCAAGGGTTGAATATAGGCGATTGAGTAATCGATTTGAGATGATTTAGTAGAGACAACAGATGAGATATTGGAAAAATCGTTTTTTTGCAGGGATAAAGGGGATTGGTGGGATAAGAACACGGATTAGAATCCCTCACCCGGCCGCTCCCTTGCAGGAGCGGGATTTCCCTGAAATCGGCTGATATCCTTGCGGCCTGGATAAAAGTTAACTTTCATCCACAGCATCAAGGATTAGCAGCAAACTGGGTGAGGGTTTATGAAAAGGATCAAACCATGTCTATTAAACAGGGATTAAAACAAGAGAAACACCGATTCCGGGCATGTAGATCTGTAATTTATCCCCATTCATCCCTTTCATCCCTGCAAAACAATGGGGAATGGACGTCTCGGTATTGGTTTAACCCACCCCCTTTATCCCATTCATCCCTGCTAGACCATGAAGGATGGACATCTCGGTGTTGGTTTAACCCACCCCATTCATCCCTTTCATCCCTGCAAAACAATGGGGAATGGACGTCTCGGTATTGGTTTAACCCACCCCATTCATCCCTTTCATCCCTGCAAAACAATGGGGAATGGACGTCTCGG
>CAYVSA010000107.1:0-4644 GCA_964454175.1 uncultured Pseudomonadota bacterium
GCCGTCAGCTCCGGCACTGATGATCATCGTCTTTCAGATCATCAGTAAGGTTTCCAAGGTTGATATCGAAAATGCCGCCATCCAGAAGATCGCGGAGCTCATCGCATACGCCATGGGCTTTAACCTCTTTCTCCTGGGAGCAGAGCTGTTTAAAGAGTTCTATTCCCAGACCATCCATATGGCACCGCTGGAATACATGTACTTCGGGCTGCACGGAAACAACAACCTGGTCCCCTTCATGTGGATATCCCTTATCTTCAACGTCATAGCCTTCTTTATTTTCCTCTCCCCCAGGGGGAGGGCGAATACCGTAACGCTCAACATAGCCTGCGTACTCGTTATAATCGGCGTTTACATCGAAAAGGGCATGGGCCTGGTTATCCCCGGTTTCATTCCAGGTACACTGGGCGAGATCTACCAGTACCTTCCTACCAATACCGAGTTCATTATAACTGCCGGAGTCTGGGCAGCTGGTGCGCTGATCTATACGATCCTCCTGAAGTTCGTTGTTCCTATCTACCTTGGCGAGCTTCGGTTTTCCAGGGGTGATGGGGAAATACCCAGCCACGTGATCCGTCACGGTTCGGACCTGGGCGCTTGAGAAAGTAAGATCCTTTCCCAAGAGCCATCACTGAGAGTCTTGCCAGGGAAAGGTTTTTTGAAAATGCGGGGTGGTTTGTCCGCGCCCATGGTTCCGGTTTCCCAGCCTCAATCCCATCCAAGTACCCCCCTCGGGTATCATGAAGGTATTCACAGCTTTTTTCCCAAGGAGTCAAGTATACAATTTATAACTAAATGATAATAAAGGATAAAACAACTGCTAGTGATTGTGAACACTACCGCATTCGGAGTTTGTGAAAAATTGCTTGACCTTGTTATTAACTTGTTATAGACATATCACGCTTAATGAATGTGATACTTTTCTCTTACGGAAGAGTAAAAGTCATGGATGGATTTTTACGACACAGCTAATGCACCCAGGGGAGCGCCCGGATCAGTGATCTGTAAGTTGAGTCATTGATCTGAGAGGAAAGGGAAAGCCGCCTTGAACAAAAAACCATTCCCGCTAAGGATTATCGGCGCCGTCAGGTGGCTGCTGGCTTCTTCTGCCCTTGAGGAAGAGCCTCTAGATAGAGGAGAAGGAAGACGGCGCGGAGGCATAGGACTTATGAACTGGGTCCTTTCATCTGAAAGGCTTGTCGAAGAGCCGCACTTCTCGAGTACCCAGACAGCTTCTTTTCTGGAGAAAGCAATCCCGGCGATCCTGACTGCAGACCACCTTAATGAAGAACCTGATATCCCTGAAGATGAATCGCGCTTTGGCAGGCATGGTTTCCGGGGTTGGCTTTTTTCCGCTGACAGACTCGAACTGGAGCCTGTTCCCGGGATCAATGAGAAGCCGGTCTCCAGGAGTTACGACCTTATGTCCATCTTCAGCCAGGAGGAGATCGTTGAGCAACCGGTGGGAACACAGCCGCTCCCAGCCACAGGGATCAGGAACATGAGATCGTGGCTGCTGTCGGCTGATCCTCTTGAGGAAGAATACGCGGCAGGAAAAAGCAGCACCAGGTTTGGAGAGACCGGTTTTACGCGGTGGCTTTTCAAGTCCGATCCTCTGCAGGAAGAGCAGGCTGTTCTACCCTCCAGGGGCAGACTTGGCGGTAAGCCGTTCATTCGATGGGTATTTTCATCGGAAAAAGTCGACAAAGAAACATCTGACGATATTTAAGGGTAACATTAATCAACCATAACCTTTGACCGGAAGGCAGGAAAATGGAACACACAAAGCATCTTTGGAGGGCCATTCTGATCTGGGTGATCATCACCGTGGGTTACGTCCTGGTACGTGGCTTCCTGGTGCCTGATAGCTTCGGCAAATATGGGTACTATCGCGGTGACAACCTCCAGGAACAGATGGATGTCAGAGTCCCAAGGCATGGCGCTGGCGTCGAGTCCTGTGCCGTTTGCCACGAAGAGAGGGTGGAGAACATCGCAAGGACACCCCACCGTGTCATTAACTGTGAGACATGCCATGATACCTTGAGGTCCCATGTGGAGTACGACAGCATAGAGGCCTTTATGGAAAATCCTGAGAATTATCAGCGAACGGCGCCGATGGGCATCCACACAGCACAGGAACTGTGTATTAAATGCCACGATGCACAGCCTGCCAAGCCCAAGGATTTTCCCCAGGTGGTTGTGGTAACCCACCTGGCGGAAAACGAGATGGAACTAGGGCCCAACGTATGCCTCGAGTGCCACGATCCCCACGATCCCCAGATGTAGGGAGGGGTGGTTTTGCTGAAACGATCACTCTAGTTTGCAAGGAGTCACAATGAAGGATTCAAGCAGAAGGAGTTTTTTACGAAAAGTCATGGGCGTATCCGTCCTTGGGGTCCTGGCTTCAGCGGTGTCTTCTGTTGTGCCGGGCAGGGTCAGAAAAGTCCTGGCAACAACTAAGCTCCAGCCGGAGCCGATCCGCACGGGCTACAACCCTTACGATCATCTCTATTCCTACGTCATGGACCTGCACAAATGCATCGGTTGCGGTTCCTGCGTGAGGGCGTGCAGGCTGGAAAACGGTGTCCCCACAGGGTTCTACCGTACCTGGGTTGAGCGCTACCAGAAGGGGCACAACGGCCACGCCAGGATCGACTCTCCCGAGGGAGGTCTGCGAGGTTTCCCGTCAAGTACCGCTGGGGTGGAGGGTGTTTCCAAAGCCTACTTCGTACCCAAGATGTGCAACCATTGTGAAGCCACCCCGTGTGTTCAGGTTTGTCCCTTCGGTGCTTCATACAAAACGCCGGACGGGCTTATCCTGGTGGATGGCGAGCGCTGCATGGGCTGCAGTTACTGTGTCCAGGCCTGCCCCTACGCCAGCAGGTTCATCAGCCCCGTCACGCACACTGCAGAAAAGTGCACCTGGTGCTACCACAGGATCACAAAGGGTCTTAAGCCCGCCTGTGTGCACGCATGTCCTACCGGCACAAGGAACTTCGGGGACATAAAGGACCCATACGACAGGGTGAGACACATTATCGATACGGAGCGTATAGGCGTCCTTCAGCCTCAGCTTCTCACAAAGCCGAAGTGCTACTACATCGGCCTTGATAAGGAGGTCCGCTAATGTTGGAGTCAATCGGCTTCGTTTTTCCCAACGACCTCCACATCCACTGGTCGTTGATGATAGTACTTTATCCCTACATCACAGGCCTTGTTGCAGGAGCATTTATTGTTTCGTCCCTGTACCACGTCTTCGGTGTAGATGATCTGAAGCCCGTCGCCAGGTTCGCACTGATGGCCTCCTTTGCCTTTCTCCTGGTGGCTACCTGGCCCTTGCTACTGCACCTGGGACATCCGCTCAGGGGAATATCGGTGATGATCACCCCGAACTTTACCTCGGCAATGGCGGGGTTCGGGTATTTCTACGGCGGATACATGATCATCCTGCTTTTCGAGGTGTGGCTGGTTTTCAGAAAAGACATCATTACTTATGCCAAGAGGTCGCGGGGCTTAAAGCAGACCATCTACAAGCTTCTGGCCCTGGGGGTCTACGACATCTCAGAAGAGGCCCAGCAGGTGGACAAAAAAGCGGTGACCTTCCTGGCCGCAATTGGTATACCCTCAGCCTTCCTGCTCCACGGCTATGTCGGCTTCCTGTTCGGGGCGCTTAAATCCAACCCCTGGTGGTCGACCCCTCTCATGCCCATCATCTTCATCTTCTCGGCAGTCGTTTCGGGAATGGCGGCTCTCATAGTCATGTACCAGATGGCCATGAAGTTTAAAGGGTTCGTGATCGACAGGAAAGTCATCAACTCGTTGTGCGGATGGCTGTGGATGTTTCTCATTATCACCGCTTCCCTGGAGATACTGGAGCTCATCACCCTGTCCTACGAAAAGGCCGAGGAGTGGGAGATCATCAGCCAGCTGCTCTTTGGTCCACTGAACTTTTCCTTCCTGGGTCTGCAGATGATAGTGGGGGGCCTTATACCCTTCATCCTCCTCATGATCATAGTCCTCATGAGCAAGAACATGGGGGATAAAGTGGCCAACACGCTCTCCTTCGTGGCTTCATCGCTCCTGCTGATACAGGTCTTTGCCATGAGGTGGAACGTAGTTATCGGTGGACAGATGATCTCAAAGTCCCTCGTCGGGCTCAGGAAGCCCTATCATCCGGGACTTTTCGGGAAAGAGGGCGTCCTGATAGCTATCGGCGTCATGATCGTGCCCTTCATAATCATCTTTATCACGGAAAAATTCCTGCCCATGTTCAAGGTCTCAGAAGAACAGACGAGAAAGCTCAAGGAGTCCAACATGAGTCAGTCCACCCACTCATCGCCTGAGTAGACTGTTTGTTTTAATTGTATTTAACGGGCCGTTTTACACAGGTGAGACGGCCCGTTTTTGTGGCTGCCGTTCAAAATTCAATGTGGTCTAACGATGTGTTATGAAAAAAACTGGCCATAGGCTATAGGCTTAAAACAAAACTTTCAACTAACGACCAAATTTCCAATTTCGGATCATCTCCCAATTAGTTGGTGAGATCGAGGTAAAAATACAATTAATGCAGTTATCCTGGTTCGATCTCTTGCCTGCCGGCCTTATGCCGGAGTCCAAGGTCCCTGGTCCAAGGTCCAAGGTCAA
>CAYVSA010000108.1:0-1890 GCA_964454175.1 uncultured Pseudomonadota bacterium
TCTCCTGTTCGTCTACAACGTAGCCATGACGATCTTCAAGGCTAAAGAAAAGACCCTGGTTCAGTGGATGCTGCTTGGAGGAGTAACGTTCCTGGCGCTTATGTATCTTTTCGGGCATCCATTCTACAAAAGTATCAACACTGATTATTACTACTGGTGGTGGGTGATCCACCTCTGGGTGGAGGGAGCATGGGAGCTCATTACTGCCTCCATCATGGCCTTCATCCTCATCCAGGTGACCGGAGTTGACCGGAAAATAATAGAAAAGTGGCTGTACGTTGAAACGGGAGTATTCCTCTTCACGGGGATCGTTGGAACAGGGCACCATTATTACTGGATAGGTGCCCCGGACTACTGGCTGTGGTGGGGCGGGATCTTCAGCGCCCTGGAACCCCTGCCGGTCTTCCTCATGGTCATAGACACCTGGATGCACCTCAAGGAGAGGACAAAGCCGATAGTAAACCCGCTGCTGTGGACCTATATTGTCGGCATGGCTCTCTTCCATTTCCTCGGAGCAGGCGTCTGGGGGTTCATACACACTCTGCCGCCTATTAACTACTACACCCACGGCAGCCAGATCACTGTATCCCACGGGCACCTTGCGTTCTTCGGAGCCTACGCACTGCTGAACCTCATCGTTTTCTACTACGCCATGCCCCAGTTCAAGAACATTAGAAAGTACGATGCGAAGCTCGGGCAGTGGGGTTTCTGGACAATGGTTGTATCAATGGTATTTCTGGGCCTGACCTTCGGGATCGCAGGTGTTCTGCAGGTCTACCTTGAGCGCTTCCTGGACATCGGGTATATGACAGCACACTATACGATGCAGTTCTGGTTCAAGGTCGCCATCTTCTTTGGACTGTGTTTCCTGTCAGGTGTTCTTATGACGGTAAAGCACCTGTTTACGCTAAAGCCTGCCGTTGAGGAAACGGCAGATGTTTGAGACCATGCCTGACTGGACAGGGTCGTCTGACAGTACGCTCGCGTGAGCTGAAACAAAAGAAACCCTCCCCGCAATTCCAGCGGGGAGGGCTGATTTTATGTTGGGATCGGGAAACCGTCAGCAAGTTCGCGGCTCCAGCGGCCGATCACCCAGTCTGGGTTTTTTGGTGTCTTTTTTCATGATTTCCTCCATCCGTTAACTGCTTTTCTGGAAATATTCTTCTTCTTTTTCTGACCTGTTATCAACCATCCTCTTTCCTGTTAATAATATAACCATGATTCGGGGACCCCATTAATAAATACGTTAAACTCTGCTATTAAGTAGATATGAAGATCGTCCTTGCAACTCCCGATACAGAAAGCTGTCGAATGGTCACGGCTTTCTTCAAGAGTTTGGGTCACGAAGTTCTCGCTTTGCAGGATGCCGGTCCAGATCCTCCCGATCTTGCATCTGGAGGAGATTCCTTCGTGCAGAATGCCCGTGCCCGTGCCGTCGCAGCTGCATCGTGGTCGGGGCACATCGCTCTTGGAGAGGACTCCGGCCTTGTTGTTGAAGCCCTGGGCGGGGAGCCGGGTGTGAGGTCGGCCGACTATGCGGGAGAGGGCACGGATTCCCAGGCCAACATATCTTTACTCCTCGACAGGATGGAAAAGTTACCCGGCAACGAAAGGCTGGCCCACCTTTCTTCCGCTATCTGTCTTGCCTCCCCGGATGGTAATACGTGGGAGTTCGAGGGGAAGACCAGGGGGATCGTCACCGTCAAACGCAAGGGCCTTGATGGCACCGGTTACGAGGAGGTGTTTTTCTTCCCCGAGGCGGGTATGACCTTCGCCGAGATGCCGGTGCTGGTAAAAAGAACCGTCACGCCGCTTTACCGGGCGCTGACATCAATGTCGCATCGGCTGAAGATAATCGAGAGGGAGATGGGGTAAATTCGCGTCCAACGT
>CAYVSA010000108.1:1990-4453 GCA_964454175.1 uncultured Pseudomonadota bacterium
ACTGGAAACCGGAAACCAGAAATTATAAGCTAGTGCGAATCAGCATTGCGTTGGAACATGGGACCTGGGACTGCTACTAACCAACTGGAGCCTGAATGGACCTTCCACTCATAATTCCCCCGATAGCACCGAGGTGGGTGTGGATGGAGGAGATAACTTACTCCCACATCCCAATAGCCACCATGATCACCGCCTTCATGGTCCTGGCTCCCATATTCGAATACTGGGGCTACAAAAAGGGCGACGAACGCTTCGACCGTCTTGCCAAGGGACTGATCTGGTTTGCAATGATCCTGTTCTCCCCGGGGGCAGCCCTTGGCACCGGGATCCCCATGTGGATAATCGGTACCTACCCCGAGTTCTGGTCCCGGTGGTCCAATCTTTTCTTCTGGCCCCTGATATGGCAGTTCGTTTTTTTCATGCTGGAGGTCTTCTTCCTGTTTTTCGCATACTACCTCACCTGGGAAAAGCTGAAGGACAATAAACCCCTGCATATCACATTCGGTGCTGTTGCAGCCGTCTGGGGGCTTATGGTGCAGGCCGTCTGGGATGCGGTTGGCGCCTACATGATGACACCTGGAGCTCCTCTGCCGTCGATCAGCGAACCCGTAGGATGGTCAGCGGCTGCATTCTTTAACCCGAGTTTTCCTTATCTTTTCACACACCGTTTCTTCGGCAATATCAGCTACGTCATGATGCTGGTGGGGGGGTACTTTGCCCTGAGGAAGCTAAGACAGACTGACAATGAAGAACGCGCCTATTTCGCTTTTGCGGCAGATCTCACCTTCACCATTGGTGTGCTTTTCTTCTTCGCGATGCCCGTGATCGGATGGGGGTATGCAAAAGTTATCCAGACAAATGCTCCCGTGGCTTTCCATTCCATAATGGGCGGGCACGTTGCCCACAATTTCTGGATAAAGATGTTCTTTGTTGCACTGCTTGTTGTCTGCGGCTGCTCCTACCTCTTTGCCCGGTTCAGATCAAGGGGGCTGCTCATGGCTGTTACTGCCGGAGTGACGGTTGTTTCGGCGGTTTTCTGGCTCCATCCGCCCCTGGTGAAATTCGGCGGTGTTTTCACCTTCAGGGCGCTTCACACGGTAATTCCAATACTCTTCCTTGGTGTGCTCTGGACCTGGGGCAGGAAGTGGGATCCGAACTCGAAGGTCTGGGCCAGGGTGATGTTCGTCGGCGGGGTTGCTGCAACATGCGCTTTCCTTATTGGAGGTTTTGTCAGGGAAAGGAGCCGCAGTCCATACACTGTCTACAAGGAGATCGTCAAACCGGAAGTCACCCAGGTCGAGGCTGACCGATTCCTCTTTTACGAGCGGTGCGTCCTCTGTCACCACAAGAACCCGGGGGACTTTGAGCAGTACAGGGGCGGGGATTGGGGGATGAAAGTCGAGGCGGAACGGGCTCGCGAGGGAGTATCCCTGAACGACGGCGAAGCCGGACAGATCATCAATTACCTGAAGGAGCAGTACCGGTGACGCCCCTGGAGTTTCCAGGCGTAGGTGCCAAGTGGGCCATCGGGATCTTCGGCCTTTCCCACACGGCCGTGGCTTCCCTCTCAATCGGGTTCGCCTTTTTCGTCACCGTGGCCCAGATCGTTGCCTACCGTACGCGGGACCGCCGCTACGATCTCCTGGCAAAACGTGTCCAGCTTATCCACGTGTGCATCTATAATATTGGAACCATTCTGGCCATCGGGCTGGTCTTTGCCCTCTCTGGGCTCTATCCGCAGTTCTGGAGCCAGATATTCGTCCACCAGTTCTGGACGCTCATCGGAGAGGAACTCCTGTTTTTCTTTCTTGCAACCACGCTGACGTTCCACTATTTCTTCTGGGAACACCTCTGGGGGCACAAGAAGATGCACATAGTGCTCGGGGCTCTCATGACCCCGCTTTTTCTCCTGCAGTTCTACCTGATTAACGGTATAGGTTCTTTCATGCTGACCCCGGGTTTTGCCGAAGCGCAGGTAACAATGAGCAAAGGCATCATTGGCTGGGACATGGCGGCCTTTTATAACCCCAGCTTCCTCATGCTCACAGCTCACAGAACTTTCGCTAACGTTGCGTACGGAGGATTCATGGTGGCCGCGATGTGCGGAGGCCTGCATTACTTCACACAGAGGGAAAAAATGCAGTCCTTCTACGAGGACGGCGGCAGGCTCGCCTTCGGTGTTGGCTTTATTGCTTTCCTCTCCATGCCCATTATCGGGTATTTTTACGCCCACGTGCTCAGAAACTATGCCAATGAGGCCTACGTCAACCTCATGTGGGGTAAGGGCGACATAAAGGCGGGCGGCATAGACTGGTGGTGGGTCAAGCACATTATCGTAGCCATTGTCCTTGGAGGTACCATTCGTTACTTCCACCGGAAGGCGGGTGAGGGCGCCGCTGGTCCTGTGCCCGTACCCAGGGTCATGGTCTATACACTTGGCGCCTTCTATTTCATGTTCTACCT
>CAYVSA010000109.1:0-4394 GCA_964454175.1 uncultured Pseudomonadota bacterium
TGTACCACCTGCCACACATAACACCTGCTGTGTATCGGGTGTTAGACACTAACTGAACGATTAAGCGCCATGCTTGTACTCAAGAAGGTCGAGGTAAGGTTTCTGATAATCCTTACGGTTGCTCTATCCGGCTGCTCATTCAAAGGCGTGCAACCATTTCAAAGCGATGGTTGCAGCGCCTAGCCGGACGGGAATTATTTTCAATGCTGCGTGGATCATGACCGTGAATACTGGCGGGGAGGCTCCAGTCAGGATCGATTGAATGCCGACCTGTTGCTGCGGGCCTGCGTGAAGAAAAAAGAGAGCACATTCAGTAAGGCACCGGGTATTGGCGGTAGTACACGAAAAGCACCCGTCTCGGAAAACACGCCATCAGCTACCAGTGCATGAATAGGCGGATGGAAGGTCACCAGATCACCGAAGGTCTGCACAAACAGGATAAACCCTGGTCTACCCCAGGGCGCGGTTTCCTCGCAGGCCTCGTTCAGTAGTCTTGAGACAATGCGGCAAAAGGCGCCCAGCCTATAGCGCTGATGACAGTGGTACCTTAGTAGTTTTGGCAAAGTAAAGACATACTGCTGATGTGAAACAGGCTGAAGCACCTCCTCTTCTACCCAGTCACCATAGGCCAACATGCGTTTCTAATGGCAGGCTGGGCAGAAATACCGCGTCTTACAGCTAAAGGCAAGCGGTCATGGGCTCTGTCGTCAATGGCCCGGGTGAGGCGCGCGAGCTGATCACGGCATCGCCAGCGGCAAGGGGCAAGGACTGCTGTTCCGTAAGGGGGAGGTGGTACACAAGCAGGAGTTGGCCGGTGTGCTGTGGTGGAGGAGACCCGCAGGATGGCGGCGGAGCAAGGGAGGGAGGGCGTCTGAAGAGGTGCTGGAAAGGGTTGGGTTGTCGCGGTCATCAGGATGACTCATACAGGTAACGTCGTCAGGAGGTCGTCTGCCTTTGTCTGGAGTCTTCTGCCGAGGTTAAGGAGTGAGAATCCCTTTACATCGGTGCCAGGGCAATAATCAATCCGGCGAGGACGGCAGCCAGGATTACCCCGCAAATCGGTAGGTAAAGAGACATGCCAACCATCCAGCGGATCGTTCCGGTTTCAACGGAATCGGCCTGCCACGCCCAGTAGGTAGTCAGCCACGGACATACGAAGGTCAACAGCCAGACCCCCCCGGCCCACCAGGGCATCTCTACAGACCGTTCCAATCCCCCTGGGGGCGCTGCTCCGAGGAGGGGGAGTGCGAAATTCAGAGTGAGGTTTGGTAATTGATCGCCGATGTTCTTAATCGTTTCAAGATAGGCCGCTCCCAAAATGGGGGCGAGGACGTAGAGTGCTCCTATCAGTGCAGTGGTGAATAGGCTTGAAAGTAGTAGACCAGTTCTGAAAACCGTCACCTTCATTGGTTATTCTCCCTGTTTTTGTGTTATTGGCATTATCCACTCCTGGAATGCTGAGTTCTTAATCTCCCTGAAATCATTGCACACTGACACAACTGAAGTTGCATGCAAGGATGCTGGACATTCTTGGTGGGAACTGGATGCCTGCCAGATAGCAGAACTGATATTCCCTTTCGAAGAGGTCTGCCCCATATTCAGTTAGCATCTGTTTCCAGAAAATAGACATATTCAGAAAAATTCCAGTCAGGTGGCTTCTCCATGTCAGGGTCCATTTTCTCGGCTATCTCCGGGGTGATTTCGTAGCAATCGTACATTGGATCGTTACCATCGAGAATCTTGAACACCTGGCGGAAGGATTCCAGATCGAAGCGGGTGAGCGGATAGTCGTGAACCACGGCATCGGTTTTTCGTGAGAAGGCCCTGATGACTCGGGTTGTTTTGGGAAAATGAAAGGGCATGTCTAAAGCCTGTTTGGTTACTTCCGGTCCGCTGGGCGGACCGCGAAATAGAGATCTTCAAGCGGGTCTTGATTACGTATCTGGAGATAATGGGTTGTCGATGAACCCGGTCCGGCCATTGATCCGCCAGAGGTTAAAATCCCTGTTGTCGAAGCATGAAATTCGTGCCCGTTCCACCAGGGCCCTAAGTGGAGGTAGATATCCTCTACTCCGATTGTCCCTGCCCAGGAGGCCCCAGAGGTCAGGTAGTAATCGAAAAAATAGTAGTATTTCTGTGGCAGTCGTTTCAGGAACCAGGTCGGCAGGTTGTTCGCTTCCTCGGGCCACTTACCTTTGGAGTTTCCTTCGACCCTTCTTTTTTTAACCGCATTTTCCTGAAGCGGGATCTGGATGCAGTAACGGACATCAATGGTTTTGGTCTCTCCCGCAGAAAATCGTTCCTCCCAGACCATGAGGTTGCCATATCTTTCATTGCCGATGATCTGATCTCCCATCAATTTTAGCGAAGAACGATTAACATCGGTGGGTGGACGGGCATTGTCCGGCCCGGACTCTCCAGATACATATTCATGGGTTAAACGCCTTGGATATCCGGTTATGCGCCTGAAAACATCTCGGGTATCACCATCCACCATGACTCGAAACCAGTTGATTCTGGAGGATGAGAATTCAGAATTACTGATTGGAAAGCCGACAGTAAGGTGAAGTTCGTGTTGAGACTGGTTGACCATCTCGAAAGTTGCGACGACCGTCAAGGGAACTGGCGCCACAGGCCCCTCGCCCGGAGTTCCTACGTTGATGTCAACCCTGGCCTGATCCATGTGGATATTGGGCGAGCTGTTGACCGACCCAATATTAGCAGCAGCGGCCGAACCTTTGGGTCCGGTCACCACATCTCTCATGACCATCAGATCACCTGCTGCTGGGTGTGGAAGGCCAAGAATAAGCAGGACGAATCCAAGAAGCACCGCAACCGATTTCCATGTCGCAAGCAAAATCAGATCCCTTGATACAGAATGAGGCAGCATTGATCAGGCTCCATTGACTTCGTGGCGGTGAACATGTATTGAGTTCTCAATCGGCGGCTCTATAAATTAAGGAGTGTTTGAAAAACTTTACAGTTATTGGAGGTTTTGCAACCGCCTGCATGACCACAGGTTTCCACCGTCACAGGCCTTCTGGAAGTATTTTCTCGCTAGTGTATGGTCTTTGGCCACCCCATTACCATATTCGTAGAGGACGCCAACATTGCTACAGCCGATCAACTGTCCGGCATTGCAGGCTTTCTGATAATAAGAAAAGGCCCGGGCACTGTCTTGAGCTACTCCCCATCCTTTTTTATAGAGGGTGCCGAGGTTGTTGTCTCCCATCGGCAGTCCCATGCTGCTGGCCGTTTCAAAATAGGCCTTGGCCTGGGGATAGTCCTTGTTACGGCCAAGGCCATCTTTGAAAAAGATGCCGACATCGTTACATCCCTCTGCGACCTTGAGGCTGCAGGCTTTATCATAGTATTCGAAGGCTTTCTGATAATCTGGACTGCCGTCCTCCCCGCTCTGGAAGGCCCAGCCTACTCTCCGGCAGGTGGGACCTTGACCGTGGTTGCAAGCTTTTTCATAGAACCCCAGGGCGCGACTGAGGTTCTTGGCCATGCCTTCCCCATCGAACAACATGGATCCCAGGTTGGTGCAGGCTCCGCCACTTCCCCCGTTGCAGGCTTGTTCATACAGCTCAGCGGCTCGTTGTTTGTTTTGCGCCACCCCTTTGCCATGCTGGTAGTTAAAGCCGAGGGCAAAACAGGCCTCGGCGTTGCCAGTTTGGCAGCCAGCTTCTGTCCCCGCTGGCCGAGTCCCTGGATCAACGGGGTACCCGCTGCCACTACCGCGAACCAGGGCATCCATGGTGATGGTCGGCTCGGCAAAGGTTTCAACCGCAGCGGCCGTGATCGTGCCATCTGAGTTGACGGTGCTGACCTTCCAATGGCCGACCAGGATGACATCGCCGTCAGCGGTTGAAAAACTCAATTCGACGGCATCGCCAAGTTGAATCCTGTTTATGCTAGCGGCGCTGGGCAGGGTGATCGTTACGGTCTGATTCTTTATTGCAATCACCTTGCCTGTAAAATCGATGGCTTTTGCTGCCTGGGGGGATGCGAACAGAATAGGCAAAACAATTAACGTTTGAAGGAAAACTCGTCCGACGCCATTGAATTGACCAAAGATGTTTGCTGGCATTTAGATCTCTCCTGCTAGGGGCTCTCGATCGAATGTTTCACCTTGAATTGGGTTGAGGGAGATGAGCACAACGACTTTTTGGGGCGTATCTAAAATTGCATTCACACCCATATGATTTAGTTGCTGGTGTTCCCGCGGCTGCCTGGCCGAGTGGCCCTGCTCCTGTTATAAGGATCCAGTGACATTCCGCCCCTGAACTGCTTCCTCCAGAGCCTCCTCCGGTCGAACTTCCACCTCCGCTGCTCCCGCCAGTTCCGAGCGCAGCGCTGCTTTGGGCGGGGGCGCAGCCGCTGATACGAGC
>CAYVSA010000110.1:0-4141 GCA_964454175.1 uncultured Pseudomonadota bacterium
ACCGGTAATCAGAAAAACTGATATCCAAGCTTGTGAAAGAGGTCTTTAAGAATGGTAAGAATGCAAATTGGTACAAAAACATTAAAAAACACCACTTTACGTCTTGACAATCGGTCGATGGCGCAATTATAATTCTTGAATATTTTTCACAGGGAAGGGCGATGGCGAGAATAGACAAAGACAAGGCGCTTAAAGACAAGCTGTTAAAGGAGAATAAAGAGTTCCAGGGCCTGCACAAGGACCATCTGGAATATGAACAGAAGCTTGAGAAGCTTATGAAGAAAAAACCCCGGACAACTGAGCTCCACTTCGAGATCGAAACCTTAAAGAAGCGCAAACTTCAGGGTAAGGATAAAATGGAGAGGATCCTTATTAAGCATCGCTGATCTACCAATGCCGCTGGCTTGTATTATAGGCGAGGCCATTGGCCTCGCTTTTTTTTCAACTAAAAGGAGCGAAGAAACATGACGAAGGCACGGAATAGCGACAGGATAAAGGCTGGACCCGAACGTGCTCCTTCCAGGGCGCTGCTGTATGCTACCGGTGTTACAAGGAAATCTCTGGGAAGACCTTTCGTGGGCGTCTTTACCAGTTTTACAGACCTTATCCCCGGCCACATCGGGATGAGGGAGCTTGAGAGAGCCATCGAAAAGGGGGTTCACACCGGGGGCGGCGTGTCATTCCTGGTGGGAATACCTGGTGTCTGCGATGGTATCGCAATGGGGCACGAGGGCATGAAGTACAGCCTCCCCACCCGTGAATGGATATCCGACCTGGTGGAGGCCGTTTCCCAGGCAAACGCTTTTGACGGTATCGTGCTTCTTACCAACTGCGACAAGATCACACCGGGGATGCTCATGGCGGCTGCCCGGCTGGACATACCGGCCATCGTCGTAACAGCTGGGCCAATGCATTCAGGTATGTACGACAACACCCGCAGGTCCCTTGTCAGGGACACCTTCGAGGCTGTAGGCCGCTATCAGGCCGGCAAGATCGATGCTGAAGAGCTCGAGTGCCTGACCATGGAGGCCTGCCCCGGCCCCGGTGCGTGCCAGGGCATGTATACAGCAAACACCATGGCCTGCGTAACAGAGGCCCTTGGAATGTCACTACCGGGCTGCGCGACTGCCCTGGCGGGCTTTTCAGCCAAGCGCAGGATGGCCTTTGAAAGCGGGGAGCGCATAACCGAAATGATCGAAGAGGACCTGAGACCGTCTGCCATCCTCAAGAAGGCAGCTTTCGAGAACGCCATTGCAGTGGATATGACGCTTGGGGGCTCGACAAACACGGCCCTGCACGTTCCGGCAATAGGATATGAGGCCGGTGTCGAAATATCCCTGGATCTTTTCGATGTTATCAGCAGGAGGACGCCTCACCTTGCCAACATAAGGCCCGGAGGCGAGCACTTCATGGAAGATCTCGACAGGGCCGGCGGGGTTCCAGGGGTTCTTTCCAGCATGAAGTCCCTCCTTGCCCCGTCCATGACCGTGTCGGGCAAAGATATCACCGAGATCGCTTCTGATGCGGTGGTGAGGGACGATGAGGTTATAAGGAGCATGGACAACTCTTACCACGAACAGGGAGGAATAGCCGTTCTGAGGGGTAATCTTGCCCCTGACGGCAGCGTCGTCAAGCAGACCGCTGTGTCTGAGGACATGCTGGTTTTCGAAGGGCCTGCCCGTGTCTTCGAGTGCGAAGAGGACGCCATGACAGCGGTAATGGACAAGGCAGTTTCTGATGGTGATGTTCTGATAATAAGGAACGAAGGCCCGAAGGGCGGTCCCGGAATGAGGGAGATGCTCTCAGTGACTTCGGCCATATTCGGGATGGGTCTGCGGGTGGCGCTGATCACCGACGGGAGGTTTTCCGGAGGTACAAGGGGGCCATGCATCGGCCACGTATCGCCGGAGGCTGCAGCAGGCGGCCCCATCGCCCTGATCAGGGAATCAGATGTCATCAATATTGATATCCCCGGGCGTGCAATGACCGTGAAAGTTTCCAATGAGGAGCTTGAAAAAAGAGCTGCTTCCTGGTCTATGCCCGAGCCGAAGATCACCAGGGGTATTCTCGGAAGGTACTCCAGGCTTGTCAAGTCAGCGAGCACTGGAGCCATCCTGGAGTGATATATCGGGGTCGGACCTCAGGTCAGACTTCGCATGAAAGGTGCTTGACATGAAAATGACCGGTTCAGAAATACTCATAAAATGTCTCGAGGCCGAGGGGGTCGATCTTTTATTCGGCTACCCCGGAGGGGTTCTGCTTAATTTTTACGATTCGCTTTTCGACAGCGGGATCCGTCACATCCTGCCCCGGCACGAGCAGGCAGCTGCGCATGCAGCGGACGGATACGCCCGAGCCAGCGGGAAAGTCGGGGTCTGTATGGCCACCTCCGGTCCCGGTGCGACCAATCTGGTCACGGGGATCGCAACAGCCTACATGGATTCTATCCCGCTGGTAGCCTTCACGGGCCAGGTGCCGACGAGCATGATAGGCGGTGATGCATTTCAGGAAGCCGATATTATCGGTATTACCAGGCCCGTCACCAAACACAGTTACCTGGTCCAGAGCGCAGCAGACCTGCCCAGGATCGTGAAAGAGGCTTTTCACCTGGCGGGCACGGGAAGGCCCGGCCCGGTGGTGGTTGACCTGCCGAAGGACGTCCTCGTTGAAGAGGCCAGGTATGTTCCCCACGAGAAGGCACAGATCAGGGGATACAAACCCAAGATTGAAGGCCATACGGGCCAGATAAAAAAAGTGCTGAGCGAACTGAAAAAATCCCGAAAGCCCGTTATCTACGCCGGCGGCGGCGTGGTTATCTCGGGGGCTTCAGACGAACTGGTGACCATGGCCGATAAGCATAAGATCCCTGTTACCACAACCCTGCTGGGTCTCGGGGGTTTCCCCGCAGACAATCCGCTCTTCCTGGGGATGCTGGGTATGCACGGGACTTATCAGGCCAATATGACCATTCATATGTCCGATCTGATACTTGCCATCGGTGCCCGATTCGATGACAGGGTCACCGGCGCTGTGGAAAAGTTTGCTCCGCACGCCAGGATCGTACACATCGATATCGATCCGTCGGCCATCAGCAAAAATATTGAAGTCAACGTTCCCGTGGTAGGTGATGTCAAGAATGTGTTGAAAGCTCTCAACGCTATTGACAAGGACAGGGAGACCACCTTCAACGATGTCCGGGGCAAGTGGCTCGACCAGGTAAATGCCTGGGGCGATGAGAGGCCCCTGACGTACGACAGGAAAAGCCCTGCCATCAAGCCCCAGTACGTTGTGGAAAAACTCAGTGAGCTTGCGCCGGATGATGCCATCATCACCACAGAAGTGGGGCAGAATCAGATGTGGGTTGCCCAGTTCTACAAGTTCAACAACCCCCGCACACTGTTGTCTTCAGGCGGCCTCGGGACTATGGGCTACGGTTTGCCCGCTGCCATGGGCGCGCAGTTCGCTTTCCCTGAACGGATGGTGGTGGATGTTGCCGGAGACGGCAGCATTCAGATGAATATCCAGGAGCTCGCTACAATAGCTCAACACAACCTTCCGGTAAAAGTTATCATTTTGAACAACTGTTTCCTGGGCATGGTCCGTCAGTGGCAGGAGCTGTTTTTCGGCAAGCGGTATTCGGCAACCTGTCTTGTATCCAACCCCGATTTCGTAAAGGTAGCAGAAGCTTTCGGGGTCAAAGGCATCCGCATAAGTGAAAAGTCGGAGGTTGAAAAGGGGCTCACCGAGGCCCTCGAACATCCCGGACCTGTCCTGGTGGAGTGCATGGTTGACCGTGAAGAAGGCGTCTACCCAATGGTTCCGGCAGGAGCTGCTTCATCAGATATGATCTTCGGACCCGAGAAGAAGGAGGAGAAGAAGTTAAAAGCCGTCAAGTAATTGCGAGCGGCCTGGAAAATAGAAATTCGAGAATCTGGCTATAGGCCAGGGGCGATGGGCCCTTCGACTTATCAGGGACTATGCTCAGGGCAGGCTGTAAGCTGTAGGGTATAGGCAATGGGCTAGGGGCAATAGGTAAAAGGCATTGGGACTTGGGACCGATGTTTAATTACCAGAAACCAGAAACTTGCTACATGGAGCTGATCATGAGACACACCATATCCGTAACAGTGGAGAACAAATT
>CAYVSA010000111.1:0-3768 GCA_964454175.1 uncultured Pseudomonadota bacterium
ATGAGTGACAGGCCCAACAGGCGATCAAAGGAGATACCACCCTTCATAGTAATGGATGTAATGGAGCGCGCCCAGGAACTTGAGCGTGAGGGCCGGTCCATTATCCACATGGAGGTGGGGGAGCCCGATTTCGACACGCCTGAGTGCGTTCGTGAGGCTGCCGTGAGCGCTATCAAGGATGGTGAGACACACTACACCCACAGTCAGGGCATCGTAGAACTCAGGGAAGCCATCTGCCGCCACTACTACGACAAGTACAGCGTGAATATCGATCCGGACAGGGTACTCGTGACCTCGGGCACATCGCCGGCGCTTTTGCTTGTTTTCGCGGCCCTTCTGGAATCGGGTGATGAGGTGATCATGACGGACCCCCACTACGCCTGCTACCCGAACTTTGTTACCTTCCTCAGTGGCCGGCCCGTTTTCACGCCGGTAGCAGCCGACACCGGGTACCAGATCGACATGGAGGACCTTGGAAGAAAGCTCACCTCCCGGAGCAGGGCGATCCTCATCAACTCGCCGGCCAACCCCACCGGGGCTGTAACGCCCGAAGATACTCTCCGGCGGATAGCTTCCACAGGTCCGGTAGTAGTATCCGACGAGATCTACCACGGACTGGTCTACGGCCCTGAAGAACGGTCGATCCTGGAGTTTAGCGACGATGCCTTCGTGCTGAACGGTTTTTCCAAGCTCTACGCCATGACGGGCTGGCGGCTGGGTTACGTTATCGTGCCTCCAGGATTCGTGCGGCCCCTCCAGAAGATGCAGCAGAATTTTTTCATTTCAGCAGGGGCCTTCGTTCAGAGGGCGGGGATCGCGGCCCTTACAGATGCAGCAGAAGATGTGGAAAAGATGGTTCAGACTTACAGCCGGAGGAGAAAAGAGCTGGTTGAAGGCCTGCGGGGTATCGGATTCGAGATCCCGGTTCCCCCGGAGGGGGCTTTTTACGTGCTGGTGGACGCCCGGCATCTTGGCAGTGATTCCCTGGCCCTGGCCTTCGACATTCTCGAAAAGGCCGGTGTAGCCGTTACGCCGGGCATCGACTTCGGTCCCAGCGCAGAAGGACACCTGAGGTTTTCCTACACCAACTCATCGGAGAACCTGCAAGAAGGGGTTCGCCGTCTCGGACTTTACGTGGAGAAAACTATCAATGAAAAGACCTAGGTGGAGTAGGGCCCTTTCTGGGCTGGGATGGACATGTCTTGTTATTACTGCCGCTTTGGCATCAGCCTGTGCATCTTCCCAGGTGAAGGATTACAGGCTCGAGGACGCCGCCGGGGCGAAAGGTTACCGGATCGTTGACAGGAATGGCCTCCAGGTCGCCGTGCAGTTCCTTGACAGGGAAGGTATGAGGGATTATTTCAGGCGCAACGACGCCATGGGGCTTTTCAGTGTCGTAAACACAGTTCCTCTTAATGTCTTTCTTGTACGTTTGAAAAACACCGGTGCCGACCATGCAGCCTTTGACCCCCGCATGAGTCTTCTCGCCGACGGCAACAAGACCAGGCTTACACCCTACACCTTTATTGACCTGTACATGAGCCTGCGGGGCGTTGGGGGCAACGACAGGATGTTGAAAAAACTCAGGGAACTTATCTGGGAAAAGTCTGTCAGTATTAAGAGATCACAGGTGATGGAAAGGCTGCTCCTTTTCAGCGGGACAGAGTCCATCGGAAGTGAGGTGAAGCTTTTTGTCGGCGAGATATACGTGAACGGGCGGGCTGTGGATATGTCGTTTGATTTTAAGGCAGTAGGTGTAACAGAATAGTTTCTGGTTTCTAATTTCGCCGGTTCTCCGATTCTCCGATTCTTATCACTAACTCCCCCTCACCAACCGGAGGATCTCCAGGGCCTTCGGGTCCTTTATGCAGTAGATGGAAAGACCACCTTCACGCTTCAGGGAGAGGACTCCCCGGGAACGAAGGATTCCGAGGTGCTGTGATATGTTTGACTGTTTGAGGCTGAGCTTGTCCCCTATGTTGGTTACGCAGCGGCCCTCCCTTTCCAGCAGTTCGAGGATCCTTATCCTGGTGGGGTGGGCAAGCGCTTTCAGATAATCGGCCTGTTCAGTTCGATCCACGTCCATCTTCGGAACCTCCCTCGTTTTGACAGTTGAAACGGGCAGTAAAAACATTCCTGATATTTTACGATATCACGTTAAAATAATTATTAGAATATATTAATTTATCTGTCAATAGAATACTGGGTATTTACTGCAGTGGCCTGAAAACAAAAAAGCCGCCCCGAAGGACGGCTCCTGTTTATGTGATCAGGCGGGATGAACTGCTACTCTTCCTCGGTGTCCTCCCCGTCTTCTATCTCTTTTTTCTCCGGCGTGACGTCGATCTCGTCTTCTCCGGAAGTGGCTTTCTTGAAGTTCTTTATACCTCTACCCAGGCCGGACCCGATCTCGGGCAGTTTGCCTGCGCCAAATATAACCATTACGATGACAAGAATCAGAACAAGCTCGGTAACCCCGAATCCAAACATGGCTTCCCTCTCCTCGAGTATATTATTTATTCTGTATCATTCGACCCGTCGGATTTTAGCAGGGTCATGGCCCTTTTCACAAGAACTTCCGGCGGTGTTGATTTAGAAACGTAATACATTTCGGAAAACCCTTCAGGTACCTGATCTTCCTTTCTGAAGTCAGATCCCTTCTCCTGAAGCGTCCTGCTGTAGATCATCAGAATTGCCTGTTTCCGGTTACCCTGATTCTGGACATCCATGAGAAAGCGGGTACCGCCGGAGTCAGGCATTATCCTGTCCAGAAGAACGAGGTCGGGCGCCACTTTTCGGTAAGAGGCGTAGCCTTCGTTCCCATCGGCAGCCGTAAAGGTCCTGACACCTTTTTCGCCAAAGATCTCGGAGAAGATCTTTCGGTAAAAATTGTCGTCATCAACGATGAGGACGATGGGTATCTTCAACTTTCAGCCTCTGAAAAGGACACAGGAAACAACCTACTACGTTTTTTCCTCTTGTCCTTCTTCAGTAGCAGGCTCACCCTCATCTGATCCAGTCTCCGGTGCCTCAACGTCGCTGTCTTCGGCTCCTTCTGTTGCCTCGGGTGATTCCTCAAGAGGTGCGGCGGCCTGGTCATCAGCCTCGACTACGCCGTCGGCCGCGCCGTCCTCTGCAACCGGGGCTTGTTCTTCAGGTTCCGGCTCAGGTGCTGGAGGCTCGACGGGGAAGGGAGCGTCGGTAGGATGCTTTATGGATTCGCTAATTACGAGATAGCCGTTTTTTCCACCAGGGACAGGTCCCCTGATGGCGATCAGGTTCTGCGCTTCTCTGACATCCACGATCTTCAGGTTCTGTACGGTGACAGTTTCATTACCCATTTGTCCGGGCATCTTCTTGCCTTTGAACACTCTTGCAGGATCTGCAGCGGCACCGATGGAGCCTGGCCCCCTGAAGCTCTCGTGTGTCCCATGGGAAGCTGTAAAACCGGCGAAACCATGTCGTTTCATTACTCCGGCAAAACCCTTTCCCTTGGATGTTCCGGTGATGTCCACAAGATCACCGTTTCTAAGGACACCGGCAGTTATCAGCTGACCCGGCTGGAAGGCTTCGGGGTTGTCGACCCGGGCCTCCCGGATAAACCGCTTGGGAGAGGTGCCGGCTTTTGCAGAGTGAGCTGTCTGGGCCTTGTTAGACCGCTTCGGTTTCTTTTCGTCGAAGCCCATCTGAACCGCATCGTAGCCGTCGTTTCCCCTGGTCTTTACCTGGAGGACCGTGCAGGGACCTGCCTGTACGAGTGTTACGGGG
>CAYVSA010000112.1:0-3732 GCA_964454175.1 uncultured Pseudomonadota bacterium
CCGCCAAATTCGCTGTCCTTTTTTCCCATTTCTGCTGCCTCCGGGGTCAGGTTAGAAATTTAAAAGCGCCCTGAATGCATAGTAATTCATTTTAATATCGTTAAAGCTGCGCATCCTGAAAAATCTCTTCAGCAGGTAGACGGGGTTCAGGTAGAATCCCTTGTAGGCTGTTCTGTAATACTTTTTTATCGTCTCAGGCTCAACGGTGGGCAGCCTGTTAACAATTGTCGCAAGATCGTACTTCGACCAGTCCCTTGTCAAAAGGTAGCCGTTTTCATCAGCCCATTTGAACATGGCCGAGCCCGGGAATGGCGTGGTGATGTTGAACACAGCAAAGTCAGGTTTGAGCCGCTTTGCGTACCTTATCGTTTTCTTCATGGAAGACACTGTCTCCCCCATATTCCCGAACATGAATGCGGCTCGCACGTTGATGCCCGTTTTCTGGGTTATTCTCACTACCTCGTATGCTTTCTCAAGATCAATTTTCTTGTTAACGTTTTTCAGGATCTCAGGATCTCCTGATTCGATGCCGTACATTATCTGGTGGCACCCTGCCTGCTTCATCAGAGTCAGGGTCTGCTCGTTTACCCGATCGACCCTGGAAAAGCAGCTCCACGTAACATCAAGCCTTCTCGAAACTATCTTGCGGCATACTTCATCGACCAGGGCGGTATAAGTTGTAAATGTGTCGTCGTAAAAAGAGACCTCCCTGACCCCGTAATTGTTAACCAGGTGATCGATCTCATCCACTATCTGATCGGCCTCCCTGAACCTGACTTTGTTGCCCAGATATTTGCCATAACAGTATGTGCACCTTCCCGGGCAGCCTCTGGAAACGACCATGCCCATGGAGGGCGTCCTCAGGTAACTTCCGAGGGCGGAGTTGTATTTCCCCACGGGCAGGAGGTTGTATGAGATCATGGGGAGGTCGGAGATATTTTGTCGAGCAGGTCTTTCGTCGTTGTTTATTATACTGCCGTTCCTCTTAAAGGAAAGCCCCAGGATGTCCTCTGGCGCCGCACCGGAAACGAGCTCCATTAAAGTATCTTCTCCCTCACAGCGAACAACATAGTCAACGTAGGGCGTGGAAAGGGGTTCTTCGGGGAAAACGCTTGAATGAACCCCGCCCATGATGAGAGGCGTGTGTGGAAAACGCAACTTACATATTTTGGCGGCCTGAATAGCGTTGTTGTAGATGCTGGTAGTTGCAGTCAAACCGATGTAGTCCCATGTTGAACCGGGAAGATGATCCGACAGGCTGTCCGTGCCGATCCTTTCAGCGTTGCAGTCAAGGATCATGACCTCGTGTCCTCTTTCCTGCAGCATTGTTCCGAGGAGGGCCAGCCCGAAGGGAGGCATACAACTTTTTATATACTTCCACATGTTGTCGGTCTTCTGATGCCATGGCGGGTTTATGAAGAGGAATTTCACAGGGTTTACCCTCTCGTCAGCAGCTACCAGGATGCATTCTCAATCGGAAGCAGCCTCTTTCGTCAGGACTGCTTTTCTGGAAGATATCATCCTGGATACATCCGTCAAAGTCCAAATCGCCATCAGGTACAGGAAAGGCCTGAGTGGTACAGAGTACCTGGGTAGCGATGCGAAGATCGTGTAAAAGAAGGTGAAATAGAGAATGGGTATTAATAATGGCAGAATGATTCCCGGGTCTGGATGCTTCCTGTGGATCAGTCCGTTTATCAGGAGGAATATACCTCCAAGGCCAAGGAGCATTGTTACAGGATGCAGGATTTTCATCAGAATCCGTGAAGCGTTTGCGAGCCCGGATTTCTGGTAAAGCGACTTCACCACCGGATAGATGTACACATCTCCCTGTCCCTGAATAATATTCCAACTCCATATGTAATAGGGTTTTTCAAAAAGATACCATGTCAGATATCTGAGAGGCCTTTTCCTGGCTCTCTCAAAAAGAATCTTCGCAAAGCTGGAGTAGGAGGATGTGAACTTTTCAAACTCAGGGTCGTCTCTGTATGGGTAGTATTTGTACCGTGGGTTTTTGTACATAAAGCCGGGATAGGTACCGTGAGCCATGGTGATGAGGGCTCTTTCCTTCCCGCTCTTCCCGCCAGGAGGAATACTTGTCAGGTTTCTGGTCATCCATGATCCGACAAAAAGTGAAAAAACTACCATGAATATGAATGCTCCTGAAAGAAAGGGGCTTTTTTTAATACTCTGTACTCTACTCTTCTCATCAATAGACCGGGTTATTAAAATGAGCGCCAGGGCCATTCCAAAGGGCAAAAACAGGGCCACTTCATTAACCAGGTAGGTCATGCCAAAAACAACCCCTGACATGGCAAACAGCAGGGACCTCGATCTTCTTACGGCAAAAGAAAACAGGAGCAGAGCTGATATAAGTAATGTGCCGAATAAAGTCTCGGTAAGAACATAACTGGCACTCGTCACCAGGTGGGGGCTCAGGGCCACCAGTCCCGCTGCTATCTGCGCACCCCACAGGGGCAGGAAGGATATTCCAAGCAGGTAGGTTGCTGGTATCATAAGCGTGCCTAGCACTACCTGTGAGTACAGGACGAACTTATAGTAATTTTTTCCTCCTGCCCTGAGTGCGAAGGCTACAAACGCTGGATAACCCGGAGAGCGGAATGAGTCGGGTGTCGGATTATCTGAAGGGTACTCGACGGAGAATGTCTTATGTTGGAGAAGGTTAATGGCATAGATCACGTACTGGCGGGCATCGGCCCGGACAGGATTGTTAATTTCTGTCTGATTTATGTAAGCGGTCCTGAGTGAAAATCCTGCAATTGTAATAGCGACCATAATTGTGACAGGCAGGATCGCTCGGAGCTTTCCGGTTGGGTTTGATGCTTTATCATCCATTTTGATAATGGGGATAGGTCATTTCTCTTCTGTCCTGTCCATCCGCAGTTGACTTATCTGCTCTGAAACCAGGCCAAGCATGAAAGTTGTGAGGGAGGTCAGGATGAGGAGCATGGACATATTGGTGAAGCGATGGGCTGTAAGGAAGGTGTAGAGGTAGTATCCCGATCCAGTGAGAAAAAGTACAACGCTGACAGGTAAAAATACCCTGAACGGGGAATAGAGCGTAGCGATCTTGGTGATAATAAGGAAAAAGCGCGCGCCGTCTGAAAAGAGTCTTATCTTGCTCTTTGTTCCCTTACCCCGAGTGGCTGCTTCTATGGATATGTACTTCAGGCTCAGGCCGGATCGTAAAAATGACATCGTCATAGTGGTTGGATAGGAAAATGTGTTCGGCAGGAGGTAGAGATATCGCATGGCAGCCAGACGGTTAACAGCCCGGAATCCGGATGTAAGATCCAATATCCTGAATCTGGTAACGTAGGAAGCCAGCCAGTTGTACACCTTGTTTGCGATCAGGCGGTGAAAGCCGGCGTGACTGCCTGCGGTCCTGGCTCCAACTACCAGGTCGTAATCTGCCGCAGCTTCCAGCATGCGGGGTATGTCTTCGGGCCTGTGCTGGCCGTCGCCGTCCATCAGCACAATAGTCCTTCCGCTGGCTCCCCTGATGCCCGTTTTTACCGCAGCTCCGTTTCCCATATTATATGGGTGAAGGAGGACGACTGCTCCTGCCTTGTTCGCAGCGCCTGCTGTACCGTCCGTGGAGGCATCGTCCACTACAAGGATCTCGTAACCAAGATCGAGACTGTCAAGTACGTCCCTGACGCCTGCAATGAGGTCCGGAAGGTTTGCCTCTTCGTTATATGCCGGTATGAC
>CAYVSA010000113.1:0-3509 GCA_964454175.1 uncultured Pseudomonadota bacterium
CTGGTGGACATCGAACAGAGGGGCAGGCAGGTCTATGCCCTTCCCCCTCCCATGGCCGGCTTCTTCGAGTTTTCTCTTATGCGGACGAGGGGCGACATCGACCAGAAGCTCCTTTCTGAGCTGTTTTACGAGTACCTTAACGTGGAGGAGGATTTCATCCGGGCGCTTTTCATCGAGGGTGACACCCAGCTCGGCAGGGTGTTCGTCCACGAACCGGCCCTCTCGGAGGAGAACGCCCTCCACGTCCTGGACTACGAGAGGGCCACCGAGGTCATCGAGACCGCCTCCCACATCGGGATAGGCATGTGCTACTGCCGCCACAAGATGAGGCACCTGGACAGGGCCTGCGACGCGCCCATGGACATCTGCATGACCTTCAACCTCACCGCAGGCTCCCTGGTCAAGCACGACATCGCCCGCAAGGTTGACAGGGCCGAAGCCATGGACATCCTGGGCGAGGCCTGGGAGGGCAACCTGGTCCAGTTCGGGGAGAACGGCCGGGAGAGGGTGAGCTTCATCTGCAACTGCTGCTCCTGCTGCTGCGAGGCGATGCTGGCGGCCCAGCGCTTCGGGCTGCTCAACCCCGTGCACACCACCAACTTCATTCCGGAAATTACGGAGGCCGAGTGCACCGGGTGCGGCAAGTGCGTGAAGGTCTGCCCAGTTTTCGCCCTGGAGCTGGCAGACGGCCCGAACCCGGAGGGTACAAACTCGAAGAAGGCCCGCCTCGATGATGACATCTGCCTGGGGTGCGGAGTGTGCGTGAGAAACTGCTCCTCCGGGGCGCTGGAGTTAAAATCCAGGCCCGAGAAGGTCATAACGCCGCTCAATTCGGCTCATCGGATGGTGATGATGGCCATCGAGAGGGGAAAGCTCCAGGAACTCATCTTCGACAACCAGGTGCTGTTTTCCCACAGGGCCCTGGCCGCCGTCTTCGGCGTTATCCTGAAGCTGCCGCCCATAAAGCAGGTTCTGGCGATGGACCAGATAAAATCGAGGTATGCGGAGTATCTGGTCAGTTAAATGTTTCAAGATCGTCGAAAGGTCCAGGAGGGAGAGGAATAAACAACCTGGAACGTTCTTAAACCTGCCCCGCTGCCTGCGTTGCCGGCTTCATGGCACCCAGGGAATCAATGGTATAGAGCACCAGCGCAGCCCAGATGAAGGCAAAGCTGACCATGTGGGCTGTAGTGAACTCTTCGCCAAAGGCAAAGACCGCCCACAGGAAGTGGCCCGTGGGAACGATGTACTGCAGGATACCGATAGTTGACAGGCGCAGGCGACCAAGGGCCGCGCCGTACAGGATCAGCGGAGTGGCGGTGATAACACCGGCCAACAGCAAAAGAACGTTGATGCTTGCAGGCCCTGACAGGAAGTGCTCCTTGCCGCTGGTGAACAGATGCGCCATGTATAGAAGTGCCAACGGGCTAATGAGGATCATTTCCACAGCAAGGCCCGTGACTGCAGGCACTTTGGCCGCCTTCCTCACGAGACCGTACAAACCAAAGGTAAAAGCCAGGATCAGGGATATGACGGGCAGTTTACCCACCATTGCTGTCTGGATGATAACCCCTGCCGCAGCCAGTGCGATGCTCACCCACTGCCTGGTAGTGAGCCTCTCTTTCAGGAACACGGAGGCCAGAAAGACGCTGACCAGCGGGTTGATATAGTAGCCCAGGCTGCTTTCCAGGACCCTGCCGGCGGCAACAGCTTTTATGAACGTGAACCAGTTTACGGAGATCAGCAGGGCGGTCAGGGCTAGAACTCCCAGGATCCGCCTGTCACGGAACGTGGCAGCTAGTTCGTCTTTGACACCAGTGACAGCTACGAACAGCAGAAGAAACACCGCCGACCAGATTATCCTGTGGGCCAGGATCTCGGCCGCCGGCACGGAGGCTATAGCCTTGAAGTACAGGGGGAAGGAAGACCAGATCAGGTAGGCGCTGAGAATGAGCAAAACTCCATTCTGGCTTTCCTCCCGGGTGGTCGGTTGTCCATGGACTTTTCCTGACAGCATCGGGGAATAATACTATAATTTATGATTGATGCGTGATGCGTAAATTTTTTGCATATTGTATATTCCGTATCGCTGATATTTGAGCAACTTCAATCATGCAACGTGCTGTATTTAAAGAATTTCTTGATTTATTGGAGCAATTAGCATACCTTTTGCCTGACAATCGAGATGATGAAAATTCCATTTTCAAGGATATGATTTCATGTTCAAACCCGTCAAAAAAAGGAAGGTCTACGAGGAAATAGTTACAAAATTCCACGCCATGATCAAGGACGGCAGACTCAAGGAAGGGGACCAGCTGCCCTCGGAAAGAGAGCTTGAGGAGGCCTTCAGGGTGAGCAGGTCATCGATAAGGGAGGCTTTCCGTTCCCTGGAGAGTCAGGGTCTAATTATCTCTCGCCAGGGAAACGGAACATACGTTGCCCGGAACCACGTCGAGGAGCTGGTTGGACCCCTGGCATCAGCGATACACATGGAAAAAAAGAACCAGCTGGAGCTCCTGGAGATGCGCCTGATAATTGAACCGCAGCTGGCCTATCTCGCCACGGAGAGGATCACGCCTAAAGAGATCGAGAGCATGGACAACATCCTGGAGAATCAGGAAAAACTGATCAAACGAGGCAGAATGGGGATCGATTTTGACAAGAATTTCCACTTTGCCCTGGCAAAGGCCGCCAAAAACACTATTCTCTTGAAGATTATGAACAGCGTGATCGAATCCCTTGCCCAGAGCCGGGCCAAGTATCTCCAGGTCGAAGGCAGGCCAGAAAAATCCCTCATCCGCCACCGGCAGGTTATCGCTTCTGTTAAAGCCGGAGACTCGAAACAGGCCGCCACACTGATGGGTGATCATTTGAAAGATATTCAGAATGTTTTACTCAACAGCGATATATAGATCTACTGTCAGTTTTCCAAATTGCATCATTAAAGTGCAGACCGCAACGGCTGTTTTTCAAGCGATAGCAAATCGTGTGGGAGCGTTGATCCTGGATACGGCCCAGAAAAATACCAGGGTGAGGTTTCTCAAAATAGATTTAACTCCGGCTACTCTCCATCACCAGCAGATGGCGTGGGATAATGGGTTTTCAGACATTCCGGACATATGCTGTGGCTGAATTCCGCCTGTGTATGCTGTCCCACGTAGGCCTCAACAGCTTTCCAGTAGCCCTGATCGTCCCTGATCTGCTTGCAGAATGAACAGATGGGTATTATGCCGCGCAGGGTTTCTATCCTGCTCTGGTAGGCTGTTATCGCCATGTTAACCAGATAGAGAACAGCAGTGGTTATCAGGGCGAAGGTGGCAAGATTTATAATAAGAACATTGATAAGTTGTCTAACGGCTTTCGCTTCAGCCTGTTCAACCACCAGATACCAGTCGAATTCCGGGATATACCTTGTGTTCAGGTGAACCGACTTGGTCGGGCTGCCGAAGCTGAAACTGCCGCTTTCAGTAGATAGTATTTTTTCGGCAAAGTTTGAGATACCTTCCATT
>CAYVSA010000114.1:0-3428 GCA_964454175.1 uncultured Pseudomonadota bacterium
AAAAAAAGGGCCTCCATGAGGAGGCCCTTTTATACTGCACTTGATGATTTAACCTAGAAGGTGAACTTCAGCCTTGCGCGCATGTCCGTGGCAGTGTCATCAACACCGGATGCATAGGCATCGCCTGGGGACCACGAGGCATAGGTCAGCGTGGCGCTGGCGTTGGAGGCCAGCTTGACTATACCGTGAAGGTCGATCTCGGTTCCGACATTATCGCCGGACCCGGTACCGTCACCCGCCGTACCTTCAGTACCCTTCACGAGGACCTTGGCCTTGAGGGTCAGGTCGTCGCTGTACTTGTAGGAACCGTCTACCATGATCAGGCTGTTATCCTTGAAATCTCCATTGTCGCCGGAGCGGAAGCCGTAGATCATGAGGGGATAGTAGTCGTTGCCACCGAACGTGACCTCTCCCAGATCTTCGTTGCCCTTGAAGTAGGAGAAGTTAAGATCGAAGCCTACGAGATCATCGAGGCCTGCTTCAACAACATAGAAGTTACCACCGTCGTCGCCGAGAGCTCCGGTACCGGCGTCATCAGAGATGTTGCCATACTCGATTGCCAGCGGAACAGGACCTACCTGGAAGGCAGCATTGACACCAACATAGCCGTAGTCGTCGTTAGTGGTTGTGCTATCATCCTGGGCGGAGGCAAAGATGAAGTCGAGCTTCTTGAAGAAGTCAACGCCCTTCACTTTACCAGTGATGATGGTCAGGTCGTGATCGGTCTCTGGATCGGCCTTCTGCTCGTCCTGCTTGGCGATGTAAAGGCCGAGGTCGATCTGGTCCAGGCCGTAGGTCAGGCCGATGATGTGGTTACCCTCGGCATAGAAAACTACTTTCCGAGCGAAGGAAACACTGTACTCACCGATCTTGAGGCCGAGGCCGTCGGTTACGAAGTTGTCCAGCATTACGTAGTAGTTGTCAACAATGTCACTAGGCCTGATAGCACCACCGTCAAAGCTCTCGTCGTCGGTGACTTCCAGGTCAACGACTGCCGTCACGTCGCCCTTGTTGACCTTGAGGACGACTTCCATGTCGTCATCATACCACTGCGTATTAGTACCATCTCTATCATTGTAGTTCTCTGCATCCAGCGTGTAGCTGCCGCTGATGGAGAAGCCCTCGTCCACGGCCGGTGTGGGGCCGGTGCCAAGGGAACCAAAGTGAACTGCCATGGCAGGTACGGCCAGGCTCATCGCGAAGGCCACTGCCAAAAAGATTACTGAAAATTTCTTCATTTCTCCCTCCTTCAACTAAAAGGGGTTTGTTTCATTATCATCTGAAGTTTATACGAACAAATACAATACGGTAACTGCGGGTCTGGGATTATCCCCTCCTTTCTCTTGGTTTCCTTTCTTTTTATAATTCAACCCCGACGGTATACGCATGCCAACCGCCGGTTTCCTCCCATAATTTTGGGAGAAGTTAGCACTATGATGTGGTGTTGTCAAGCCGATTATCTCACTTAAAAACAGCCTGAAAACACCGTTTTGTTAAAGATTCCAGATCTGAAATGTTGGGTCAGTATAAACCCTGCATATCCGGTTTGCAAGAGCAAAATTAGATTTTAATATACACGTATTTGGAATCAACGGCAATAAAACATAAATATATTTTCTTTATATATCAGATAGATACAGAGCACCATCCTTCAAAACACCATTAAATCGAGCCCATGGTGAAGGCCAGAAGGTTGGCCTTTTCACCCGCTTTCCGTCCTCACGCCATACCGTCCGCTCCCCGTGCGGTAGTCCACGAGGCGATAACCCGGTTCATCGCTGTCGTGATCCAGGGCTCCGGATGGCACGATCTCCACCCTCGGGTTTACTACAACGTAGGATCTGACGGCACTCCTTATCCTGCCGGCCAGTACTGCCGGATCCAGGTCAGCTTCCACCTTGAGCTCCGCACGGATGGTCATGCAGTCGAGACCTTTTACGGAGTCCAGTATGACGTGGAAGTGGCCCGTCTCGGGAAACAGCCCCATAACATCCTGGAGCTTGGACGGGTAGACAATGTAACCGCCGATGGACAGCGCGCCGTCCGTCCTCCCGGCGATCCGGCGGACCCTGGGGTGGGTCCTGCCGCAGCGGCAAACCTCCCACGTGAGGCTGGATATATCGTGGCTCCTGTAACGGATGACGGCGGTACCCTCTGCCGAGAGCCAGGTCCAGATCAGTTCCCCCGGGTTACCCTCGGGCACTGGAGTGCCCGTTTCGAGATCCACGCACTCTACAAGGAACTGATCAGCCCATGCATGCATTCCCTTGCGCAGCATACAGTGACAGGCCATTCCCGGGCCCAGGAACTCATTCATCCCGTACTCGCCAAAGGCTTTCAGGCCAAGAAGTTTTGCCAGCCTCAATTTCATGCGCGGGCTCGTGGGTTCTGCTCCAAAGAGGCCTACCTTCAGCTGCGCATCACGGGAGAGGTCAATACCGCGTTCAAAGGCCCTCATGGCCAGGTAAAAGCCGTATGATGGCATCATCGCCACCGCTTTTACGCCAAGGTCCACCATGAAGTCTATCTGCCTGTCGGTTCCACCTGTGCTTGCAGGGATACTCAGCATTCCCGCCTTGATGGCGCCGTAGTGAAAGCCGAAACCGCCGGTGGAAAGGCCGAACCTGAAGGCATTCTGAATGCTGTCTCCCGGCCTGAGCCCAACCATCCAGAGGATCCTGGCACAACGCTCGGCCCACTCGTCAATATCCTTTTCCGTAACGAAAACAGGCAGGAACTGCCTGGATGGGGTCGTTGCAGTGTGAAGCTCCCTCATCCGGCTCAGCTCACACATCATCATGCCGAATGGGTAGGCATCCTGAGCGCTTTTCTTGTCCACAAAAGGAAGCTTTGCAAGGTCTGTGAGCTCCTGAATGTCATCCGGCACCACACCGGCCTTCCGGTAAAGCTCCCTGTAAAAGGGGCTCTTGGAGTAGGCCCGCTCCACAACGGACTGCAGACGATCGAGCTGGATCCTCTCCAGACCCTCTCTGGGCATGGTCTCGATGTCTTTGTTCCAGTATTTGTTGTGCTTTGTCAAATGGACTGTCCTGTGTTGAGTAAAGTTTCCGATTTCTGGTTTTTTGTTTCTTGTTTCTTGTTTCTAGCAGTACAATCGATCCAATATCCAATATCTAATTTCGGTTCATCTCCAATTTAGTTGATCATATCCCGGTATGGAATACACATAATGACACTCTTCCATGGTGCCACCATATTACATGCGATAAACCCGACACCGAGACGATCAGTCAACATGGTTTGGCAGGGATGAAGGGGATAAATGGGGTGGGGTAAACCAACACCGAGATGTATATTCCCCTTCAAAAGCCCTCACCCGGATTGCTGCTGATCCTTGATGCCCTGGATGAAAGTAAACTTTAATCCAGGGTACAAGGACCCCAGCTGATTTCAGGGAAATCCCGCTC
>CAYVSA010000115.1:0-3423 GCA_964454175.1 uncultured Pseudomonadota bacterium
CCCGCCGTACCCGCAGCATGAGGGCAGGTCCTGCTCATCCACTTCCACGGCAGCACCTGAAAAGACATCAGGAAGATCGCCGGACCCGGTCCCGGAAGATGGCGGTTCATCCGGCCTGGAATCAAGTGCCGACTGAACCATGAGCCTGGCTTTTTCAGGCACTCCCTCGACCCTGTAGAAGGGGCACGGATGGTGCAGGTATGGGTCGCCGCCCGGCAGGCTATCAATAACGTCGTCCGGGAGTACTTCCAGGACATACTCGACGCTCTGTGTGACAGGATATCTGGCAAAGACCTTCCTGCAGTTGGCACAGCCGACAATAACGCGCCTCGTGCCATTTTCATCCAGCCTTTTTTGTATCCTGCCCACCGCTTCTCTGACGGGGTCAACATCGCCGATCTGGTAAAGAGGGTCGAAGCAGCAGTCCAGGGCCAGGCCAACCCTGGTGCCGAGCAGATCCGAGAGGAGTTTGACGGTCCTTTTCACAACCTCCGGGCTTGTACCCGCAAGGGAACAACCAGGCCAGAAGAGGGTTTCTGCCCTGTCATAGCGCAGAAAGGGGGCTTTGTGGCCCCTCAGAACAAAACTTTTTGCCCCATTAATGGCCTGGGCCGCCGGTTCGGGTACATCAGCGGACCTGATGAGCCGGACCTTGGTCTGGAAAAGGGCCTCGGAAGGCTCAAGCCCGTTGGGGCACAGCCTGTTGCAGGCTGTGCAGTTCGTACACAAAAAAGCCTTGTGAGGAATGTTCCTGATTATTTCATCCGGCTCCCCGTACTCTGCCAGGAAGGGGCAGGCCGCGGTACACTGCCCGCACGAGGTGCACTCGTTGAGGAAATTTTTAATCGCTTCGTCCACGTTGTTATTATACAGGAAAGTTCATTATTTCCCGCCGCTGACGAACATATTTTTCCAGGGCCATCCCCACGTACCGCCCTTGAGGATATACAACCTCTTGTTTGGTATGCCCCTCTCAAGAAGGTGAAGGCGGGCGTTGGGTGCGCCGGTGATCCCTCCCGGGCATACCAGGACAACAGGTTTTTCAGATTTTTTAATCATCGGCAGAAGATTGTCCAGCTGCTGCTTCTGCTGCGGCGAGGTGACAGGATAGGCATAGGTCGCGTACGAACCGGGAAAATGCTTCTTTACATAGGCGGAATATGGTTGAACATCTATTACTATGGACGTGTTACTTGTCAGCCACCCCTTAAAGGTCTCGGGAGAGACATACTGGGCGCCGCTGGTACCGGCGGAAGAAAAGGCGGTGTAACCCACCCAGGCGGCAAAAATTACTATCAGCAGTGCGATCAGCAGAAACTTTTTCATTAAGTATTACTCCTTTTGATTATTAGACATATTTTAGAGAAAAAGAATATTATGGATAAACGATAAAGTGTCAAGGTTTTCTTTCCTGAGGCTATTTGTATCGCCATTATTGTCCTGAAAACAGGCTGACCATTAAGGCTGAGTTTGCAAGCAGGCCATTGACAAGATCCCAACTCGAAATATACTGAAGTTGCAAAGGAGCATTAAACGATAATGGATCTGGAAAAACTCAAGAAAGAGTGCCTCGTGACCACTTTCCGTTCGAGCGGTCCAGGTGGACAGCACAAGAACGTCACCGACTCGGCTGTGCGGCTAAAGCACCTGCCCACAGGAATCACTGTTGTTGGTCAGTCCCACCGTTCCCAGCACCGGAACCTCGCAGACGCTTTAGAGCGCCTGGCAGCAAGGTTAAAAGCCAGGGAGAAAAAACCCAGGCCCAGGATCCCGACCCGTAAATCAGCCGCCGTCAGGGCCAGGGAGAAGGAGGAGAAGGAAAAAAGGGCCAGGGTAAAAAAAACCAGGGGTAAAGTGGAGTCCGATTGATCATTTTCACCAATCACTAATCACAAATCACACACTATCTGTAAAAAACCCCGAAAGGTAAAACAACACCCAGAGCGCCAGGGGTAGAGCCGGCACCACCATGAGGGGCGATGGTTCGGCCCATACGACGAACTTGTAAGAAAGAAATACCAGTCCTCCGGCCAACAGAAAGGTCACCCTCGGCAATCTCAGATTCGATTCAAGTCCGGCTCCGAAGTAGAAGAAATAAGCTATCAGGCAGATCGCCGTGGCGGCGGCGGCGCCGTTTATACCTGCGTAGGGCACAAGGTAGGCGTTAAGCAGGGCGTTGAGGAAAAATGTGCGCATGGCGATCCTGCCGATCCGGTCGCTCCTGCCCTGGGCGGCGTAAATGGGCTCGAGGACAGACGCTGCACTGTAGTAGAGCAGACCTGGCAGCAGGACGGCAAAGATCTCAAAAGACACCTGGACATGGCTTGCCTCCGGAAAGATCAATCCAAGCACCAGGGGATAGTAGAGCAGGAAGTAAAGCCCGGCGACACTGTGCCAGAAGAAGATCCGCCGGGCGGTTCTCCCCGACCGGGATGCCAGGGATGTTTCGCTCCCCGCCGCGGACAACTCGAAAAATCTGACCCTGAATACGGGCGCTGCACCCACGGGTACGATCAAAAAAAGCCTCGCCAGCACTGAAGCCTCTGAATAAATACCGAGTTCCCCAGCGGACACGAAAAACCCCAGGACCAGGAAGTCCAGGAAAAATATTACCCTGAGAGCTTCATCGGTGAAATAATCCTTTGCGCCCTCCCTGATGACGGAAACTGCCTCGGAAAGGCTGGAAAACGGGTTTTTTACCAGAGGCAGCTTAACCTGCCGCCTGCCCCTCCTTGCAACGGACATCTCGGCTGCAAAAAAACCGAGGACCAGCAAGGGAGGTTTAAACTTCAGAACACTCAACAGGAAGACAGACCCCAGAAACACCAGCCGCTTGCGCAGCGCAAGGCGCGAAGCACTCTCATGATCGCCTTTTCCGTTAAGAACTGCGGTGACGAAAGTATTGTAGACGTTGAGGTAAACAGCGACAGCGAGGAAAATATATGGCCCCAGGGCACCGGAAAAACCTGCCCCGGAAGGGTGCCGCAGGCCCAGCAGTATTACAGCGACTGCCCCCAGAAACCCGGTCAGCGTGATCGCCTTCAAAGACCCGGAAAAATAGGCCGGATGAACACCGCCGGCAGCCTTCATGGCAACCCTGCGCTCCACCTGTTTACATACACCCGACTCGGAGAGATACGAAACAATCAGGTAGACGGCCAGGAAAAACGAGTAAACCCCTAACCCTTCCCTTCCATAGGCACGTCCGATAATTATCAGGGATGCGAGGGCAGTGACAGTATCCACCGCCTCCGTTCCAACAGCAAGCAGGTACTCCCCTGCTCTCTTTTTCATGGAAGAAGGGTCTGGAACCTTTAATATCTTTCCGGTATCCGCCAAATTCCCGCCTTTGTTATCTGCGGCCAGTCAACAAACAGCCGGCCTGAACAGGTCAAGCCGGCTTCAATCTAACACAGATCGGCC
>CAYVSA010000116.1:0-3421 GCA_964454175.1 uncultured Pseudomonadota bacterium
GGGCAAGCATGGCCGGAACCAACAACATCCAGTCTGTCAAATCACTGTCCTTTCTTTATGTACGTCAAATCTGCCTCTATCGGATGATTTCAAAGAGAACTGTCAAAAGCCTGCTGAATGGATCAGACTGCAGTGCACTTTTATCAGCCGCTGTGCAGCAGGACCCTTGCCGGAGCCCCGTCGCACCCTGCCAGTTTCAAAGGCAGGGCCATCAGGCGGTACACGCCTGCGGGCACTCCCCTGAGATCTAGCCCCTCGATGATAACCGTGCCTTCGGAGAGGAGTATCCGGTGCACCTCATCTCCCTTTCCAAATTCAGCAACCGAATAATAATCAAAACCCAGGACCTTGATCCCGTGATTTACCAGGTACCTGGCACCTTCAGGAGTGAGATAGGCATAATCCTCCACAAACTGATCGCGCCCGATGAGGTCCACATTGTCCGTTTTGAGGATCACCCGGGTGATGCCATCAGGAATTCCGGAATTCCTGAACGCTTCTGCGCCTATCTTCTTGACACTGGTGATCTCGAGCACTACAACAGGTCCCACCAGAAGTGCAGGCGAGATGGAATCAACTCCCCTGGCACCGTCAATAAAATGGAGTGGGGCATCGATGTGAGTCCCGGTGTGTGCGCTCATTTTAATCTGTGACTGATTGAGCCTGTCTCCCCTGGACATAGACTTGACCCTTGTGATCTCCACAGGATCATCTCCCGGCCAAACCACCATCCCCTCTCGTATTGGAATCGTTAAGTCGTATACACGCCTGGAATCCATAATTCTTCCCCCTTTCACCCATTTGGAGGCACCCGGTCCTGCGCAACTAGCTCATGTTATGATATCCCAAGTGCCAGGTCAAACAAGTTCGTCCCGGGAACAGGCCCAGGTTCCCCTTCGACCAGGCTCAGGGCTGGCATGATCCAGGGCCCAGGCAAATCAGCTGAAATCATCCCGATAATATTGAGAAAATGGATAAAAAAAGCGCGCCGGCTGTGCGGCGCGCTTTCAACTTTAAAAAAGGTCAGTAGATCATCTGGACAAAGCCACGAAGATCGTCCTTCCATCCCTGTTGATCAGGAAAAGTATCGATCTTTTGTCCTTATCCCGCTTCATGATCTCCGTGAGAGACTCAACATTAGCAACCCTGGACCGGTTTACTTCAAGTATGATGTCACCGCGCCTTATACCGGCTTCGGCAGCAAGGCCTCCAGCGCTGACATCCGAGACCAGAACTCCTTTCTGGTCCTTGAGCCCGAGCTGCTTGGCGATCTCGCTGGTGATATCCTGAACAGTAAGGCCCACGTCCTCCTGGACCTGCTCGCTGGACTTTCCTGACAGGACTTGTTCCTCTTTCATCTGCTCCAGTACGACGGTCAGGTTCTTTTCCTTCCCGTCACGGATGAGGATAACCTTTACCTTTTTCCCGACCGGGAGATAGGCCACCATGGTCGGCAGTTCGTGCTGGCTGCCGACTTCCTCGCCGTTAAATCGGATAATGACATCGCCCCTCTTAATCCCAACTTTGTCTGCTGGGCCGCCTTCAACCACATCGGCGACAAGCGCACCCTTCCGGGTGGACAGATCAAGACTTTCCTGGATCTCGGGCGTTACCTGCTGGATAAGTACCCCCAGCCAGGCCCTGGTGACTTCGCCTTCGCCTTTTAGCTGGGTAATGATGTTCTTTATCAGGTTTACGGGGATGGCAAAACCAACACCCTGGTAACCGCCGCTCCTGGTATAGATGGCAGAATTAATACCAATTACATTGCCAGCCATGTCAAACAGCGGTCCTCCGCTGCTTCCGGGGTTGATGGCGGTATCGGTCTGGATAAAATCATCGTAGGGGCCGGCGCCGAGTTCCCTGCCCTTTGCGCTTATTATACCGGCTGTTACAGTGTGCCCGAGCCCGAAGGGGTTGCCGATAGCAAGGACCCAGTCGCCAACTCTTGATTTATCAGAGTCTCCGAGCCGGCAGACGGGAAGACCGTTTTTTGGCTCAATTTTGATAAGGGCTATATCCGTCTTCGCATCCTTTCCAACGACTTTGGCTGGGTATTCATCCCCGCCCTTCAGGATAACTACAATTTCGTCCGCGTCCTTAACGACGTGATTATTAGTAACGATATAACCTTCCTTGTTGATGATAAAGCCTGAACCCAGGCTTCTTTGCTTGTGCGGTCTTCTGGGGCTGTCGAAAAAACGCTTGAAAAATTCATCCCCGAAAAAATCCCGGAAGGGGCTATTCTGACCAAATGGAGATTGCCCCTGCATCTCGCTGCCGCCCTTTACAACGGTAGCTGTGCTGATATTGACGACGGCTGGTGACAGATCTGCCGCCAGGTCCGCAAAGGAGCCAGGGCGTGTAGATGCGCCATCAGATATTCCCTCTGTCCATAGTCCTTTCTGGCCTGCTTCCGTCGTTGGAGTCAGCGACAACTGAGAAGCCAGCACGAGTCCGATCACTAGGAAGGTGACCGCGACCAGTCCAACTGTAATACCTCGAAACGCTTTATTCATCGACCACTCCTCTTCTTCTCCCCTCGAGGAAAATCCCTGGTGAATGACCTACTCTCGGCCCCTCAATCTGGCGATCCTCTTTTCTACCGGCGGGTGGGTTGAAAACAGTTCAAAAAGGCTCTTGCCGGAAAATGGCTTGACGATAAACATGTGCGATGTGGCCGGGTTCGCTGCCATGGGAACACCCTTGTTGGCCGCGGTAAGCTTCTCCAGGGCACGGGCAAGGGAATCAGGGTTGCCCGTTATCCGGGCTCCGGTCGCGTCCGCCTGGTACTCGCGGGAACGGGACACAGCCATCTGGATCATGAGGGCCGCCATTGGCGCAAGTATGGCCATGGCAAGCATCCCCAGGGGGTTGTTGTCGTCATCACCACGAGCACCGCCAAGGAAAAACGCCCACCTGGCCATGCTGGCAAGAAGCATTATCGCACCGGCAAGGGTCGCAGCTATGGATGAGATCAAAATGTCACGGTGACCGATGTGAGCAAGCTCGTGACCAATAACTCCGGAAAGCTCCTCGTCAGTCAGTAACTCCCGAATACCGTCAGTCACTGCTACTACCGCGTGCTCAGGGTTACGGCCGGTGGCAAAGGCGTTGGGTGACGGGTTAGGCACCCGGTAAACCTTAGGCATGGGAAGACCGGCACGAGTGGAAAGGTTCCTGACAATACTGTAAAGACCGGGGTCCTGTGACTCGCTCACGGGCTGGGCACGGTAGATCTTCAGTACAAGCTTGTCAGAGTACCAGTAAGCGCCCATGTTCATCACCACTGCGAATCCAAAGGCGAATATCATACCGCCACGGCCGCCGAACACCGAGCCGAAGAGCATCAGAAGACCCGTAAGGGCACCAAGTAATATTGTCGTCCTGAATGTGTTGTTCATGTTAAATCACCATCCGT
>CAYVSA010000117.1:0-3375 GCA_964454175.1 uncultured Pseudomonadota bacterium
AGAAGAAGGGGTCAGAGGAATGAATGTTCCGAAAAAAACGCTCCCACCGGGAGCGTCTGTTTTTTATGGTGACCCCACCGGGATTCGAACCCGGATTACCAACGTGAGAGGCTAGCGTCCTAACCATTAGACGATGGGGCCTTTTGTGGCTGGGGAGGAAGGATTCGAACCTTCACTTACGGATCCAGAGTCCGCTGTCCTACCGTTAGACGACTCCCCAAACGAGCCCCCGAATCTATGATATTTAAACAGCCTTGTCAACGGTTTGGGCCTTTTCAGCAGAGTTATTCAGGGTTCGTTCTGGAACAACTATGTCCTCTCCATCCAGGATGCCATCTGATATGTTTAGTATCCTCCTGGAGTTTCGCGCAGCTTCAAGGCTGTGTGTGACAACAACTATGGTCATGCCCTCCAAGTTGAGTTTTTTCAGCATACCCATTACCTCTTCACTTGTTTTTGAGTCAAGGTTCCCGGTGGGCTCGTCTGCCAGAAGTATTGGGGGTTCGTTAACTATTGCCCTTGCAATGGCGACCCGTTCCTGCTCACCGCCCGAAACCTGGCTGGGAAGACGTTTCTCCTTCCCCTGCAGACCAACTCTTTCCAGCGCTTCATGGGCCATCTCGAGCTTTTCCCTCTTTCCAGCGCTGACGGTTACCAGAGGCAGCATGACATTTTCTGCCAGGGTCAGGTAAGTGACAAGCTGGAAACTCTGAAAAACAAATCCCAGAAATTCCCTCCTGAAATCAGCTCGCTGGTTCTGCGTGAGACCGTATATATCGATCTCATCAACTGTAAGCCTGCCTGAAGTGGGTGTATTTAGGGCCCCCATCATGGAGAGCAGAGTGGATTTTCCGGAGCCTGATTCGCCCATAATTGCTACGAACTCACCCTCATCAATGCTGAAGCTAATGCCTTTCACTGCAGGAACAACCGCATCACCGGTTCCGTAGTGTTTGACAAGGTTATCGGCTGTTAAATAGCTCATTGCAGGTTCTCCTTTTACAGGGATCTAAGAGCTTCGTTAGGATCCATCCTGGCAGCCATGAGAGCCGGGTAAAGACTTGCAGCCAGTCCCAGCAGTATGGAAAGGAACAGGGCAGCCCCGGCCATTAACGGGTCAAAGGACACAGCAATATCGGTACTATCGGTGAAAAACGGTATCAGAAGCTTCGTTGATAATATGCCGGTAAAATACCCCAGAGTGCCCGCTAAAGCCGAAATGATGCCTGCCTCGAGGAGGACGATTCGGATAATGTGACCACGTCGGTAGCCTATTGCTCTAAATATCCCGATCTCCCGGGTTCTTTCCCTGACGCTGCCCATCATTGTCACCAACACAACAAGGCTTCCTACCAGGATAACTATTGCGGACACGCCCATGGAGAGCTTCTTGAAATGTGAGATGGTCTCCATGCGGCTCTTAACTACCTGCTGAATCCCCATAACTTTAGAACCCGGTATGGCTTCAGATATCTGTGCGACCATAGCTTCAATAGGGCAATCTTTGCACAAAGCTGCTACTTCGGCCATGGATACTTTGCCCTCCTTGCCAAGGATGACCTGGGCGGTCGAGAGTTGGGCAAAGATCAACTGATCATCCTGGGAACCAGTTGGGTCGTTGACGCCGGTTACGGTTAATTTATGTCCCCTGGTAACGAAATCATCGCCGATCTTTAGTCCAAGTTTTACCGCAGCCTCCGATCCTAACAGCGCGCCGTCATCTGCGGGTCTTTCCCCCCTGGTCCTCCACCATGGTTTCAGGATTCTGGCTGCGTCGAAATCCACACCGGCCATCAGGACCTTTTCTCCGTTAATCTCAACGACTCCCAGGACCATGGGACCCAGTGCTGCCACGTTTGCGGCGTTCCGGATTGTTTCAACCTTCTTCAGATCTGCCTGGTCAATCTCCTGCATCTCAAAGGAAACGCCGCCCAGGGCCATTCCACCATAAGTTAGCGAGAGATTCTCTGTCTTCGGAACAACAAGAATATTAGCGCCGAATTTTTCCAGCTTTTTGTTTATGTCTCCCGTCATAGTTTCCACAAGGCTGATGAGGGCTACTACGGTCGTCACTCCGATGAGGAGGCCGGCGAGGAGAAAGGCTGACTTGGCTTTTCTCCTCCGGAGATTTAAAAAGGCGATGTCCTTAAATGTCATGTCTTAACCTCTCCCGCCCCTGGCAAAGTTAAAGTAGAGATTTCCACCTTCGAGAAGATCTGCAATCTTGATTATCAGTCTGTCGCCATCGAGTGTGCGATTGAGGGGAGCAGGGTTGCATCCGCCCTTTATGACGTTGACCTTGACTGACGGGAACCGCTGCCCGCAGTTGTTGCATACCATTACGTCACCTTCCTGGCGGTATCCCTTGCGTGCCTGCCAGCACACGTCACAGGCGTCGAAAGCTGCTCTTATTACGCCGTCGGAGCTCTTGAGGATGAAATATCTGATCTGGAGGCCGTTTGCGGCGGTGTACTTGTAGTACTTTGCTTTGCCGTCGGCAAAGTCGCCAGCGGAAAAGGTCAGGATATCAGAAGATGTGGCTGCCACTGCGGTGGTTGCCACAGGCCCCGTTTTGCCCTTACCCCCGAGCATATAGACGCCGGCCCCGGCCATTGCGGCCGCAAGGATCAGGGTGATGATCATTGGCATTGGACTTTTCTTTCCTTCCAGAACAGCGGATTTCTTAGCCTGTCTTTTGTCTGAGGCTGATCTATTCGAATTTCTGTTTCTTTTGCTGGCCATTGTTATCTCCTTTTGGCGCCCGGTGAGTATTTCTCCGGTACATCAGAATCTGGTATTTTTCATTGATTTGAGGGCTTCAGGGGTTTCCAGACGCAACATCGCATACTGATCCCCATGAGTGATGAAGTGCACCTGTGAAGTTATTTCAACAGATAATCGACAGGTTTGATAGGTAGATTGGGATCTGATCAGGTGCGGCAAAAGTGCCGCTCTGGACGCGGTCTCCACTGAGTTGGTAGACGGCGGCATAACCTGAGTCAGACAGTCCGGCTTTGGCCAAAACCGGGTGGAGGTTATATTGGAGGGAACAGACAGCGTGATGTGCAGGGTTCAGGTGAGCACTGTCTTCCAGGTCACAAGCATCGGCTGCGTCGCAGCATCTGGTAGGCTCATACCGGGCGCTGTCAGCGCTGCTCCCGGTAGCGGTACTGGCACAACATTCCATATTGCATGCCTCGGAAGCCAGAGCCAGGCTAAAGCCGGAGACGTTGAGCGTAAAAATAACTGCCAGTAGCAAGTGTGTGGTTTTTTTTTGGGTCATAACGTCCAAATCGGTCGTTTACGGTGTTTCGAAAGATATAGACGCGGAACAGGCCTTTGTCAACCGTCTTTGTCGGCAACGCTTTGTAATAC
>CAYVSA010000118.1:0-3147 GCA_964454175.1 uncultured Pseudomonadota bacterium
ATATTGACTCCATGTCCGGCTTTTCCACCGTAAAGTAGTGCACCCAGATGTACAGATGGCTGAAGAGAGCAATACCGAGGGCTGCAACCGAAGAGAAAAGAACAGCCGGGATCCAGAGGGCCAGAAAACCGAAGACGTACATGCTGTTTGGAGAGAACTGGAAAATCCCCTCCCTGACCAGATCTGAGAACCTGTAGGACCTGTCGAAATGATCGATCCCGAAAGCCCTTTTGAAACCGAAATATCTGATCACGGAATAGGCAAGATATACAAGGGGAACTGCCATAATAGCAGCCGTGGCTGATGCAGCCAAAGGTTTGAGCGGTAATGTATTCCGGTTGGACATTGAGAGAAAAGTTATTAGAACCGGCCTTAGGATGATCAACACCGAGAACACTCCTGCATAGACCGGGAAAGCCGCCTTTCCCAGGCACCGTGATAGAAGGTCGGCGTGAAGCTGCGTTCTCCAGCAGAACCAGACGTATACCTGGTGAGTAACGGCATTGCCCAGTGCGAGATAGAACCATGCTCTGGTGCTGATCCCGCAGGCCTCCCCCGTCCAGAAACCTGGAAGATGGCTCAATTTGAACAAACCTGAAAGAAGCATGACCAGCAGCAGGAAGTGATGGACCTGTTTTTCGAATATGAGCTTTACGGTGTTCACAATCAAATTCTACCGGTTTCTTAAGCATATTAACAGCTTACGGCACTGGTCATGGTTGTATTTCTTGATGTGACCTGTTAGCAGGATAAAGAGAGGGCCATCCAGAAACGGATAGCCCTCTCTTCAATATATAATTAATAACTGACTAATTCCCTGACAGGATATCCTCTGCTTCTTTCCTGTATGCATCCATAACGTAGGCTATTCCCGTGACTTTGGATGCTTCCTCTGTAAGGGCCATTACGTCCTTTCTGGAGATTACGGGGATACTGAAGCGCCTGCTTCCTGCCATCAGCTGTCTGAGCCCGACAGTGGTCTTTCGTGCAAATGTGAAGAGCGCCACGGCTCCTAAAGGTATATCCTTGAAATCCTTACCGTATTTCTCCTTTACTTCCTCGTAATTAATGAAGATCTCCTCGACTTTTGTGCCGTACTTGGAGATGGTCCTGGGCAGCTTGTCCTCCTTTATCCACTTCTCGATGTTCTTGCCCAGCATCCCGGGGATCATCAGCGCTCTGCCCATGCAGACTGCCTTGAAGTGGGGCGCCCCTACGGCAATAGCCTTGTAGATATCCGTTTCCGAAGAGAAACCGCCGGCCATTGCGAGATCGGGTACGCGGAGGCCCTGGGCAGTGAGTTTCTCGGCAAATTCACAGGCCAGGGACTGCAGGTAGAGGGTGGGTATTCCCCACTCGTTCATCATCGGCCAGGGGCTCATCCCCGTACCGCCGGGAGCGCCATCGATGGTGAGGAGATCGATCTCTGCCTCTGCACACCACCTCATCGCCATAGCGAGCTCTACCATGGAGTAAGCACCGGTCTTCAAAGTTACCCTCTCGAACCCTAGCTTGCGGAGACGTTCCACCTCGTCCATGAACCCTTCCCTTGTAACGAAGCCCAACCTGGAGTGCCTCTCGAACTCCTTGATCGCCCCGTCATCGTATCCCATTTTTACTTCCTTGACCGTGGGATCGGGTGTTACAACGTAACCGCGCTTTTTGAGCTCAGCCGCCCTCTCGATCTCCTTTACTTTTATCTCTCCGCCTATGCACTTGGCACCCTGCCCCCACTTGAGCTCGATGGTGTCAAGACCGTGCTTGTCGATGACGTACTCAGCGACTCCCAGCCTGGTGTCCTCCACGTTCATCTGCACAAGGATCTCACCGTGATCTTCCTGGAATCTCCTGTAAGTATTGATCCTCCGGTCCATCTCCGGAGAGTTTGAAACAAGCCCGTTCTTGCCTATTTCCAGTTCAGGGTCTATCCCACAAACGTTTTCACCGCATACCAGGGTGATACCGGAGATGGCTGCACCAACCGCGAAATGCTCCCAGTTTACCCTCGCAATTTCTGTGGAACCGAGTGCCCCGGTGAACATCGGGACCTTGAGCCTAACCTTCTTGTTCCACCCGTACTCTGTTTCGACATTGACGTTGGGGAATATGGCATCGTCCGAGTTGGGCTGGAGCCCTTCCAGCATACCCTCAGCACCAACAGCGTATCCCTGTATATTGATGTGAGAGTAGTCAAGGGGATAATTCTTATCGGCGCCTGCAGTTATTTCTCCGAATGGGCCCGGATAAATTACCTCCCTGCCCCTGAATGAGGCAAGCCACACTTCACATGCGCCTTTGCAGCCGTCCTGGCAGTCAGAACACAATCCTGACATGGGGACCACGCTTTTGGAGCGGTTAAAGGTTCCAGTGGCCGCACTTGCGTTGGGTCTTCTCAGGTTCATCAAGTCCCTCCTCTCGTCCTGTTAAGTGTTTTCTACGAAACTACACCACACTGCCAGAGTTTCACCCTGGCCGCAGTTTGAGGTGATAAACGGTCGATGTCAGGAGTTGAAGGTGAAGAATTCAATTGTAGACAACAACCCTATAGGTTTTATATGCAAAATATACACCACATTTTTAAATGACATACCAAAAAAAATAATAATGCATATTATCAAACATATACAGTCTGTCTTTCATGTAATACTTCAGGTTAAATAATACTCCATAAGTATACAATTAGTATACTTATGTGTTAAATGATTCGCTCAACAATCCTGTGCCAATGAAAAACCCGCTCTTCTGAGCGGGCCGCTACTGCATAACTCTTCCGGGTTCAATGAGATGACTTCGATTATGGATCAGTAAGCGTACAATCTCCCGTAAGGCCTGGCGGACTTGGGGTATAGCTTCCAGAAATGCTTTCTCTCCATAAGCTTCTTTTTCTTCTTCTCCAGACCGAACTCTTCGCAGTACCTGTCCACGTACTCCTCTATCACCTTCATCTCGTCGTCAGTGGGTTTTTCCATACCCACTTCCGCACCTATCTGTTCGATTTCGACCTTACCCCTCATGAATATCTTGCCGCCGTGCATCCCTGTTCCGATAAAGAACGACTCGCGGATCGGAGGGTTGTCCTCGAAGAACTTGTTCAGGATTATGATCCTCCCGCCGGCCATGTACTCACCGAAAAAATCCTGCATGGTG
>CAYVSA010000119.1:0-3061 GCA_964454175.1 uncultured Pseudomonadota bacterium
TTGACCTTGGACCTTGGACCAGGGACCTTGGACTCCGGCATAAGGCCGGCAGGCAGGAGATCGAACCAGAATCCCTTCATTTATTGTATTTTACCTCAATCTCTTATCAACTAATTGGGGAATGATCCATCTGTAGAGACAATCACTACCCATTTTGTGCTAAATTTTCAGCGTGAGGTGACCATGATCAAAAAACATGTAGTTAGAGGTCTTGAAGAGATAGCCCTGCTCCTTGAGTTGGCAGGTGAAAGCCTGTTCCGTGTGCGCGCCTATCAGAATGCGGCAAGGACTATCAAGAGCCTGCCTGCAGATCTGGAGGAAATGATAGAGGACGGCACCCTGCAGGACATAAAAGGTATTGGCAGTAATATCGCGGAGAGGATCGAGGAACTGGCCATAAGCGATGATCCTCCCTACCTGCAGGAGTTGAGGTCGCGCTTCCCTGCGGGTGTACTGGATCTGTTCCGTATCCCAGGGCTTGGTCCAAAAAAGGTCAGAGTGCTCATGGATGAGCTTGAAGTGAATTCCCTCGGGGAATTGGAGTACGCCTGTCGCGAAAACAGGCTCCTCGAACTGCCTGGATTTGGAGCCAGAACCCAGGACAATATTCTCAAAGGGATAAAAAGCCTTTCAGATTACGCTGGTCGCTTCCTGTGGTACTACGTTCAGGGGGAAGCAGAAGAACTGGTAAAGTCTCTTCGCAGGGTAAGGGGAGTTGAGCATCTCGAAATTGCCGGCAGTCTTCGCAGGAACAAAGAAACAGTAAAAGATATCGATCTGATCGCTGCAGGTGACAGCGAAGGCCTGATGGATGCAGTTGAATCCAGCAAATTTGTAACTGAAGTGTCAGCACGGGGGGGCACAAAACTGTCAGCTAAACTGGGGTCAGGTGTAAACCTTGACTTGCGGGTCGTTCCCGCCGGATCATTCCCATATGCCCTCCAGCACTTTACGGGAAGCAGGGAGCACAACGTGGCTTTGCGGGGCAGGGCTGTTTCAATGGGATTAAAATCTAACGAATACGGTCTTTACAGAGGGGATGAGAATATTCCCTGCATGAGCGAGAAGGATGTTTATGGTGAGTTGGGTCTGGACTTCATTGAACCGGAGCTGAGGGAGGATATGGGAGAGATCGATGCGGCCGAATCCCGCGATTTGCCCGAGCTGATCAGGATTGAGGACATTCTTGGAACCCTTCACCTCCACACCGTGGCAAGCGATGGAGCAGCTACTCTGGAACAGATGGCTGAGACCGCCATGGCACTGGGTCTCGCCTACATGGGCATTACAGAACATTCACAGTCGGCCAGATATGCCCGGGGCCTGGAACCGGATCGTCTCAGGTCCGAGCATCAGTTTATCGATGAACTGAACTCCAGCCTTGAAGGGTTCAGGATCCTGAAGGGGATAGAGTCGGACATACTGCCCGACGGGTCGCTGGACTACCCTGACAGTATTCTAGATGGTTTTGACTTTGTCATCGGTTCAGTGCACTCAGGGTTCAACATGACCGAAGAAGCCATGACGGCCAGGATATGTGCCGCCCTGAAAAATCCTCACCTGGACATCCTGGGCCACCCCACGGGGAGGCTTCTTCTCACGAGGGAACCCTACGCTGTTGATATGGATCGGGTCCTGGGGTGTGCGGCCGAAAACAAAAAAGCCATCGAACTGAATGCCCATCCCTACAGGCTGGACCTCGACTGGAGATTGATGCCCATGGCAAAGTCTCTTGGTATCAAGATAGCCATCTGTCCTGATGCACACAGCACCGAGGAGATAGTGTATACTTTTTCAGGCGTTGGGATAGCCAGGAAGGGTTGGCTTACGAAAGAAGACGTGCTCAACTGCATGACGGCGGAGGAACTCCTGGAGTATTTCTCTAAATAGTAAGTGATTGAGTGATGGAAAATGGTGATTAGTGATAGGATCTTGATCCTTGGGTTTTGGACCGATCACCTGGGCCTTGGACCATGGGACCTGGGGCCGGAGCGGAGCGACACTAGAAACAAGAAACCAGGTCAAACCTAACAAGATGCCCGAGTCGAAAAAGAAAAAAACAGAGCGGATAAAAGCGATCGACGGGATACTCAGGGAACTCTATTCCGACGGCACAGCCCTCAGGCACAGGAGCGTCTTCCAGCTGCTGGTGGCCACTATCCTGTCCGCGCAGTGCACAGACAAGAAGGTCAATGAAGTTACCGAGGGTCTCTTTGCCAGATATCCTGATCCTGCTGCAATGAGCAAGACGGACATAAAAGAACTGGAATCTGCAGTATATTCCACGGGTTTCTACAGACAGAAGGCCAGAGCGATCAAAGGCTGCTCAGAGGATATCCTGGTACACTTCGATGGCGAGGTGCCGGTGACCATGGAAGAGCTTGTCACACTTCCGGGGGTCGGACGAAAGACCGCGAACCTCGTTCTAGGGATTTCCATGGGGATCCCGGGAGTGGTGGTGGACACACACGTCCTGAGGCTGTCAAATCGCATGGGATTTACAGTCAGTAGAAACGCGGTGAAGGTTGAATCGGACCTTGCTGAACTGCTTCCACCCGAGAGGTGGACACCTTTTTCCGGCCTGCTCATCGGGCACGGACGGGCCGTGTGTCCGGCCCGAAAACCGAAATGCGAGATCTGTGAAGTTGAGGAGTTCTGCCCCAGGGTAGGGGTCTCATGAGTGTGGGGGTGTCGGGGTGATGTGAGGGGAGAGGGTATATCTAATCACCAATTTCGGTTCATCTCCAATTTAGTTGGTCATATCAAGGTAAGTAATACTCATCATGCCGGGCTTCCTGGTGCCACCACATTACAGGCGATAACCCAACACCGAGACGACGATTCCCTACTGTTTTGCAGGGATGAAGGGGATAAAGGGGGTGGGTTAAACCAGCATCGAGATGTCGATTCACAACTGTTTGGCAGGGATGAAGGGGATGAAGGGGGTGGGTTAAACCAACATCGAGATGTCGATTCACAACTGTTTTGCAGGGATGAAGGGGATGGAGGGGGTGGGTTAAACCAACATCGAGATGTCCATTCCCTACTTTTTTGCAGGGAT
>CAYVSA010000120.1:0-2935 GCA_964454175.1 uncultured Pseudomonadota bacterium
TGGGGTAACGTAGACGCATGGAAGAGTGTCATAATGTGTATGCCATAGCGGGATATGATCAACCAAATTGAAGATGAACCGAGTTTTCAGGCCGGGCCCGCCTTTTCCACGAAGCACTTGTAAACAAATCCTCCATCAAATAAACTCTTTTAAGATTCAACTGCACTCGTTTTTGAGCTCAACCCCTGCCCAGAGATGATGAGATGGGTTGCTGCTGCAACCGACGCAGCGTGTCTGTTTTTCGTGGATGAAAAGCAAGCCAGGGAGACCGTCACGGGAGAGATATCTTGACCTACAGAGCATTGCGCTCCCTGTTTAAGCTGGCCCTGCAGGTTTTTTTCAGGAGCATTGAGGTCGAGGGGGCCGAAAACATTCCCCTACAAGGCCCGGTCCTCTTTTTACCGAACCACCCCAACGCCCTGGTTGATGCCCTTGTTATCCTGAAAAATGTTCCCCGGCCTGTTTCTCTTACTGCCAAGAGTACGCTGGGGCAGCACCATCCCTTCATGGCCTACCTGATGAGAAAGGCAAACGTCATCAGGTTCCACCGAAAACAGGACCAGGCTATGGGAGCTGACCGCAGGAGAAATGTAAAGTCCCTTGCCGAGTGCCTGCGCCGCCTGGGAAGGGGTGATGCCATAATCATCTTCCCCGAGGGGCAGAGCCACTCCGACCCGGGTATGCGGCCTTTCAGGTGGGGAGCGGCACGTCTTGCTCTTGACTACACAGGCTCAAGTGAGGGAACCGCCCCCCTGAACCTCGTTCCGGTGGGACTTCACTTCCCCCACAAGGCACGGTTCAGGTCGGCAGTCTGGGTCTGTTTCGGAAAACCGGTAAACGTTGCCAGGTGGGTCTTGAAAAATCCGGCAGGAACCGCCCAGGATCTTATAACCGAGATGGAAGAGCGGGTCAGGGACCTGACTCTCAACTTCGAAAAAAAGGTTGACTCAATCCTCCTCACTTGGGTGGCAAGGGTCCTTGCCGCAGAGAGGGATGTTCCCGGGTTCCCTGGAAGGAAAAAGAAGGCAGTCTCATCCCACGTCGCCCTTGTTAAAAACATTAAAGATGGATACGACAGGTTAAAGGACAGAAGGCCCGGGGAAGTTGAAGAACTCAAGCGCCGGGTAGCAGTATACCGCGCGGAGTTGCGCGACCTGGGCCTGGAGCCTGGGGAGGTCTACATCGATATGGGCACCTGGCGGGCGGCGGTCTTTGTGGCCAGGGAGATAGGCTTTCTGCTGGTGGGCCTGCCCATGGCTGCCTGGGGCTTCGTAAACCACCTGATACCCTATCAGCTCGTGCGCCTTTTCGCGCTCAAGTTCGGAGGAGAAAAGGACCAGATAGCCAGCAACGTAGTCTTTCCCGGTGTTGTAGTTTTTCCGTTGTTCTATGTAGTGCAGATCCTGGCTGCGTTGTTGCTTCTCCCGGTGATGTGGGCCGGCGTCTATTCCGTCTCCCTTCCCGTCTCGGCATTTTTTGTTATTCGGTACAGGGACAGGGCCGGGGGTATACTCCAGCGAAGAAGGGCTTTTTTGACCTTTGTAGAAAAGCCCGAATTGAAAGAGCGCCTCGCCGCCGAGGGCCGATCCATCATCGAAGAGCTGCAGCGCCTTGGCGAGGATCTGGGAAAATAAATGGCACCTCAAAAGCCGGAAAGGCTGCGGAAAGGGCTATCGGGTGAAGCCGTGAAAGGGAAAGGCACATGAGAAGGAACGAAAAACAGATAACAGACAGGACCGAGATGGAAGACATAATCACCAGGTCAACGGTATGCAGGCTGGCCATGACAGACGGCGTTACCCCGTACCTGGTGACTCTCTGTTTCGGGTACCGTGACGGCAGCCTTTTCTTTCACTCAGCCCCTGAGGGCAGAAAGGTCGATATACTTGGGAGTAACCCTGTTGTCTGCTTTGCTTTCGATATCGACCAGGAGGTGGTGAGCGCAGAAAGTGCCTGCGGCTGGACCATGAAGTACCGGAGTGTTGTGGGATTCGGCAGGGCATCGATTCTGGAGCAGGAGGCAGATAAGCGAAAGGCCCTGGAAGTTATCATGGAAAACTACTCGGCCGACAAGTTCGATCTGACGGGAAGCAGGGTAGGCAATGTGGTGGTGATCAGGGTCGATATAGAGGAGATGACGGGTAAAAAATCAGGATACCCTTAGAGGCTTGCACTTAAAAAAGGAGAGCTTAATGGAATTGAATGAGCAGCAAAAAAAGATGTGCGATATGAGCCAGTGGGATTTTTCAGACCTGAATGCCCTTTTCCTGAACTGCACCCTGAAAAAAACACCGGAGCTCTCCCACACGGAGGGCCTGATTAAGATATCCAGGGCCATCCTGGAAAGGAACGGGGTTTCCGTTGAGGTTGTCCGTCCGGTTGACCACGATATAGCCAGTGGTGTTTATCCGGACATGACTGAGCATGGATGGGATGTGGATGAATGGCCCGGGATATACGAAAAAGTAAAAGCCGCCGAAATACTGGTTATCACCTCACCTATCTGGCTGGGGGAGAAATCCTCGGTATGTACACAGGCGATAGAGAGGCTCTATTCATCCTCGGGTGATCTGAACGAACACGGACAGTACGCCTACTACGGAAAGGTCGGGGGATGCCTCATTACAGGGAACGAAGACGGAGCGAAACACTGCGCCATGAACATCCTGTACTCGCTGCAGCACCTCGGTTACGTGATACCTCCCCAGGCGGACGCGGCGTGGCTGGGCGAGGCGGGACCCGGCCCTTCCTATCTGGACCCGGGCTCGGGTGGGCCGGAGAACGACTTTACGAACCGGAACACAACATTCATGACCTGGAACCTGATGCACATGGCAAGGATGATAAAAGACTCCGGGGGAATTCCCGCCCACGGCAACCAGCGGTCGGAATGGGATGCGGGCTGCAGGTTCGACCACCCCAACCCGGAGTACCG
>CAYVSA010000121.1:0-2884 GCA_964454175.1 uncultured Pseudomonadota bacterium
GATATCCCCCTCTCCTTGGTCCTCTCCCGCCCGCCACCTTCGCAAAAAGCTTCGTCGTGCCGAGGGGGAGAGGAAGAATCAGTTATAGGAAACTGGAGATAACATGAAACACTTGGACAGACTGGAAGACCAGGCTATTTATATCCTGCGGGAGGCATATAAGAACTTTGATAAGCTCTGCATGCTCTGGTCCATCGGGAAGGATTCTACTGTGCTGTTGTGGCTGGCAAGGAAGGCCTTCTTCGGGCACTGTCCGATCCCGCTTGTCCATATAGACACCAGATACAAGATCCCGGAGATGATCGATTACCGTGACAAGTTGGTTGAGGAATTGGGATTGAATCTGGTTGTCGCCTCAAACGAAAAATCTTTGCGCGAAGGCATGCATCCGGACAGGGGAAGACTGGAGTGCTGTACAGCGTTAAAAACAGTCGGGCTGGAAATAGCCCTCCAGGAGAAAGGTTATACGGGGGTTATTGTCGGCGTCAGGTCCGACGAGGAAGGCACCAGGGCGAAGGAAAGATACTTTTCACCGCGGGACAAGAGCAACGAGTGGGATTTCAGGGAACAGCCTCCGGAGTTGTGGGATCAGTTCAAGACAAAATTCGCTCCTGAAACCCACGTCAGGATACATCCACTTCTGGATTGGACCGAGATAAACGTCTGGGAATATATTGGAAAGGAAAAAGTTAGAGTTGTGGACCTTTACTTCGACCAGGGTGACGGGACCAGGTACAGGAGCCTGGGTTGTGAACCCTGTACAGGGAAGATCAAGTCCACGGCAAAAACGGTTGATGACATTATTAGTGAACTTAAGCAAACGAAGATAGCGGAGCGCTCAGGCAGAGCTCAGGATGCTAACAGGGGGATGGAGATCCTCCGCAAGGACGGTTACATGTAATGACGGATATGGAAAGTCAGAAAATGAACAATCAGCCTCGCGAGAACTTCCAGGTCGTATTCACCGGCCATGTTGACCACGGAAAATCAACACTCTTAGGCAGGATCTACGCCGACACCGGGTCTATCCCCGAGGGGCATGTTGAGAGAGTAAAGGAGATCTGCGAAAAGCAGGGCAAAGTTTTCGAGTATGCTTTCCTTTTTGACGCTTTCATAGAGGAGCAGGAGCAGGGAATAACTATCGACACGGCCAGGACCTTCTTTAACTGGAAGAACCGGGAATACATCATCATCGACGCTCCCGGGCACAAGGAATTCCTGAAGAATATGATCTCCGGGGCAGCCCGCGCGGATGCCGCTATCCTGGTTATAGACGCTGCTGAGGGAATCCGTGAGCAGTCAATGCAGCACGGATATATGCTCAGCCTCCTCGGGATAAAGCAGGTTACAGTTGTTGTGAATAAGATGGACCTTGTGGACTTTAAGGAAGCGACATTCAAGAAGATCAAAAAGGATTTCACTAAATATCTTAAGGGCCTGAACGTCATACCCGGCGATTTTGTCCCGGCCAGCGCCAGGGAAGGGGACAATGTCGTGACAGGTCCGGGATCGATGTCGTGGTACAAAGGCTCGACTGTTCTTGAAAGCCTTGAAAATTTCCAGAGCAGCCCACCTGACACAGACAAACCGTTAAGGTTCCCGGTGCAGGACGTATACAAGTTCGATGGACGAAGGATTATCGCTGGAAGGGTGGCTGCCGGGACACTCAGGGTCGGCGACCGTCTTGTGTTTAGTCCCTCTAACAAAACGGCGACGGTTAAAACGATCGAGGCCTTCAACGTCCCTTTTCTTCCGACTGCGGTGTCGGCCGGAAAATCTACAGGTTTCACGCTGGATGAGCAGATATTTATAGAACGAGGGGAAATAGCTTCCCTCAGGGAAGCGCCTCCGGAGGTTTCCAATCTATTCCGGGCAAATGTCTTCTGGATGGGAGATGACCCCCTTGTGAAGGGCAGAGCATATGAACTGCGGTTAACAACTAAAGAGATGGATATGGAGGTAGTTGAGATTCACAATATTATTGACGCTTCAACCCTGGAAAAAGACTCTGATCCGGTTGAGATAGGGAAAAATGAGGTGGCGGAGGTGACTATTGGTACGAAGCATCCCATCGTCTTTGACAGGTATTCAGATATTGACGTGACAGGACGTTTTGTCATCGTCGATAATTACGATGTCAGTGGGGGCGGCATTGTGATCGAGCCCCTCGCAGATGAGATGGAAGTTTTCCGCCGGGAAGCACGGCTGAGGGAATTTGAGTGGCGAAAGGGCGAGGTTAAACTGAGTGAACGGACTTTGCGAATAGGGCATAACCCAGGGATGATCCTGTTCACGGGAGAAAGCGGGACTGGGAAGGCACGGCTTGGCAGGATACTTGAGAGGCGTCTTTTTGATAGCGGCAAGAGAGTCTACCTACTGGATGCCAAGAATCTTATGATAGGCAGTGAAGGGGAACTCTCGACTGAAGAAAAAAGCGAGATGATAAGGCGGTTCGCCGATGTCGCTCAGATAATGCTCAGGGCAGGGACAATTGTTGTCTCGACTACAAACACTTTTGCCCTGGCTGATCATCAGCCTATCAGGGAGCTGGTGCACCCACACCATGTTGTAACAGTACACATGGCGTTTCAGGAGGATGCGCTTCCTGAAAAAACAGATATGGATTTCCTGGAATCTGACGATTTCGATGAAGCGGCAAAAGCAATCACGAAAAAGATGGAGGAGAAGGGGATTTTGGTTTGAACGGAAATTGGAAAGTGGATATTGGAAATTGGAGCATTAGAGCATTAGATATTTATCATTAAAGTGCGATAAGAGCTTTAACGCAGAGGGCCGCAGGACGCCCATGCGGGCGGATCGCAGGGGGCCGCAGAGAAAGAAATTGTTGGGTTAGAGACTAGACATTTGATATGAGAGACAAGCC
>CAYVSA010000122.1:0-2724 GCA_964454175.1 uncultured Pseudomonadota bacterium
TCTGACGCCGGGTAGATCTCGTTGGACCTTAAAGCGACATCGAAGGCGAACCTGCCGTCAGGGGGCATGGCGATATCTTTTCCAGCAAGGTAGGTTCTGTGGTGATTGTGCTGGGCAAGTAGAACCGCGATGGGCTTTTCTCTTTCGTCAAGGACAACGTGTACCGCCACGAAGTTGTCCAGTTCGTGCCAGTCCTCCCGGGAGAATCCCGTTAGAGTAAGGAATAAATTCACGGGCAGCGGCAGATTTGCGGCCAGCCCGCTGGTTGCAAAGACTACGTTGTACTTTAGAAAAGTCAGGTTGTAAGGTCTGGAAGCTCTATCATCGGTGGGAAAGGTCACTGGCTCCCGGTATACCTTGCCGTAGATCACCGGTTTTTGCTCCCGCAGGGAAACGCCCCTGTCTTCCTCGCCGAACTTCCGGAAAAGTCCTGCCTTTTTAAACTCTTTCAGCTGGAGATCCAGATAGACTTTTCTGTTGGAGACATTGTCTGCAAGGACCGCTGGTGTGACATTTCGTGTAACGATATCTCCCTCCGGGTATCGCTTCATGACCGTGTGGGGCAGATAGTCGCGGTAAAAATCAACAGGATAGTTGCCGCCAGGCGGAAGAACGAGGCGGGGCATGAACCTTGCCAGCAGCTCCAGGTCCTTTCCTGTCGGTGGCGGGACATCCTGAACGCACCTGTTCCTGTAATAATCGGCAAAGCCCGGGTAATCCACGAAAGAGCGGTACTTCTTTTCGGCGGATGTAATGCCGGGTGTGAGCGCCAGGATGAGGGCGATGGTGAGCACCCTGCGAAAGTACCCAGCCGCTTTAAATATGTTCATGGTCCTCCTGCCCCCACGATTACCAGGGACAGCCACCTTTATCTGTCTGCAAGCGCAAAGAGATTGTTCAGGGATTCAGCCAGGCTTGGGTGGGCGAAGATACCGTTCCGGAGATCTTTGTAGGTGAGTCCACCCATCATGGCCATCTGGACCACTGCCATGAGCTCGCCTCCTTCTATCCCCAGGGCGGCAAATCCAATGATCCTGCCGCTGTCTGCGTCAACCAGACCCTTGAGGAGCCCCCTGGTCTCCTCCATCTCCAGGGCTCTTGCCACGTGGGACATGGGCATCTTAACCGTTTTGAAATTAAGGCCCTTTTCTGCCGCTGCTTTTTCAGTCAAACCTACCCTGCCCAACTGCGGATCTATGTAGACGACATAAGGCAGTATTCTGTCGTTAATAGTCAGGTCGCCCCCTTCGAGAATGTTGGCCTTAACGATGCGGTAGTCGTCGTAGGCAATGTGGGTAAAAGCAGGCCCCCCCTTGACGTCTCCCAGGGCATAAACTCCGGGGGCCGATGTGAGGAGCTTCTCATCAGCGACAATAAACCCCCTCTTGCCTGTCTCCACTCCGGCGGCGTCCAGGTTGAGCCCGTCGGTGTTGGGTACCCTGCCAGTCGCAACGAGGAGATGTGAGCCGGAGATGGTCTTCTCCCCGTCCCGGGTTGAGACCGTTAGATTAATGGAGCCATCCTCGTCCTGCTCGGCGTTTAACGTTTCGGCGTTCAGGTGGATACTGATGCCGTCTTCGGTGAATATCTTCGTGACCTCTTCGGCGACATCGGCGTCCTCCATGGTTAGCACTTGGACACCGCGCTGGATAATTGTCACCGCGGAGCCGAAACGACGAAACATCCTCCCGAACTCAAGGCCAATATAACCACCCCCGATCACCATCAGATGCTCGGGGACCGTATCAAGCTCCATGATTGTCGCATTGTTGAGCACGGCGCAGTCGGAAAGGCCCTTGATGTCGGGATTGGCCGGCCGGGTCCCGGTGTCGATAAAGATCGTGTCTGCTTTCAGAACCCTTGTGCCCCCACCCTGCAGGGCCACTTCAATCTCTTTGGGTCCCGTGAATCTGGCCTCGCCCATGATCAGATCCAGGTTCTCGGTTTTTTCCAGCCGCCGCCGGTCACCCTCACTGAAACTGGTAACTATGTGGCGCTTTCGCTCACGAACTTTCTTTAAGTCCACCGAGATGGGCCCGGTCGTAACGCCGAAGTCGGAGGCACGCCTGGCAAGGTAGGCAACTCTCCCGCTGGCCTCCATGGTCTTGGTAGGAGAACACCCCACATTTACACAGGAACCACCCACGTGCTCCTTCTCTATGAGAGCTACTTTCATGCCCGATACAGCATACTTGACAGCAAGGGGATTCCCGGCCTGGCCGCTCCCGATAATGATCGCGTCATATTTCCTTGTTTTGCTCATATCCTTCTCCATTGTTAATTTGTGTCCTGTGTCCGTGACGTCGACCGTATACCTCTACTCCATTAGTCAAAAAAACCAGAAACTCCATCCCGCAGGTTGGCACGCGAGAGATCGAACCGAGATCACTGCGTTTATTGTTTTTTTACCTCAATCTCACCAACTAATTGGGAGATGTTCTCTAATATCCAATTTCGGTTCATCTCCAATTTAGTTGGTCATATTTTAAGAATAGAATACTCAGTAATTCACCCCCACCTGACCTCCCCCCTCATCAGTCTTCGCTAAAGCTACGCCCTGACAAGAAGGGGAGGGATCACCTCCATACATCCTACACACCAACACTTTATAATCTTAATCATTGTATTCTGAGAATGTTTATCCATAGATATCTGTCCGTAGCTCTTGTAATAAGCTCTGATATGAGAAACAGGATTACCCGTCTCCGGCAGGTATCCTGGGCG
>CAYVSA010000123.1:0-2715 GCA_964454175.1 uncultured Pseudomonadota bacterium
CTTGGTACGGGTGCGCTTCTGCTGGACCTGCCGGCACCCATAAAGCTCCTGGCACAGGACAGCTCATGGGAAGGATTCGGCGGGATCGGCGATTATGCCTCGTCTCATGGGAACACTGAAGAGATCGTGAGCATCCTGAACAGAATGAACAGAGGGGATTTCAGAAGTCACTCCGGGCAGGCCATCAACACTGAGGAGATCTTTGACCTTGTGGTTGTGGGCGGAGGGCTGAGCGGCCTGGGGGCTGCCCACTATTTCAGGAAACATGGTCGCTCCGGACAGAAGTGCCTCATCATTGATAACCACCCGATATTCGGCGGTCATGCCAAGAGGAACGAATTTGCAGTCGACGGCTATAAGATCACCGGCCCACAGGCCTCCAATTCCTTCGCAGTCGTCAACGTGGAGGGTTCCCTGGAGGATGAGATTTTCTCTGACCTTAAAATACCACGCACCTTTTCCTACCAGGAATTGAGCCCAGAGTTTGGCAAACTGGCCTTTGACCGCACCAGCTACGGTTTCATGCTCTGGCAGGACGTTTCTCCCAGTGTTGGATTTTATTATGAGCAGGGACAAGACCCGCTGTGGGTAGTCGATCCCTGGGGGAAGAAGCTTAAGAAAGCACCCTACTCCCGCAAGGTAAGAAAAGACTTTCTCAAGTGGAGAAATACCGAAAAGAGATACTATCGGCGCCCGTCTTTCGAGCGGTGGCTGGACACTATGACGTACCAGGATTACCTGGAAAACGTTATGGATCTGAGTGCTACCGTACCGGAGTTTGCAGACCCGATCGTCGCAAGCGCCCTCGGCCTGGGATCGGACGTTATCTCCGCTTACGGAGCGTATCAGATCGGCATGCCCGGCTTTAAGGGGTTCGGGCGGTGGACCGGGACAAGGCGGCTGGACGAGACAGGCTGGCAGTCCTTCCCGGGAGGTAACGACGGTTTTACCCGGTATTTCATCAAGACGCTTATTCCGGGGGCCATCGAAGGCGAGTACTCGTTCGACGATATCCTGAACCGCCCGGTGAATCTCGATGCACTGGACCGCCCCCAAAACGAGGTGAGGATGAGGCTTGGAGCATCGGTAGTAAGTGTCCAGCACACACCGTCACTGGATAAACCCGATCATGTGCAGGTTACCTATGTAAAAGGAGGCCAGACATACAGACTACGGGCGAAGGCGGTTGTAATGGCCTCTGCCTCCTGGACGAACCGTCATGTCGTCAGGGATCTGCCTGATGAATACAGAACTGCATTTGAGGATTTTCATTACTCACCCGTACTGGTCGTTAACGTGGCGCTTACCAACTGGCGTTTCCTTTACAAACTTGGTTTGACGGGATGCCGGTGGTTTGAGGGTTTCGGTTTTTCCTGCAACATGCGTAAACCAATGACAGCGGGAAGCTACCAGCAGCCCCTGCATCCGGATAAACCCATAGTCCTGACCTTTTACGTGCCCCTGCACTACCCGGGCCTTCAGATCATGAAACAGGGAGCCAGGGGCCGCAGAGAGATACTTTCTACAAGCTACGGCGAATACGAAAGGAAGATCATAGGCCAGATGAACCGCGTCTTCGCCAGCGCAGGATTTGATCCTGGAAGGGACATCGCCGGCATAATACTCAACCGATGGGTCAACGCCTACATCAATCCCCAACCCGGCTTCTACTTCGGGCAGGCGGGCAGACCAGCATCAAGGGACGTTATCAGTGAACCTTTCGGGCGCATCGCTTTCGGCCACTCGGAATTGAACGGCCACCAGAACTGGGCGGCCGCCGTCGAGAAGGGTCACTATGCTGCCAGCAGGGCTATGGACTTCCTCTGACCAGCCCTGGACCCTCAGCCATGTACGACAACCGAGTCAAGCTTCAAAAACAACAGGGGCAGTGAGATAAGCACAAGAGCTACCCCCTCGGCCAGGATAATGACCTTCACTCCAGCGATAGTGATAAGATAGAATGATGTTACAAGTGTCCCTACGATACTGCCAAGGGTTGACAGGGCATACAAGGTGCCTATGGTTGAACCGGAGGTGTGGAGGCTGATGATCATTAGTTTTGCCGTATACGGGCTCACAGCACCCAGAAAGACCGATGGAATAAAGAACAGGAGCATCGACGCAACCAGGGGGCCCAGCCTGAAACCCAGGTCCTGGACAAAAACCCAATCAGACAGGACGTTGCAGTAAACAGGAAATGTTATAAAGAGAATCCCGGGTATTATAATTATAAATGCCAGCTTCTTCAGGGACGGCCTTATATCTGCAGCTCTGCCCCCGCAGTAGTACCCTGCCGAAAGCCCCCCCAGAAACACGCTTATGAGGCTTCCCCAGACAAAAACAGAGTTGCCGAAATTAGGGGCAAGGATCCTGCTGCCAAGGATCTCGAAAGACATGACCATGGCGCCTCCGAAAAAAACGATGGCGTAGATCATCTGGAATCCCCTGGAGCCACTTTATCCTTCAGGTCCATGTGTTTGAGAAGATTGACAGGAGCGAAGTCATCAGTCAGAACCCGCACCCGGTAGATCCTGCTGTTGTTCTTTCGATAATCCCACCACCAATCGTGTATCGAGGTCAGGTCCACTCCCCTGGCAGACATCACATTCTCAGCCTTCACAAGGACCTCCTGTTCCTCTTTAAGTGTTTTTTCAAGACCGGCGACAAAAATGAAGTTTCCCGAGTTTTCGGCCCGGAAAATGTTCAACTGAGGGA
>CAYVSA010000124.1:0-2677 GCA_964454175.1 uncultured Pseudomonadota bacterium
TCGGGCCAAATCCTGAAAATCGCTGATTCCTTTAATTTCAATGAGTTAGCGATTTCATTTTTGAAATACCAGGATAAATGTGCACATGATTATGTGCAGCCTTGCACACGATCGTGTGCAAGGTTCTGGAGGGCCGCCGGACGAAAGGGAATGAGGTTATTACCGAGGGGCAGGTCCTGTTATCAGGCGGCGGCATCTTCCCTGTGATCATGATGTGAACAGCTGCAGGTGGAAATACCCAGGGGTGTATATGCCGGGCAGTGCCCGATAAAACTGGTTATCAGGAAAATTACAGCGAAAACTCCAAGGATAACAGCCGCGATGCCCGTCAGCTTGCCGGTGAAGATCAGTACTCCCACAGCAACAGCCAGTAGAGCCCTTACAAGTCTGTCTACAGTACCCATATTGTGTTTCATAACGCACCTCCATGGAGGGTCATTTTACCTGTCTCTGCTTAAACGATAGCTCTGGTTACCGATCTTGGCAAATACCTCTCTAGCCATTGGTCATGGTCGTGGTGCTCCGTTCTCAGGAACCTGGACACATGAACTCCAATGACATATATGGTAGGCTCCTTCTGGATCGATCTTAATGCCAAGCTTTCATCGGCTGGTGGCCCAAACAGACCCCCAGGCTGTAAAGGACAGACAAATGAAGCGAACTGCAGCAATTGCCCTCACCTTTCTACTGTTTCTGCCATCCTATGCAGATGGCGGCTTTTTTGATGACGTGATGAAAAAATTCAGCGCACCAGCCGACAGCGGTCCTGACGAGAACACTGTTGTTTCAGGCCTGAAGGAAGCCCTGACCATAGGAGCCGGGAACGCGGTCACCGCCGTTTCCTCCCCGGACGGTTTTTTCGGCAATGTGGACATCAGGATACCCATGCCAGAAAAGCTCAAGAAAGCCGAAAAGGTTCTGAGGAAAGTTGGATATGACGATCAGGTGGATGAGTTCATCCTGAGCATGAACAGGGCGGCCGAGGAGGCCGCCCCCCGGGCCGCTGAGATCTTCGTTGAGGCCATCAGGAACATGAGCATTCAGGACGCCGCAGGTATCCTGAATGGCGGTGACACTGCAGCGACCGAATTTTTCAGGGAGAACACCCACGACGAGCTCTTTACTCTCTTCGGGCCCGTTATCACGACAAGCATGGGGAAGGTGGGCGCAGTAAAGAGCTACAACAGGATGAACAAAAAGTACACCTCGCTTCCCTTCGTGAAAGAAGAGCCGGTGGACCTGGAAGTGTATGTTACTGAAAGATCCCTTTATGGGCTGTACTTCATGATCGGAAAGGAAGAACAGAAGATACGAAAGGACCCGGCTGCCCGGGTCACGAAGCTGTTAAAGAGTGTTTTCGGAAAGTAGAGTTTGAGCCCGATTTACCGGGTGTTCAAAATAAAGAGTAACCGGTCCTGCCGGAGGCCAGATAAGGGAACGCTCAGACAGCCTCGCCCTCCAGGATAGCCCCGTTTTCCTTCCTGTGCATTTTTATGACCTCAATGAACCCGGGAACCATGGCCGGATCAAACTGGCTGCCGGCGCAGCTCTGAACTTCCACCAGGGCCTCTTCGATGGACATCGCTTTTTTGTAGGCCCTGTTGGATGTCATGGCGTCAAAAGAGTCAGCCAGGCACACGATCCTTGCTCCATGGGGGATGAGTTCGCCTTTCAGACCGTCCGGATAGCCCCTGCCATCCCACCTCTCATGGTGGTGCCTGATTATCCTTAGTACTGGATCGGACATGATAGAATTAAGGATCTTGTAGCTTGTTTCCGGGTGCTTCTTGATGAGCTCGAACTCTTCATCGGTCAACCGTCCCGTTTTGTTCAGTATTGCATCGTTTATCCCCAGCTTGCCGATGTCGTGGAGCCTTGCGGCCAGCTGTATGTCCGAAGCCTCCTCGAATGGTATCTCGGCATATCTCGCATAGGCCATTGCATACTGGGTCACCCGGATGGAGTGACCCTTCGTGTACTGGTCCTTGGCCTCGATAGCGTTAATGAGTGTCTGTACAGCCTCGTAGAAGATGACCCTTATTCTCTCGTTCTGAACATCTACCTTCTCTTCGAGGGTCCTCCTGGCTTCAGCGTCAAGGCGGATGCGGGTCCCCTTCTCGATGGCTTTATCAACCCGCCAGTTGAGCTCTTCGGGATCGAAGGGTTTGACGATGTAATCGAAAACGCCCAGCTTTACGGCCTCTATCGCCGTAGCCAGATCTGCGTGTCCGGTGAAAAGTATTACCTGGATGTTCTCGTCGATCTCCCTGATCTTCCTGATAAGCTCGATACCGTTAATTCCCGGCATGTAAATGTCGGACAGAACGAGATCGTAGAAGTTCTCCCTCATCAACTCGATGGCTTCGTCGCCGTTGGAGGCTTCGTCTATGCTCAGATCTTTTTGGGCAAGGCAGTCCTGTATAAAGGTCCTGTCAAATTTGTCATCATCGACCAGCAGGATCCTGGCAGGTGCCTTTTCGTCCCTGCTCTCAGAATCCCAACCCTCGAAATCGAAAAGATCTTCCATAGTCAAAACCTCCTGATAGATTTAAGCCACACCTGACAATATTAACATGTATTGACAATTCCGACAATACTAAACATGGCAATTCATATCAAAAAAAAGGAAATCTTGAACCACAGAGGGCACAGAGGACACAGAGAAGAAATTCTGCTG
>CAYVSA010000125.1:0-2674 GCA_964454175.1 uncultured Pseudomonadota bacterium
TATATCGTCGACTTTGTATGTTTTGAAAATGATCTTATTATAGAACTGGACGGTGTTCAGCATGCTGAACAGGGCGAGAAGGATGAAGTTCGGGATAGTTGGCTGTCCTCTCCCACCAGGGGAGAGGAGTAACCAGGATCCCTCCCCCTGGATGGGGGAGGTAAGGCAGTGAAAATTAATGGATACAGAAGGGAAAATGAATGTCACACAAGACTGATCTTCTCCAAAAAATAGAGAACAAAACAGCTGTATGCGCGGTCGTTGGCCTTGGATACGTTGGTCTGCCGCTGGCCGTGGAGCTGGCAAAGGCAGGCTTCACGGTCAAGGGCATCGACGTCAAGTCCGAGAAGGCGAAGATGGTTAACGCCGGCGAGTCATACATCCCGGATGTCTCCGAAAAGGACCTGAAAAAAACGGTCACGGGTGGGAAACTTTCGGCATCCCCGGATTATTCAGTAGTTGCCGGGTGCGACACGGTCAACATCTGCGTGCCTACTCCGCTTCGAAAAACGAAAGACCCGGATATCTCCTACATCGTGGAGGCCCTGGCCGAGATGAAGCCATATGTCCACCCCGGCATGCTGGTGGTTCTGGAGAGCACCTCCTATCCAGGGACCACCGAGGAGATCCTCATACCGGAGCTGACTGGTTCGAAGATGGCTATAGGCGAGGACATTTTCATCGCCTTTTCCCCCGAGCGGGTGGACCCGGGAAACCCCCAGTATCACACCGGCAACATCCCCAAGGTAGTGGGCGGCGTTACAGATGCATGTAACGATGTCGCCAGGGCCCTGTACACACACGTTGTCGAAAAAGTCCACTTGGTGAGCTCAACACAGGTGGCCGAGATGGTAAAGCTCCTGGAAAACACCTTCAGGAGCGTGAATATCGGCCTGGTGAACGAGATAGCCCTCATGTGCAACCAGATGGGGATAAACGTCTGGGAGGTGATCGAGGGCGCCGGTACCAAACCTTTCGGATTCATGCAGTTCTTCCCGGGGCCGGGCCTTGGCGGGCACTGCATCCCAATTGATCCGTTCTACCTGTCATGGAAGGCGAGGTCCGTCGGGTTTGAGGCCAGATTCATAGAGCTTGCGGGCCAGGTAAACAGTTTCATGCCCCAGCACGTCCTCACCAAGGCGGCAGATGCCCTCAACTCCGTGGGAAAGTCGGTCAAGGGGTCAAAAATATTGGTGCTGGGTGTGGCTTATAAGAAGAACATCGACGATACCAGGGAGTCGCCGGCACTGGATATCGTCATGAAGCTGCACCTCAAGGGCGCCGAGTTAACCTTCTCAGACCCTTATGTTGAAGGACTCGACATAGAAGGTGTCGGATTCGGGAAGGTTGAATTGACAGAAGATACCCTTTCGGGAAGTGATCTCGTTCTGATAGTGACGGACCACGACGATTTCGACTACGAGATGGTCCTGAAGTATGCCCCCCTTGTCCTGGATACGAGGAATGCGCTCGGCGACGCGGCGAGTGATAAAGTATGGTCGATATGATCGAATGTAGAGTGGTTGTAAGCTGTAGGCTTTAGGCCAGGGGCAATGGGCTACAGAAACAAATTTAAGACCAATAATTCGAACAACGCAGGACCTTCGGCACAGAAAAAGATAAAATTTGCTTTTCACAAGCATGACGCTTGACGTTATATAACGTGTTACGTTATAGTCTTCTATGATAGTTAGTTTCAAATGCAGGGAAACTGAGAAAATATGGTTTGGGGAGTCTTCCCGCAAGTTTCCAGGCAATATTCAAAGGACTGCCAGGCGGAAGCTCAGAATGCTCAATAATACTCGTATTATCAATGACCTGAGAGTGCCGCCCGGGAACAGATTGGAAGTTCTGAAAGGAGACAGGGTTGGCCAGATGAGCATTCGCATTAATAAGCAGTTCAGGATTTGTTTTGTCTTGAATGATGGTAATGTTTCAGATGTTGAAATCGTTGATTATCACTAGGAGCTTAAAATGGGTGCATATCGAACAAAAAAGCTGCCTGATATCCACCCTGGAGAAATTCTCAGGGAGGAGTTCCTTAAGCCTTTTGATATAAGCCAGAACAGGCTTGCTCGTGAAATAGGTGTTCCACCCAGAAGGATCAATGAGATCGTGCTTGAAAAACGTTCGATCACTGCAGATACTGCACTGCGCCTTGCGAAGTTCTTTGGAACCAGTGAAGGTTTCTGGATGGGCCTGCAGGCGGACTATGATCTTGAGGAGACAAGAAGAAAATTGGGCGACGAACTGGAAAACAAGGTAGGTGTTTTGACTGCTGCGGATGGCAGGTAGGTAAGGTTGGGGAAATTGGAAGAATGCTGGGAGGGTTGATAAAGGCAAGAAGGGTTAGATAATAGACGCTGGGCGCTAGGCGTTTGGCGTTGGGGAGGGAATAAGGGAGACAGGCGCTGGGCTCTAGGCGTTGGGCGTTGGGGATAGAATTTGGGAGAAAGGCCTTGGGCGTATGGCGGTTGGCTGGGAGTGTGAGTTTATGAAAAAAACCAGAAACAAGAAACCAGAAACCAGAAATTTTTCTCTATCACGTTGGACATTGGACGTTGGACGTTGGACTCCAGAACCCGGGGCACTATAATGCCGCGTCGGGTTCTGGTCACTGGCGGTGCAGGCTTCATCGGGTCCCACATTGTACGCGGACTGCTTGAAGCGGGCT
>CAYVSA010000126.1:0-2369 GCA_964454175.1 uncultured Pseudomonadota bacterium
TCTAATCAGATCTTACGCCTATATCTCTTCATCATCAGAGAGTTGGTAACAACCGACACGGAACTGAAGGCCATGGCCGCTCCCGCGATGATGGGGCTGAGAAGAAAACCCGTGAAGGGATACAGGACACCAGCGGCGATCGGAAGGCCCAGGGAGTTGTAAATAAACGCCCAGAACAGGTTCTGCTTTATCTTCCTCATGGCGAAGCTGGAAAGGTCCATGGCCATCACAACATCCCGGATGTCGTCCTTTATGAGAACTATGTCTCCCGACTCTATTGCAACGTCGGTGCCCGAACCTATTGCGATACCTATATCAGCCTGAGTGAGGGCCGGGGCGTCGTTGATGCCGTCTCCCACCATGGCGACCTTTGATCTGTCAGCCTGGAGTTTTTTTACCTCCTCGGCTTTGTCCTGTGGAAGCACCTCGGAAAGGACCCTCTTGATCCCCAGCTGAGACGCTATGGCCTCGCCGGTCCGTTTGTTGTCACCGGTGATCATGATCACTTCTTTATGCATTGACTGAAGGGCTTTCACCGCCGCTCCTGAATGCTCTTTCAGTGTGTCGGCTACCGCCAGAACCCCGGCAATGGAGTCATCAGCACCGATGATCATGGCCGTCTTTCCCTGCGTTTCGAGTTTTTCCATTTCCTCATGGAGAGCGGTTGTATCTATGTCATTTTCAGCAAAGTAGGCCCTGTTTCCGATAGCTACTTTAGAACCCTCAATAGTACCCTCGACACCTTTGCCGGTAATGGAGCGGAATGCTTCTGGATTGGTGAGATCGATACCTTCAGCTACAGCACCGCTAACGATTGCTTCGCCAAGAGGGTGCTCAGAGTTCTTCTCCAGTGACGCCGCCAGCTTCAGGAGCGGACCTCTTTCCCAATCTCCGAAGGTAACCACGTCCGTCAGTGCCGGCTCACCTTTTGTAAGGGTTCCTGTCTTGTCAAAGACAACTGTGTTTATTTTATGGGCGATCTGCAGGGCTTCAGCACTCTTTATGAGAATTCCGTTTTTCGCTCCCAGACCCGTGCCAACCATCACAGCCGTAGGTGTAGCAAGTCCCAGGGCGCAGGGGCAGGCGATGATCAGAACAGCGATGAAAACTGTTAACGCGAAAACGAAGCTGTGGCCCGCCAGCATCCAGATGGCGAAGGCCGCAATCGCTATCAGCACTACGGCCGGAACGAAATAGGCTGAAATGACATCCGCGAGAGCCTGGATGGGAGCCTTGGAGCCCTGGGCCTGTTCAACGAGCTTGATGATCTGGGCCAGGGCGGTGTCCTTTCCAACCCTGGTGGCCCTGAACCTGAAGGAACCGGTCCTGTTGATGGAGGCTCCCACGACCTCGTCTCCCGTCGTCTTTTGTACAGGCATGCTCTCCCCTGTGAGCATGGACTCATCCACAGCCGAATGCCCGTCGATCACCATTCCGTCTACCGGGATCTTCTGTCCGGGTTTGACTATTATCTCGTCGCCAACCCTCACCTCTTCGACGGGGATCTCCATTTCCCTGCCGTCCCTCACCACCAGGGCCGTTTTTGCCTGCAGGCCCATCAGGGATTTGATGGCCTCGGAGGTTTTACCCTTTGCAATAGCTTCCAGATATTTTCCAAGAAGGATGAAGACGATCAGAATTCCCGCCACTTCGTAATACAGGCTTGCAGCAGTATAGGCCGTGCTGCCTTTCCAGATAGCAGCCGTCACCACCGTGCTGTAAACCCATGCCGAACCTGTTCCAATCGCCACGAGGGTGTCCATTGTAGCCATACGCGTTTTGATAACTGATAGAATGCCCCTGGTGTAGAACTGGTAGTTGATGAGCAGGATCGGGGTTGCCAGAAGGAACTGTACAATTGTCTCCATCCTTGCACTCATTCGGGGCAGGGGAAGACCGATGTGAGGACCCATGGCAAGTATGAGGAGCGGCGTTCCCAGGATAGCAGAGATTGCGAATTTTAATTTCAGTGTCCTTATCTCACGCTCCCTTGCTTCTTTCTCGACATCCAGCTGTTCCCTGCTTTCCTCCACAGGTGTATAGCCCACATCTCTTATGGCCTTGAATATATCCTCTTTCGTCAACAGGGAAGGGTCAAAGGCGATAGTTGCCTTCTCGTTCACGAACAGATCTTTGGAAGTGATACCTTCGAGCCTGTCCAGCGCGCCGTCAACGGTTCCCAGGCAGTGTGGATTATCCATACCCACAACCCGCATTTCGAGGTGACCGGATATATCCTCCCTGAGGTGTGGCGTGTAGCCGGCATCGATGACGGCCTTTTCCAGGTCGGAGGTGGCTACGGTATCCGGATTAAACCGGGCGGTCGCCGTTTCAGCAGCAAAGTTGACGTTGGCCTCTGAAACACCGTC
>CAYVSA010000127.1:0-2346 GCA_964454175.1 uncultured Pseudomonadota bacterium
TTCAGAATCGCTACAAATCAATCCTCTGTCAGGAGGATGCCTACCTGCTTGAACTTGTCGGCGGCGGGCTGATCCGCAGCAGCGGCGGCTGGACCCAGGTCAAATCGCAACCCAAATCAATGTTGCAGCACAAAAGCGACGAACGGATTCTGGGCGATGGCGATTTTGTCGAATCCGTATTGGCGGAAGCCGATGAACTGTTGGAGCAACGCACCCGCTACCAGCAGCAGGGAATAACCTTCGAACATCTGCTGCAACGTATCGCGGACTCTTTTTCCGTGGCAAAAACCGACCTTCTGAATGCAAGCAAACATCCGGTCAGAGTGCGTGCCCGCAGCCTGCTCTGTTACTGGGCGGTCCGCAAACTGGGGATGACGGCAACTGCGGTGGCCCAAAAGGTCGGCATGACCCAACCGGCGGTGAGTCGAGCCGTTGAGCGAGGGCGCGGGATAGCGGATGAGGTTGATATCGATTTGTCTTGATTCGCGAATAGTTTAATTACATGGGCGTCCCCCTCCCCCCCCCACGTCCCGCAAGCTGGGGTGAGGGGCACTCGGTATCCTTGTTGAAACAATGTAGATACTTTGCTATGCTGGAAGCCGGGTTGACAATAGGAGGAAACAGATATGTTGGCTAAAGTTCAGAAGTGGGGCAACAGCCTGGCTCTCAGATTACCCAAGGCCCTGGCTGAGGAGATCGGTGTTCAGCAGGAGTCTGCTGTTAACATCTCGGTACGCGACCATGCAATTGTGATTGAGCTGGCGCGAAAAACCACAAGGTATGATCTCAATCAGATGCTGGATGAGGTGACACCGGAAAATCTACAGTCTGAAGTCGCGACCGGAGCACCCACCGGCCAGGAGATCTGGTAAATGACGTATATCCCGGATCGTGGGGATGTGGTGTGGTTGCATTTCAATCCACAAACAGGGCACGAGCAGGCTGGTCACCGTCTGGCCTTGGTTCTATCTCCCAAAAGATACAATAAAATAACCCACCTGATGGTTTGCTGTCCCCTGACAACGTCAATTAAAGGCTATCCGTTTGAGGTGCCAACAATGGTCAATAGCAAGGACGGAGTTGTCCTTGCAGACCAAATCAAAAGCCTCGACTGGGTGGCACGTAAAGCCAAAAAAGAGGGGCGCGTGGGACAATCTGTTCTGGATGAAGTTTTTGCCAAAGTTGAGGCTTTGCTCTGGTAATTATGTGTTCCCTGCCGGTTTAGAGGTTGAGGGGACATGTTTAATCGTTGAATAAGGCAGGGTTTTTGCCTCCATTACTAGCCTGTATTGACACCAGGTTTTCCAATCCCATATCCCGTTCTGGGAGATTCAGATGACCTTGCCGACCGGCGCCATATAGACCGTCATCTCCTCGTCCCCATCCACCCTGATCAATTCGTCGGCCAACTTCTGGTTATAGGCAGCGATAGCACAGGTTCCGGCCCCGATTGCTTCACAGGCCAGATAGAGGTTCTGACAGACGTGCCCCGCATCGAGAGCAATGACCTTGGCCGAGGCTTCCGCGTAGCGCCACTCGGTGCGCGCCGGTAGAGCGCTCCATAAAAAGGTGACGGCTGCAGTTCCGGCAAACCCCTGCCCGCGGGTCGCGGCTACCAGCCGTTCGGCCAGCTGTGCCGGAGTCGATTCAGTTACCAGGGCATGATCGAGGGGGAGATAGCGATAGATGCCGGGTGTGAGTCCTTCGACCCGGAGGACCGCCAGGTAGGTTTCAAAAGGATGGCGACAGCCCGCCGAAGGGACGGTCCGCAGGACTGCTGCCTCATGGAGTCTGGCCCGCACGCCCTGAGTGCTCCAGAGGAGAAAGGCGAGCTCGTCGAGGCTGAGCGGTACGGCACTGAAGCGCCGATGGCTCTGGCGCCGGGCAATCGCCTGCTCCAGGTCGCAGGGGGGAATGCTCCACTCCGACTGGGGCGGCAATGGAATGAGTTCCGCCCCTTCGTGCGCTGGTTTCTGTACCGGCGGCGGCTGTTCTCCGAGGGACTGTGGTGTGTGCCACCAGTCGACCTGGTCGCGGATATGATCGGTCAGAAAGGAGCGGCCAGCTTCAATGGTGAAAGGTGGTTTGGACATGAGGGGAGGGTATCAGGGAATGGGGAGATGGCAACTATATCCTTCCCTCAATCGGAATGACTTGCCGCCGGACCTTGCCTCAACACCGGAGAGATGGAATAGAGTCCCCATCTTCCCTCTACCATGCCTGACCCTATTGCTACACGAATGTGGAATTATCACCTGCGTCCCCTCTGCCCGTCTCGTGCGTTGAAGGCCGGGGAGCAAAGGCAATTTGGCCGCGGATAAACATCTGATTATCACGGATTTAAAG
>CAYVSA010000128.1:0-2344 GCA_964454175.1 uncultured Pseudomonadota bacterium
GCACCAAGTAATATTGTCGTCCTGAATGTGTTGTTCATGTTAAATCACCATCCGTCGTGTGAATCGTTAATTAGTCCCAGGCCCCATGGCCCAGGTCCCAAAGCCCAATTTCCAATTTCTGGTTTCTAGTAACGCCGACACTCCAGCACGCCGATACGTCTTCCTCCTGCCTACTCATCAACCTTCTTCCCCGTTTCGGTTCTACCGATCGCTATGAACTCCTCACCGGGGCCGAGGGCCATGGGGTAGTTTTCCTCACCCAGCAATTCTCTGATATCGCTGGATATCTGGGTGCGAAGAAAATCAATGATCTGTTCCACTTCCCTGCGCATCTGAATCATCCTGCCCCGCATCTCCAGTATGACATCTACACCGGCGAGGTTCACCGCCAGGTCTCTTCGCAGCCTCATTATCATCCCGAGGCGTTCCATCTGGTCTCCGGGCACGACCTTCTTCCCCTGGATGACTTCCAGGGTGAGGAGCCCCTCATTTTCGATGGCCTCCAGGTCGCTCAACTGAATATTCAAAACACGGCAGGCTTCAGACATTTTAATGTAGTCTTTCTTGGCGGCCATACTCTACCACACGTCCTTTCGAGGGTCTACAGACAAGACCTCGTCAAGCTCTTTGATAAGTTTTGCAGCATCTCCCTTGGGCGCTTTGGGAACCTTGATCTTGGCTACTGCGAAAAGATCTCCCCTGCCCTTTCCCTTCAGCCTGGCAAAACCTTTTCCCTTGAGGCGCAGCTTCTGTCCTCCCTGGGTTCCAGCGGGCACTGTCAGCACAGTTGTGCTCCCGTCCGGCAGAGGTATTTTTATCTTGTCCCCCATTGCAGCTTCTCTGAAAGCCAGGGGGAGATCAAGGTAGATATCGGCCTTGTCCCTGCGAAAGAACTTGTGGGGCTTTACGTGAACGGTTATGAACAGGTCCCCGGCACGTCCCCCGTTCTGGCCAGCATCGCCTTTTCCGGCAACTCTAACCTTCGAACCTGTATCAACACCAGGGGGAATTTTAACTGTTATCTTCTCCTGTTTCTGGACTGATCCAGCGCCGCGGCACCTGCTGCACGGCTTACCGATCACCTTTCCGGAGCCGTGACACTGGCCGCATGCGTGTGCGAACTGGATGGGGCCTTGCGCGACTTTTTCCTTGCCGGTCCCGCCGCACCTCGGGCAGGTTACCTCAGCGGTACCGGGCTCGCTGCCCAGCCCCCCACAGGTATCGCATGATGCATTGTGTCCGTACATCAGCGAGGTACTCACCCCCTTATAAGCATCTTCGAAGGAAACCGACAGCGAGTAGCTCAGGTCCGGGCCTTTCCTGGGACCCCGTCTGCGGGATGTTCCCAACAGATCCCCGAAAAGATCCTCGTAAACGTGAAAACCTCCGGCGCCGTCGCCAAATCCACCCGTTTGAAAACCGAAGTCGGAGAAATCAAAACCAGCGCCGCCCGGACCATTGTGTCCAAACTGTTCGTACTGCGCACGCTTCTCCTTGTCAGAAAGGACTGTGTACGCCTCGGATATCTCCTTGAACCGGCTCTCAGCCTCTTTGTCACCAGGATTGACGTCAGGGTGAAACTTGCGTGCAAGTTTGTGATAGGCCTTCTTTATTTCACTGTCCGAGGCTTCGCGGGAAATGCCGAGAACGTCGTAGTAATCCCTCTTTGCGGTCATTCAGGTTCTCTCATTATTATTCTGAAGGGTTTAATGCCTGAAGATCAGCCGATATTACAGCTCAGCGGCTTCACTCTGCGATGATTTCAACTTTTTTGGGCTTGGCATCCTCGACTTTTGGGAGAAAGATCTCCAGCACACCATCCCTGTAGGAAGCTTTTATATGGTCGACCTGCACGGGCATACCGAGGATAAAAGACCGTCTGAATTTGCCGTAGGCCCTTTCGATCCGATGATAGTTTTCCTTGGAAACATCCTTTTCAAAAGGTCTTTCTCCACTGATGACGAGGACGTCGTTCTTTACCTCAACCGATATCAGGTCCCTGGATGTCCCCGGAACTTCCACTTTAACTACCACATCGTCTTTGGTCTCATAGATGTCTACGGGCGGCGCCCAGGCTGCGGACTCAAAGTCTTCGTCGACGCCTTCCCGGCCAACGGTCCCCTCGAAGAGTCGATTCATCCGGTCCTGGAAGGCCATCAGTTCCTTAAATGGTGCTCTTCTGATCGCCATATTCGTTCCTCCCTATTTAATACACCGCATTTAATATATCTATTCCCGGTTTTTTTCAAGGTTCCAGAATCCCCGGCAATTCAAAGGAAATCTAAGTCTTGCAGGGTTTAAGTCAAGCGTTTCCCCCTCCCCCCTCTGGGGTCAGAGCACTTTT
>CAYVSA010000129.1:0-2334 GCA_964454175.1 uncultured Pseudomonadota bacterium
TCTTTTAGCTTTACCATTTTCATTCATGCCTCCTTGAAATGATGGGCCCAGATAAAGCCCATACCTGCTATTCAGAGCCTCCGCTACAATACTGCAGCAGACCTTAGCGCTTGTTCCACCGAGACCCGGTTGGCCCGGGTTTAGGGATGTTCGGCCCCGGCTGGAATGTGTCACCTGGCTTGACAGGGGCACGCCTTGGCCTGAATCTGTTGTTCGTGGGCCCGGTCGGTCGTCCTACCGGAGAGGGAACAGGACTGGGTGGCGCACCGGCCTTCTGGAGCCAGTAGGTACCAGGCCTGTTGATCATTCCTGATGTGGAATTGTAAAGCTGCCTTTCCGTCAGTTTGCTGCATGCTGCATCAGCGTCGTAGATCCTCAAAGTTGAGGCTTGATAATTGCCGTTTGCCGTAGGGATCTTTGTTAGCAGTGTGTGGAAAAGGTAGTTTCCGGACGAGCTTCTGACTAAAGTTCCGTCATTGCTGTTCGTCGGAGTTCCCTGGGTTGAAAGGTGGGTTGCACTGTAGGTTACGCTGCCAGCAGAGGTGAAGATCTGGTTGAACTTCCAGCCTGTTGTGCGTGTGCCATTGTTGTAGCCGAACCATGTCCCTGTGAGATCGCACTGGACTGATCCGCCAGTGGTACCCGCTCCTCCTCCGGATGCCCCCTGCCCGGTGTTAAAGCCGGTACGGGATGTGTTTAACGGCGGCACCCCCGTGGTCAGGTCGGAGGCTGCCTTGCCAGCACATCGGATATTGGCTGTTAAAGGTATCTTTTTATCGGGAATTGGAAGAGGTTCACCCGTAAAAACGGAACCCTCAGAGATAAGTTGCTTAATAATTATATCTTTATTCAAGGTGGCAGTTCTTCCTGGTATGAATTCCTTTGCCCCTGGAGGGACATGCATTTTTGGCTGGCCGGGAACGGAAATGATGGGTTCGTAACAAACCGAACTGATATCATCATTTCGAAATGGCTGGCCGGAAATACTCACGTTGGTGTAGTTGCATAGAGGAGGATCCAGTTCATTTTTGCCGATCCTGTAAAAATCAGAGGAAGGTTCTTCCCATAAATTAAATGAACGAAATGGGTCAGCAAGCCTTCTTGGGGACACATAGTAGGCATAGAGAAACTGGATCTTACGGCAGCGTTTTAGAACACCGGTCACCTCCTCCACGCGGGACGCCTGAAATGTGATGTGGTTGATGTCTCCCGTAATGCCGCCATTGCGGTTCACCTCGAAATTGAAAGTCCTGGCCGAGGGTGTTACCGTCTCGACACTGGGAGCTTTTTTTGCATCAGCAGTACTGGAAGCTAACACCGAAAGTGCGATCGATACTACCGACACCAGCAACAACCGGAAAAATCTCCTCGTCTGTTCCCTCATTTTCATCAAATTCAAAAGCTCCACCATATCCTCCCTCGCCCCTCTCGATGTTGATCAGATTACTTTCTTCGCGGCCTTTTCATGCCTCCCGGAAGCCCGCCAGGCATTCCACCCGGCATCCCTGCAGGCATGGCGAATTTCTGGTAGCCCTGGGGCGGCTCGAAGAGGGCCGGGTTCTGACTGCCCACCTTGAGGTCGGAGAGTTCCGTTTTCACCGTCATAGACCGACCATCGCCCGTAGTCTTCATGTCGTTCTTTACCAGGATGTCTTCTGCGCTGCGCCAGGAAAAGCCCTCCAGCCTGTTTCCCTTCTGATCCACAGCGACTGTTTTATATTTTGTTGCTTTTATGCCGTTAATAGTTTCCTGGCCCAGTTTCTTTTTCTCGATAAATTTCAGCTTCGCGCTCCCTCCGGGGGCCACCGCTATGGGTTTTTCCATGTACATGTGTTGCTGGGGCATAAGGACCCACATGACCCCCTTGTCAAAGCGCAGGACCTGTGTGGCTCCCTCCATCTCCATGCGTTTCATGCGGGGAGCCACGAATACCCTGGCTGTCATATCACCGCGGGAAGTGCTGATTGTCTCGACAGCGCTGTACGATGCGGTGAACTCATCGGCCATTACGGCCGGGGCTCCGAGTACGCTGCAAAATCCTACCAACAATACAAATAAAATGATCCTCTTCATCGTTACCTCCCTCTGTTTGAAGGCATACCGTCTATAAGTGAAATACGTCCGCCGCTTATGTGCAGGCGAACACCGTTAGTGGCACTGTACACTCCGTCTGGAAGCACCATCGACCGTCCGTCAGGCATGGCAAAGAGAAGTTTTCCCGTCCCGTCTTTTGCAACAACGGGCCGATGAAGAGGCCGGGCGTTAAGGCCTCGGGCAGTGCCCATGATGATACCTTGGGTGCCTCCCGTTCGGGCCGTGTCCATGACGATCCCT
>CAYVSA010000130.1:0-2231 GCA_964454175.1 uncultured Pseudomonadota bacterium
GTTTCTGGTATTTATAATACCAACCTCTTTCTGATAGCGCTGACTGCGAAGCTGAATGTAACCAATACGAACACCGCCAGCCAGAGGACATCCCCCATGAGGTGCCAGCCGGGATTTCCCGTGAAGAGCGCCCGGCTCACGTTGACTCCGTGTGTCAGCGGCAGGAACCAGGCCATGGTCTGTGCCCACTGGGGAAGGTTCTCGATGGGGAAGAATATGCCCGAAAAGAGGAACATGGGAGCGATCCCCAGGGTGAAATAGTATGAGAAGAAGTCATATGACTGGGATTTAGCCGTCACAATCATGGAAAGGGAGGAAAAGAGGAGCCCAACCATGACTACCAGTGGCAGGGCAAGCAGCGCCCAGGGGCTGTTTACCAGGCCGAAAAGGGACATCACAATAAGCATGGCCGTTCCGGAAAACAGGCTCTTGGTGGCCCCCCACATTATCTCGCCGGCAACTATCTCGTCCAGGGAAACGGGGGTGGCGAGGATGGCGTCGTAGGTCTGCTGCCGGGTCATGCGGGTGAAGGCCCCGAAGGTGCACTCGAAAGTAGCAGAGTACATGGCAGCGGAGCAAACCAGCCCGGGTGCCAGGAAGGCGATGTACGGGACACCGTTTACGGTGCCCACCATCTTTCCCAGCCCCAGCCCCATGGCCAGCAGGTACAGGAGCGGTTCTCCGAGATTGCCTATGAGGCTCGCCTTATAGAAGGTTAGCCACACCCGGAAGTCGCGGAACCAGACATAAAACGCCCTGAAAGTTACATCAGGCAGTGCTACTTTGCCCCGCGGTCCGTGGGTTGGGCCTGCCGGAAAGGATGCGTCTTTCATTCCCTGAGCTCCCTTCCCGTCATGCGCAGGAATACGTCCTCCAGGCTTGCCCTGCGGTGCATGACGCTGCGCTCTGGTCCCACATTGAGCCTGCCCAGCAGGGACATGGCATCGGATGTGTAAAGATAAAGGGTGTCGGCAGAACACTCGATCTCGGCATCTCCCAGTCCGCCGTCGATGGACACCGCCTCCAGGCAGCTCTCCCTGTTCTCATTCTCCCTGAGCCTGAGCTCCAGGACCTCCCTGCCGGCGTGTTCCGTTATCAACTGAGCGGGGCTTCCCTCCACCAGTATATTTCCGTGGTCCATTATCACCAATCTGTCGCAGAGCTGTTCGGCCTCTTCCATGTAGTGGGTCGTCAACACCAGGGTCGTACCCTGGGCTTGCAGGGTGCGCAGCTTCTGCCAGATGAGGTGCCTGGCCTGCGGATCGAGGCCGGTTGTGGGCTCATCAAGGATAAGGAGTTCAGGCTGGTTGATAAGGCCGCGGGCCACCAGGAGCCGTCTTTTCATACCTCCAGAAAGCCTCATCAGCGGACTTTCGGAGTGTTCGGAGAGCTGAAAAAACTCAAGGAGCTGGTTCGCCCTTTGCCTTGCCTCACGCCTGCCAATGCCATGGTATCGAGCGTATATCAGCAGGTTGTTTATGACCGTGAGGTCCATGTCCAGGTTGTTCTCCTGGGGAACAATGCCTATGCGTGACTTGACCTTCCGGGCGTCACGAGACACATCCAGGTTCAGGACCGAAAGAGTCCCCTCTGTGACCGGCAGGTGATTCGTTATCATCCGCATGGTTGTGGTCTTGCCGGCCCCGTTGGGCCCAAGGAACCCGAAGCACTCCCCTTTCCGGACGGAAAAGGTGATTCCGTCAACTGCGGTAAAGTCGCCGAACCGTTTGGTCAGGTCAGCTGCGCTCAGAACTATTTCATCCGTTTTTTCCGTGGCCATGAGGTCTCCGTTGCTGAGCCGTGATACTGGTACCGTACATCCATGTAAAGCATAACCCCTTGTGAGGTGTACTTCAATCCTTCCCATGTCTCGTACATGAGATTAAATCGTTCGAAGCCCTGGCCCCTTTCGGGAGCAGTTTTGAAGCTGACCAGAATTCTGCGAGAAACCTGGAGCGTAATTCCCACAATATTGTTCTTGAATTCACAACCAATATATTATAGTATCGCAATCCGGTCGAGGGGATGAAACAGCACAGCTTCTTCAGCACGTTTTCCAGCGTAAATCCCTACGCACTTTCCGATTAACCACAACAGGCTAGAGCATTCATTCCGGAAGGTTTCGGCATCAGGTGCTGTCGTCATCGGGAGGGTGGGTTGGTGAACACCACGCACGGTTATCAGTTCGGGCAATAGCATCGTTACAGAAAACATCCAGCTGCTGCGCGAAG
>CAYVSA010000131.1:0-2199 GCA_964454175.1 uncultured Pseudomonadota bacterium
CGAATCTCACTCCTGCCTGTATTAACATAATAACCCATGGCGCACGAAAGGACTATGAAACAACGCCGCTTGCTCCAGGATGCGGGTTTGGATTATAAGAGTAGGAGGCAGGAGGAAATAAATTGATTCAGATCCTTGAAAACCTATCACCTGTATTTCTTGTCATCGGGATCGGTTTTCTCTCACGCAAGATGGGTTTTTTGCCAGACTCATTCATTCAGTCTGCAAACAGGCTCGTCTATTACATGGCTGTTCCCATACTCGTCTTCAGCGAGATCAGCGGGGGCACATTCTCGGAAAGTTTCGACGTAAGGCAGTTGGCGGGAACATTCGTCGCGGTAGGTTCAGTTATGCTGGTAGCCCTTCTGACCACCGTTCTCATGAAAATGCCCAGGGAGCGGGCTGCGACATTCACTCAGATCTCATATCACGGCAATCTTGGATACGTTGGGCTTGCAGTAATATTCTATTCTCTCGGGCCCGAAGGAAGGGTTGCAGCCAGCGTCCTTGCCGGCTTTCTCATACTCTTTCAGAATCTCTTGTCCATTTCCATGTTCAGTTTTCTCCCTGGGGGAGCAAAGGGAAAGGGCGCCACGGCAAGATCTCTGGGAAGGTTCCTCGGCAACCCCATCATCCTGGGCACAACCCTTGGCCTGGTGTTTTCCGGTATGGGCTTAAAACTCCCCGTTTTCCTGGGCCGAACCTTCGACATCGTAGCCGACATGGCACTACCGTTGGCACTGCTCATCATCGGAGGCTCATTGCGTCCGGGCAAACGCGGCAGAACTATGCTGCTGGGTTTGGCTGCAAGCTTGAAACTCCTCCTGCTGCCCCTGGCAGGCCTTTGCATCTTCAGCTTCCTGGAAGTGGGCAGGTCACTAGCGATACCATCCATCATACTCCTGGCCAGCCCTTCGGCCACCATCTCCTACGTGATGGCTGCCGAGATGGGGGGGGACAGCGATCTCGCGGCTGCGGCCGTTACAACAAGCACAGCTCTATCAATCGTGACATATACACTGTGGCTATCTTTGGCGGTGCGTTATCTTTAACTGAGCAGTGAGTGGTCTGTAGACTCCAGGCTACGGGCGCCTGGCTCTTCGACCAGGCCATAAAATGACGCCAGAACTCCTGATTGGGGAATGAACCTGAGGATTTAATTACAGGAGAATACGATGATAGTTGAGTGGAACGACTACACATCCTTATCGTTACGGGAGGAGCATATCGTAGAGACGTTCCTCTTTAAGTTTTTCGCCGATGTAGCTTTCGAGGATCAGCTTGTCGTCCGCGGTCATTTCTGACCAGTGAATCCCCATCCCCTCCAGAGAGGGCTGTTTGCCTTTCCAGCTGCTGCCGCCGAGCCCCCAGACAACCTTTGCCTTGAGAGACAGGTTCGATTTCATTTTCGGAAATTCCAGGGAAACTGTGATGTTTGCATCGGGATCCAGTATTTCTTTTGTTTCAAGGAAACATCCGCCCAGGCTCACGTTCGTTATCAGTGCCTTGTAGCTGTTCCCCTCAAGGTCGAAGCCAACCGGCAGGTGAACCGAAACCCTCTCATGCTTTCGCTGGTTTCGGATCTCCGGGAAAAGGATCGTGTTTATCCTTGATATGAGGTGGTGGGGATGGGAACCCTTATCCAGAAGGCCCTTCACGCCGTATTCACTTAAGGAACCAACAATTTCCGTAAGATCATAGGCGCCTGTCAGCACAAGGACGGGGAGGTCATTGGCATAGACCTGTTCCTTGAGCCACTTGAGGAACTTGAAACCATCCATCTCCGGCATCTGCAGGTCGGTGATGATCAAGCCAAGGTTCTCATGCTCCCGGACGATGATCTTGACCGCTTTCTGGCCGTTATCGCATGTTACGATATCGAAGCTCATCCCTGTGAGCAGATCCTTCATCCGTTCAAGGAAGAAGGGGGAATCGTCAACAACCAGTATCTTTTTTCTCATTGCCATCCTGCACCCTCCAGAACCCGGACGATCTGTTACAAGAACCTGAATTAACATTTCTTCTAACATAAAAGTGCCAAATCAGCAAATGAAAGAAGCGTTTTTTTACCACAGATCTGGCCCTTTGGGCAGAGTCCCTGGACCCAGGTCCCAAGACCCACGTTAAAGTAAAACACTTATAAAGAGCAAAAATCCTTTGCCTCACGCCCGCTCCTTGCAGTCGCTCAAGTCCGCAAAG
>CAYVSA010000132.1:0-2153 GCA_964454175.1 uncultured Pseudomonadota bacterium
TCCCAGTTTTCTGTGTTGTACTCCTCAGACGAATCCCAACACTCTTTCGAACAAAAATGCACCGGTTCAAAAGTCGCACAAACGCCGGAAAAACTCGTCTGGTAAGGATCACCATCAATTACTTTGCCGCATCCCATACAGTACATGGACACGGTTCCTGACGTTTCCATCGTGGAACCCTTAAACTGGCTCATCTGAACCCTCCTCCGTTGGGAGTGTATCTTCTTCGTTCTTCATTACAGTAACTTCAGTCTCTCTTTCCTTAAGGAAGTATAGGGTCTTTTTGATGATCCCGCCAGTGGGTATGGCTATGAGAAGACCAACGAAGCCGCCCATCTCGCCACCCACCAGCACCGCCACAAGAGTCTCCAGTGGATTTAATCCGACCTTGTTTCCAACAAGTCTGGGCGTCAGCACATAGCCCTCGATCAGCTGTGAAACTGCAAAGGTGGCAGCTGCACCAAGAACCATGCCCCATCCGGAAAAGTCCACCAGGACTACTACGGAAGAGGCCGCAATGCCAATGAAAAACCCTACGTACGGTATAACGCTGAGCAAACCTGCCGCAACTCCAATTACAACGCCAAACCGTAACCCCGTTATCAGCAATCCCGTCGAATAAAGCACCGCAAGTGCCATGGCAACGACGATCTGCCCCCGTATGAATCCACCGAGCACCCCATCAACCGTGGACAGGTAATCTTCAACACTCTTGTTCAAATTATTCGGAACGTAGCTGAAAAATCCTTTCCTGATCCCATCCAGATCTCTGAGAATGTAGAAGAAAAAGACAGGTACTACTATGAAGTTGACAATTACCAGAACCGTCCCGAGAAGCCCAGAGGTTGCCCTGAAGAACCCTTTGGCAATGGGGCTGATGTAGGTCATACCACCCGAGAGAAGCTCTTTTTCCAGGTCCGACAGGAGCCGGGGCAGGCTTATGGTAAAATCTCTGGGTATGACACCCCATGCAGCCAGTTTGTCGGCTGCTTTTTCAGCAAGGTTTGGCGCCTCCCTGATAAAATCCACACCCTGATCCCAAAGGTAGGGAATTACCAGGGAGAACAGGATCACTATGAGGGTTGCGACCACCGCCAGGATAACCAGTATGGACAGGCTGCGGGGTACTTTTTTCCGGTGTTCCAACCAGTCAACTGCGGGGTCGAGAAGGTACGCAAGACCGAAGGAGAGGGCCAGTACCTTAAAAGCCCTGGGTGAGAGCACAGCAATGGCCACGACGGCAAGCCCGAAAAGGCCCAGAAAAAGGTAGAATTTCCTGTCTTTTGCAGTATTGCGCTCCAATGCAGCACCTCATTTTAATGTTTCACGAAACTCCTCGGTGACGTTACATTGTCAGGAGGATAAGGTCAATTTCTAAGTTGTCGTTTTGAGGTCGGAGATCAGAGACTTGGGAGTCAGGGCTAAGATTCACGTTCTATTCGTACGGTCCTGAGCCTGCCGAAGGACAGATTGCCCGTTATCACAGCCGCATAAATACCCCAAAAAAAGAGCCCCATGGAAAAACTTCCATGGGGCTCTCAAATTAATTCTGGCAACGACCTACTCTCCCACACCGTCGCCAGTGCAGTACCATCAGCGCTAGGGAGCTTAACTTCCGTGTTCGGAATGGGAACGGGTGTGACCTCCCTGCTATAGTCGCCAGAAACTCAAATTCTGAAGATTATGTGTCAAGTCATCATTCTGACCGAAAGACAGAACCTGTCAAAGGTAAAAATAAAATGGTCAAGCCTCACGACCGATTAGTACCGGTTAGCTGAATGCGTTGCCGCACTTACACACCCGGCCTATCAACCTCGTAGTCTACGAGGGGTCTTCAGACCACGCTAAGCGTGGTAGGGATATCTATTCTTGGGAGGGGCTTCCCGCTTAGATGCTTTCAGCGGTTATCCTTTCCGAATTTAGCTACCCAGCTATGCCCATGGCAGGACAACTGGATCACCAGGGATTCGTCCACTCCGGTCCTCTCGTACTAGGAGCAGCTTCCCTCAAATATCCTACGCCCACAGCAGATAGGGACCGAACTGTCTCACGACGTTCTAAACCCAGCTCACGTACCGCTTTAATGGGCGAACAGCCCAACCCTTGGGACCGACTTCAGCCCCAGGATGCGATGAGCCGACATCGAGGTGCCA
>CAYVSA010000133.1:0-2151 GCA_964454175.1 uncultured Pseudomonadota bacterium
CAGGGACACGGTCGGCCCGTCTTCGTTACGTCTATGATGTAACTACGCCGCGGCAAGCAGGATTCGGACCTGGGACCTACGGATTAGAAGTCAGAACCGCCGAGCTTCCTAACTCCTTCAATACTCGGTAAGTTCTTGTTTTTATTGGCACCGAACTGGGCAATCTCGCCATTTCAGATATCTGCCTTGAGTACTGGTGGGCTGAAAAATATAGGCAGTTGTCTCTTGCGGATTACTTTACGGATTTTCCGGAACCGCCCCTTCAGCACCGATTTGACTGGCTTATCGTACGCCATGACTAGACCCGCAGGAAAAAAATAGAGCCAGGCAAATTCTGGAAAGTGATTCGCTCGGTTCATTCCCAATTTAATCCTGCTATTATCCAAACATGCCTGTTCCCGTCGGTACTGACCAGAAACTTGAGAGAATCCCCTGGGCAGTTATCACCATCATCGGTGTAACGTTCGTCAACTATTTCTACGATTTCGGAACAGGTGAATGGTTCATCCCTCTTTCCGTTTTTCAACATGCAGACATTTTTCACCTATTCTTCAACATGCTTTTCCTGTGGGTATTCGGTTCCTACCTGGAAAGTAAAATTGGCTGGGTTCGCTTTGTCCTTTTCTATTTTATCTGTGAACTGGGGACCGAAGTGCTTTCCTTTCTTATCATGGGGCAGGAGGGCATAGGAGCTTCAGGAGCGATCTCCGGCATCATGGGCCTGTATCTAGTACGCTTCTACCATTCCAAGATCAAAATGGTAGTGTCCCTCATTTTCGTCTACTGGAGATACGATCTTCCGGCAAAAGCTCTCATCGCGTTCTGGTTCGCACGTGACCTCACCTATGCTTACCTGGTCACTGTTTACAACTTTGACTCTGGCATCGGTCACTGGGCCCATGTTGGAGGCCTGCTAACAGGTCTGGTTATCGGAAAAGTCTACAGCTATGACGTTGAAGGTGATGTGGAGCACCTGGTTCGCAGTGGAGCCAAAAGTGCCTGGGAAGAAGGCGATCTGGCGGCAGGTGAAAAGAAGTTGCTGTCTGCTATCGACCGTGATCCATCTAACCCGGAGCCTCACCTGTTTCTGGCGCGGTTGTATTCAGACCGGGATGGTAAGCAGGGACTGGCACGCCTTTATTACAGGAAAGCTATCGACAAATATTACATCGGTAATCGCAACCCTGTCATGGCTGGGCAGGCTTTTCTGGAGATGGTGAAGTGCTGCGGTGATGAGGATGATGCCCGCGACTATCTAAAGTATGGGAAGGCCCTCGGTGACTCAGGAGAATACGCGACAGCCTCTGATCTCCTCCAAAGGCTTCTTGATCAAAGCTGGTTGTCTGGATCTACAGGGGAGAAGGTAATCGGCCTGACAGGACTATATGCAACTCTTGCTGGTAACACAAAACTAGCAGATCGTGCTGTTCTGCAGCTGGAAGAGGCTTTCCCCGGCTCGCATTATGGAGAGAAAATCCAGGAAGCATCACGAACCAGCAAGGAAGAGGAAAAACTGGTGCTTCTTCACTCGACCGACCTGAGACAGAAACGTTTCCATGGATTTTGGGATTGGCTGGAGGAGATTACTTCTCAGCCCCTGTTCTGGCTAATGTGGTGCCTGATGTTCCCGTTTATGTACTACGCTGGTTTTGCAGGTGTGACTTTCATCAGAGGCGGGCTGTGGACATTCCTGATGCTATTGGCTATGCCAACTATCGTGTCCTTTGGAATGACCCATATTTATATGAATTCGGGCGAGTGGATGGGAAGCTTTATCTTAGGAGTGGGGCGTCGTAAGTCTGAAGTCCAAGCCCAACGCGATTTCAATATCAGTACCTGGTTCAACAAGGGTGTAGCTGCCGAAAGGGATGAAAAGTTCGAAGAAGCTGTAATCTACCTAAAAGGTGTGCTGACTGAGGACCCAAAACACATCGAGGCCCGATTTCGTCTTGCAAGGATCTACCATCATAAACTTATGCGAAAGGGCAGTAGTATTCATGAGTACGAGAAACTCCTGGAATTGCTACCCGATGGTGCTTCCTACAGCATAGCGGCAAAGGACGCTCTTGCCGAGTTGCGGGGTGAACGTCCAGCCCCCGAACCGATCAAACCTCTTGAGTGGAAAGAGTAACAAGGAAGACGCTTGGATCT
>CAYVSA010000134.1:0-1922 GCA_964454175.1 uncultured Pseudomonadota bacterium
GGGGGAGGCTAGGTGGGGGTGAATTTGATATGACCTGGGACATGGGACTTGGGTCCTGGGACTGAAGCGAAGCGACCCTATAAACCAGAAACTATCTTTATCCCTCTCTTACCAGTAAACAGCCCGATGCGGGCGAAAAATACTCCGGCTTCGCCGAAATTCATCTCAAGGATGTCGGATCTTTCCGGAGAGATGGCAACGAGAAGGCCACCTGATGTCTGGGGATCGTAAAGGGGAAGGGTCACTTCAGGTTCAAGGCCCTGGGTATCTACAAACCCCTCGAGGTATTTCCGGTTATTATACGCTCCTTCCGGCACCAGACCTTCCGTAACGAGTTCTCTGACACCGTGCATGACGGGGATCGTGTCGTGGTCCACAAGGGCTCCCAGCCCTCCGGGCCGGCACATCTCTGCAAGGTGCCCGAGGAGTCCGAACCCGGTTACATCGGTCGCCGCAGAAGCGCCGCTTTTTAACATGGCTGTAGAGGCGTCCAGGTTGGAGGTTTTCATCCACGCGGTGCTCTGCGAGAGCAGATCTGCTGGCACCATGCTGCCTTTTGCCGCAGTTGCAGATATGCCGGTACCCAGTGGTTTGGTGAGGTAGATCATGTCCCCGGCCGAAGCACCACTATTGGTGACGAAGGAGTCAGCCCTAACAGTGCCCGTTACTGCGAACCCGAATTTAAGCTCCGGATCTTCCAGTGTGTGTCCGCCCAGGAGTGTTGTCCCGGCATCGGCCAGGGCAGACAGGGACCCTTCAAGGATCTCGCCGATGATCTCGGCGGGGACTTTGCACGGGTCGAAGGCCAGGAAGGAGAGTGCTGTAACGGGTTTGCCGCCCATGGCGTATATGTCCGAAAGGGCGTTGACGGCGGCGATAGATCCGTAATCGGCCGGATCGTCAACAACCGGTGTGATGACGTCTATGGTCTGGACCAGTGCTGTATCATCGTCAATCAGGTACACGCCGGCGTCGTCGGCAGTGCTGAATCCCACCAGCAGCCGTTCGTCCTCGGCACCGCAGGACGTTATCGGTGCAAGTAGTGTCTCCAGGTCCCCTGGGGCGAGCTTGGCAGCTCAACCGGAGGCTTTGACCATGCCTGTCAGCTTGTAAATGTCTTTTCTTTTATTCACACGGTTTCTCCCTGCTTGCTTTACGTTATATAGATGTACCTTCGTTGATTCTGAACATTGAACCAGTCTTCGTCAAGGCTGTGGCGGGCAGGCGCTGAATCTTGAATACGATCACTACGGCCTTATTACAGAGGCGGCAGCAAGAAGGGCGCCCTGAATATCGTACATGTTGGAGACGATCCCGACTTCCAGGTCTTCACTGAGGGAAAAATATTCAAGGCACGTTCCGCAGGAGAGTATTTCACATCCCCGGTCTGTGAGGGACCTTAAGGCTTCCAGTACGGGCGAGCCTTTCGCCACCAGCCGCACGCCGGAATTCATGAAGATCATCTTATCCGGAGCGATATCCTGCTCAAGCAGCGTGTTAACGAAGCCCTCCATGAGAATACTGCCCAGCTTGTCGTCTCCAGCACCCAGTATGTTGCTTGTTACAAACACAACAGGTGCTGGCGAAGCCTCCAGATGCGCAGTTGAGGTACCACTTTCAACGGTGAGGCGAAAGACGCCCGTTTCAACCTCTTTTACCGATAAACTGGCTCCCCTGCTTTGGACAAAGCGCGATACATTTTCCCTGCTGGCCTCTGAATCAACGTCCATTATGAAAGAACTTCCGGCGGATAGCCCTTCCAGGGCCTTTTTGGCCTGAATTACCGGTCCCGGACATGCAATCCCCCTGCAATTGATCACGTTCATAGCTGCACCCTTTTGTATTGAATTAATCAATATGTGATATTTGATATCTAGATAATTAGCATCCTGGTCTAATTTTATCAAGAAAGTTGATGACTT
>CAYVSA010000135.1:0-1728 GCA_964454175.1 uncultured Pseudomonadota bacterium
TGGGACCTGGGACTCCAATCGAAGGCTGGATAGAGACAAGAGCCTGTAACGCAGAGGGCCGCTCTTCGACAAGCTCAGGGCAGGCAGGGAGGGCTAGTCAGCCCTTACCGCTGAGAGCCGCGGAGTAAAACTTGGGCTGGGTTAATATCTCCTCTGCTATTAATTCCTCTCCCTTGATGGGAGAGGTTAGGAGAGGGTGAGCCACTGTAACGTTGGACCTTGGACCTTGGTCGTTGGACGCTGGCCATAGGCCGGTTAACCTGGGACCTGGGACTCAATCCGGCCATGGCCTGGCCAGGGACGAATGCTCTACCAGATCTTATACGGCAGGTACTTGCCTGACATGGTGATCTTTATGCGGTCGCCCCCGGGGTCTTTTTCCTTCTCCACATCGAAGGTGAAATCGATGGCGCTCATGATGCCGTCGCCGAATTTCTCGTGAACCACTGATTTGAAGGGGTAGCCGTAAACCTGCATGATCTCGTAGAGCCTGTAGATCAGGGGGTCTGTCGGCACTACAGGGCCCAGACCCTTGTTGGGAAAAGCTGTCAGGTAAGCTTCGAAGACTACCTTGTCCTCTTCCAGGCCAAGTGCGGTGATGACTTTGTCGGCCTCATCGGCAGTGGCCCGGGCCTGCCCGAAAATGAGGGAAGCTGTCCACATCTCGCTGCGTCCTATCAGCTTGCCGAGATCCTCGAAACTCATACCCTTCAGATCCTTGGCGTCAAGCAGTACCTCGGTGAACTCTGAAATTTCCATGATTCCTCCTTTAAACTCAAGATGATGTCTCTTGCAGCACCGTTTTTAAGAGGCTAAGCCTAAATGGTCAGACCAATAATGTAAAGAGGAAAGTGTCTCCGAAACAGTAAAGTTTGTCTGATCACTGCATTATGTGACGTAAAATCTTGACCTTAAGCAGCAAAGGGTGTTATGTTCATTTTGTTGATTCTAGCGGTTAGGCATGCGTGTTCACCCGGGGGTTATGGTTAGATCATGCTGGACAGTAAACGGAATTTAATCCTTGTAGTCAGCGTCCTTCTCGTGGTCGGGTTTCTGGCCACCAGTTTGTCGAGCTTCTTCGTCTCCAGGACGTCACTGCGTTCGCAGATAATCCAGAGGGACTTGCCTCTTACCAGCGATAATATCTACTCTGAGATCCAGCAGGACCTGATGCGACCAATATTTATATCGTCGCTCATGGCGAACAATGCTTTTTTGAGGGACTGGGTGATAAACGGTGAAAAGGACGTAAGCCAGATTACGCTGTATCTAAAGGAGATCAAGACGAAATACGACACTGTTACAAGTTTTTTCATATCGGAACGGACGAAAAGATACTATTACGCCGATGGCATACTCAAGAAGGTGTCCTCAAAAGAGGAGCGAGACAAATGGTATTTCAGGGTGCGGGAAATGGAGCCGGACTACGAGGTCAACGTCGATCCGGACATGGCCAACAGGGACACGATGACAATATTCATCAATTACCGCGTTTTCGATTACCACGGGAACTACATTGGGGCAACCGGTGTGGGGCTTACAGTCAGTGCGGTAAAAGAAATCATCGAAGACTATCAGAAAAAATTCAACCGCACAGTGTACTTCGTGGACAGAAAAGGCACAGTGAAGCTCCATGGTTCGACAATACCTGATCTAGCTGAAAACATCTTCGAAATGGAAGGTATCTCAAACTTTGCCGAAAAAATACTATCTACTGAAAGCGGCAGT